>DIRN01000012.1 GCA_002426645.1 Firmicutes bacterium UBA5435 | reverse complement strand
TCCATACCCCTAAATAGATTTGAAAATCCTTCGAACTGTGAAATAGGTTACCTCGTATTTTATTATTTGCTAGGAGCTATGCAGCTAGCTCAAAAGATATCTATATTGATCATTATTTTTATGTAAGACAATCACCAAAGCCAATGCAGCAGAGTCACTTCTTGACCAACTAGTTCCGTTATGTTTTTGGCGTTTGGAAACAGCAAGATCGTTTGCCTTTTCCCCTCTATTACTAGAATTACGCAAACCGAGCTTCTCTCAAGGCATAACAAGAGATATACTCTCTACTTGTCTGAGTCCATCAATTGCATTATCGATTTTGCCGATCCAAAGAAATGGAGGCTAGAACCATTTAATACGTACGTGCTTTCTCCATGTTCTATGTGTACCACTGTATTTTTTACATACTCACAATGTTCCTTCTTGACATGTTCTAAGCTCCTACCAGTTTCCTTCTGATGTACTACGCCTACTTCATCGAACGCCGAAATATAGCCCCTTCTCCCACAACCATCTCTCCTTATACGATTTGCGTTCTTTAAAGCATTTACAAAGCGTTTTAGAAATCTGCTTTGAAAATATATGATACTATTACATATCATAATAAAATGTCCAAATTAATAGATTTTTGTCAAATTCTCACAGGAACTATCCTGATCGTCTTGAAGACATTATCAAGAACCAAAGTAGATGCTCCTATAATTTCATTTTCGCTTCCCAACAGCCCTGGTACTATATTTACTCTAGAAGATACGATTGGTTCCAATAGGGGATCTACTACAGCCTGGATCTCCCTTGATACGCTTTCACGAACAAATTTATCCTCAGTGAGAAGGATAACTATAGATGGATTAAAGGCTTTTACAAGGTTAGCTATTGCTAGTCCTAGATAGTGCACAAGATCATCTATGATAAGACGCGAGAGTTCATCTCCTTCTTCAGCGGAACGCGCTATGAGACCAAGCTTTTTTCCTCTTGGTTTATCCTTTGATTCCTGTAGTAGCCTCTCAGCGTTTTTATCTCCTTCTTCCATGAGCTTCTCTAACCTCTCAAAGATAGAACCCTCTGATATATAATACTCTAAGCATCCTTTATTACCGCAGTAACATTCTGGACCATTAGGTTCAACAGTCACATGACCGATCTCACCAGCCACACCTCGTACTCCTTCAAAGAGCTCTCCATTTATGATTATTCCTGACCCTACTCCTCTTCCAAATCTAATGGCGAGAAAGTTTTCTTCATCGCGCGCAGCACCAAACCATTTTTCCCCTAGGGCCATACACCTTATATTATTCGCTACATATACAGGACACTGTACCTTAGCCTCTAAGATTTGCCTCACAGGGACATTTGTCCATTTTAACACGTAAGATTCTATACATACACCAGTCTTTCCATTAACTCCGCCAGATATGGCTACGCCTACACCCCATACCTTAATGCCGTTCTGTTCATACTCATCTATTAGGTTTTTTAATTCATTACCTATTCTTTCTAGGGTAATCTCCGGCTTAGCCTCTTTATCTAAGTCTAATTCGCGTAATGTGATTATCTCTCCAGCAAGATTAGTAAGACCTATTATAACATTTGAACGTCCAAAGTCTATAACCCCTATATACCTGGCATCTTTATTGAATTCTAACATTATAGGGCGTCTTCCAACAGAGGATTCCCCAGGTCCCATCTCTATTACAAAACCTTCTTTTATAAGATCAGATACAAGGTTTGATATGGTAGGGGTAGTCAAACCTGTAATCCTAGCTACATCAGATCTAGATATTGATGAGCTATTTCGTATAGCATTTAGAACTGATAGTGTATTAAGATCTTTCGAAAGTTGTACATTCCCTCTGGTATTCACATCATAATTCCAATTCATCACTGTAAATCCACTCCATATTATTCAGATCCACTATCCTCTGTATTAAATATATTTCTAATCCATTTAGAAAATGCTTTATATATTAATATTCTATATATTTGTAAAAAATCCTTCTTTTTAAAACTATAATTCACAAATATTCTATATATCTAAATCCTTTAAATTAAAGATGCTTCATAGTCGTCTATCCCATCCATAATCGCAACGAAGTTCTGACGCCAGCGATCCTCTGGTACATCCTCAGTTATACCAATGATAAATCCATCGCCTGGAGCAGCCTCTTCTATTAAAGCTCGGGTTCTCGCTCTAACCTCATTAGCGGGGAATAGATGCCAAGAACTAGGCCAATTGAGCCATAGAACCTTATCCGGCCAAATTTTACGTGCCTCTTTAACTGGTGGACTGATCCCTGGATCATACGCTTCAATATAATCTAGGTCAGTTTCAGCTACTGCATCCATTATTAGCCTATTATCAGCATCTAAATGACAACCTATAAGTTTCCCTTTTTTATGGAAGATCTCAGCTGCCTCATTATAGTGAGGGATATAATACTCTTTAAAGGTCTCTACGCCTATGATCTGTGGCACAACATTACCACCATAATTTACAAACTCTAAAGGTCCATTTGCAACAATGGGATAGATCTTATGAGATAGATTGACAAGGGCTTCATAGAGTTTAAGGATTTCGTCCCTATTATCCATCCACTGGATACAAAAATCCTCCATACGCATATATGAGGAGGATATCAAAGATTGTAGAGGCTCTAGGCATAGATCATCACGTACAATAAAGTCCTCTCCTAAATCACTTACGGTCTTTGCAGCCGCCTCGTAATCAGGCTCAACAATTGTATCATTAATCATAAAAAGGATCTTTTTGTAATCATCTGGAGACTTAAACATAAACTCATGACGCCATGTAGTAAAGCCCGCAGGTTCTGTCAACATAGTTAGATCTCCATACGGGGTAGTATATACTGTACGGACTAAACCACGACCTCCGTCTGTATAACTATATGACTTTATCTTTATATTGGGAGTATGTAATTTATAGGAAGTGATCCGCTTTACAATACATAGTCCACGATCTCGTAATTCTCTCTCCAAAGTACAACGCGGAATCTTATTCTCATACGCAGTGAAAGGTATCTTCTTTGGACGCTCACCGTGCAATGCAGCCATAACTGACTTATAAGGTGTAGTCATTATTCCCTCTCCTCCATTAACATGGGGGGGGATATCCCCCCCCACTTAAATATTAAAGAACTGATGCTGTTGCTATTCTTCTATAGATATTACAGTGAATAATTCTCGCGTCTTTAGATCCGTTAAATGTAAGGCGTTCCTCTTTTAATTCAGGTATGTGAGATATACGCCCCTCTATATACTCTATAAGACGCCATTTTGTTGATTCCAAACGAGCATATACCCCACCATAACGAATGTCTATTACTTCCCATCCATAGGGTTTATTAGTTATGAACCACGCTTCCCTATGCTTATCTCGCAAAAGGCGAACCCTCTTAAGGAGCTCTGGGATCTCTTCATTAGCGATCCCCTTTAAAGTCTCCAGATCTTCTTTTAGATAGCTCTCTCTTAAGCGAACTCCTATGTCTGCTTTTAGACTAAGGACCCAAGAGAGTTTCTCAGCTACTTCAAAGATGAAACTATACTCAGGGTTCTCTTTAGCATAAACTTGGAACTGTCCCTGAAGTTTCTGATAGTGTCTGATAATTTCTGAACTATTATCGCCTAAATGAGCATCAAAAAGGCCCATTAAAGGATCTTGCCAGAGAAAATATTTGGAAGGGTTACACGAGCCTAGATTACCTTCCGGTACTCCTGGGATCTCATCAAGGTATTTCAAATCTTCAAACGCTCTATAACTAGCACCTGTACAAAATTCAAATCGTCTCTTGAGTTTATCTATATCTAGAGTCTCAGCATAACCATGCTCAGCAAAGAGCTGTAAGCCAAGGAGTGACGTGAAGTGATTATTCTCAGCACCATTATCATTCCATAGGGTAGCAAATACTTCTTTAATACCCTCTCTCTTACACGAAGTCAATGCAGCGTTTGTGCAAGTAAATGTCCTGCCATAATTAGTAATAATACCGTTCCACGTCCATATACCACCAGCGAATATGGTATTTGGGCCTAGCACCTTATGCCTCTCTATCCATTCATCATAGAAGTCCGCGTTTGCATGGTAATAGTCCCAGTAGACTAGTTGTACTTCTTCTGGTACCTGTTCCACTACATCCTCTGGTATTACACTCTGGAGATCATAGTAATCACCAGTCTTAGAGCCTAATCGAAAGAACATATCGCTCCACACCATAGGTTTAAGTCCTAATTTAGAGGTGATCTGGAGGACACGATTTAAATGGTCTATCATAATCTGAAACCTAGGCTTGAACTCATTAAATTGAAGGTAGCGTCCTAAACCAAGCATATGAGCTTCATCCATACCTATGTGTATCCTCTTGCTCCTAAATGGAGCTGATGCAGCCCTTATCATCTCTTCTATAAATGAATAGGTTTCATCATTCTCTGGGAGAAGGATATCCTCTGTATCACGAAAAGATCTCATAACCTCCCATTTCAATGCTTGTGTTAGGTGGGCAAGTGTCTGTATACAAGGTACCATCTCAATCCCCAGCTTGTTTGCATAATCATCGCAATCCTTTAGCTCTTGGAAGGTATATCGCCCTCGCATATAGCCAAAGTAGGGTCTATCTGGCACCTCATAAGTATCTTCAGTATATAGCATTATAGTATCTAAGCCCATAATAGCCATCTTCCTTAAGATAGCTTTGACTGTTTCGGGTTTCATAACAGCATTCCTTGAGACATCGAACATCATGCCATCCATCTGGAACTGTGGCCTTTCAGTTATATCTATCTCCCTTATAAGGAAAGGGCGATACCATCTCCGCTACTTTCAAATCCTAACTCCTCTGAAAGTATACATATACCATCTTCTAAACCTGCGATATCACCTGTAAACTTTAATTTTATCACTCTATAATGCTCTCCTTTATTGTTTGATCGCACCTATACTGAATCTAAGACTTCTTTACCCATTCAGTGATATCAGTTCCTACCTCCTCTGTAGTTGCGTCCCCCCCTATATCTGGCGTACGTATCTTACCTGCCACCAGGTTATTTATAACAGCGTCTTCTATACATTTAGCAGCCTCGGATTCTCCAAGGAAATCTAAGATCATAGCTCCACTGCGTATAGCGGCAATAGGATTTGCTATTCCTTTACCTTGGATATCTGGGGCAGAGCCATGTACTGGTTCGAATAACGATGGATACTTTCTTTCTGGATTTATATTAGCACTAGGAGCAAGGCCTATACTACCTGTTATGGCTCCTGAAAGGTCACTGAGTATGTCACAGAAAAGATTTGACCCAACGACCACATCAAATCTTTCAGGACATCTGACAAAATGCATTGTAATTGCATCAACGTGAAACTTCTCCCCTTTTACGTTGGGGAATTCCTTTGATATGTTAGCAAATGCCTCATCCCATAGGACCATGCTATGTTTTAAAGCATTTGATTTTGTGGCTAGTGCAATACGGCCTGTACGGTCTTGAGCTAACTTGAAAGCATAACGTAAAACTCGTTCTACCCCTTTACGAGTATGAATTGATGTTTGAATACTTACCTCATCAGTTTGATAAGATTTAAATCTACCGCCTATATCAGCATATTCACCTTCAGAGTTCTCCCTTACCACTAGTATATGGATATCACCAAACTTCTTATTAGCTAAAGGAGAAGTAATACCGGGTAAAAGTTTTGCTGGACGCAGACAAATATATTGATCAAAGGATTGTCTCATCTGAATAAGAGGAACCAATGTTATGTGATCAGGGACGTTTTCGGGATCACCTAACGAACCTAAAAGTATAGCATCAAAGTCCTTTAATGTATCTAGAAAGTTATCTGGAGCCACTTTACCAGTCTCTTGCCAGTACCTACTCCCCCAATTAAACTCCTGAAATTCGAACTTCACATCATTAAATACATCTTCTACAGCACGAAGTACTCTAACAGCTTCTTTTGTTACTTCAATACCTATACCATCTCCTGGATATAACGCGATATTATATATTCTCATACCATCATCTCCAATTGCCTACGAATACTAAAAGTAGGATTTATTAATATATTCGACGGAATCCATTTGAATCCTTTTGGAATCATCTCTTTAATAAAATTCATCCTTCCTCTCTGCTAAAAGCGATAGGAAGGATGATATATAGGGGGTCAGGAATCAGAACCCTCTTCTAATTTAGTTATAAACCATTCTTCACAATGCTTTAGACAGTCGTAGATGTGTTCTTTCCCGAATAAAACGTAATAAAAACCACAGCCCCGTAAATCTAAGGTTACCTGTTCTTCTATTCTAACACATCTATTAAGATAGGCCTTTATACTATAACGACAGCATCTTCTCAGGGAGTCTATCATCGCGAAGCAAACTACTATGGTCGTAGGCTTAAGAAAGGTCGTGAGCAATAACGCCCACGACCTGTAATTGAGTTATTTATAGTTGCCCTTCTGGATCTCTCATCATTAGTGTGACTGTAGCCATGGTTTTGATGGTCTCCTCATCAAAATCCTTTTCTGATACAGCGACCTCAAAAGCTGGCTGTCCTAAATAGTCACCCTTGTTGTTATATCCAACATATACCTCTATTCGCTTTAAATTTACTGGCTTATCTAAGGTTATGAAAGCAACTGCGCTTTTAACACCACTATACCACTTATTAGCCCAACCCTCTCCTACTGGTTGATTAGTTTCAGTAGGTTTCATGTCTTCTGGGAAACCGTAGTCATCAACGAGCCACGCTTCCTTATAATTTTGATGTATTGGATTACACATTACAGTAGCATCTTTAAGTACATTTGGGCCCGAACCATCAATAGTCTCAAAACCTTTAATCTCATGTACCCTTATCCCATTGACTTCCTCAGCCTGATTTAAATATAGTCTAATGGTTTTAACATTGTTAGCATCTATAAGAAACTTGTCTGCAGTAATGACTACTTTCCCCTCTGTATTATCATTTATAGCATAAATTACCCTGAATTCGTTACTATACATAGGGGGTTGCGCATATGAAACTGAAACCACCAATACCATCATAATACATACCATTACAGCGATAAACATCTTTCGTGATAGACACATAATTTTGGTTCCTCCCTTTAAATTAATTTTAAAGCTATATAGGACTATAAAATCTTCTATCCCATATATCACCCCCTAGCAAAGAGCTATCCCTCTATATTTAGACTAGTTAAGTCACATTTCCAAATACTTTTCTCCAGCTTTAACCATAGGAATTAGTAAAAACGAATACTCTCTAAGTGTAAGTTCTTTAGGTAATCCCTAAAACGTTACTCGCTCTTTCTCGATGCCCTCTTTAAATACAAAGAGCGTCCATTCACCATCAATTCTCCCCAATAAGTCCATAGAATCTATGTGACTCCAATATATTCCAAACCTTTACAAGACCTTATCGAGGACCAAGTGTAAACCCGCATAAGTAAGGATTCATTCCCTATATTAACTGAAGAGGGATAGTCCCCCCCTCCAGCTATAGTTTCCAATACTCTTAGTAAGTTCAAGGGTGCGTTCCAAAGAATCTAGTACCTTTTTATCATTGTTCTTCCACCAATCAAGGTAAATAAAAGGGTTGAACTCTGTGATTGAGCACCTTCATATTAAAACTGCTCCTATAGACCCTGATAGCTTAATCAAAGCTCCCTGCCCCGCTACTACCTGGATGCTATCATTTATTGGATATAATTGACCGTCTACACATGAGACTATCTCCATATTATTAATAGAAATTTTAGGATGTAAGGTAAACCTTCCGGATTTCTTTAAACTCAAGTTCACTACCATAACATAATCACTACCATCACGGCTTTTAAATTCACCTATCATTAATGGAGTATTTGAATCTACTGTTCCTATTAACTTACTAGGCAATACGGGTAACGATTCCACTGGGGCAGGGGATGTGAAATATACACCTGTAGAGTTAAGGCGATTCATTATTGGACCTAGTATCTTAACTTGTCTATTCACCTCTTGCAAGTAATACCATGTAGGGGTTTTACAATCTAGCTTTTCATCGATTGGAGCATAACCATATACTCTAGAATAGTAGGTGAACCATGTGACACCGTTTCCGCCAGCAGCTAAAGTAGTATATGCCTGAAAGAACATATTAGCAGGGGATGGTATAGTAGTCCATGGACGTATCCGATTTGAGGATACAATATTCCAAAAAGGCACCTTATACCTTAAAGCAATATCCCTCACTGTTAAAAGATTAGTATAATAGCTAGCCGCCTTATCAGGATTCTCTAAATCATCTGAAATTTGGACCATATAATTATCGTAACTTAGCAGCTGGGGCTCTACCTCTCCCATAAATCGCTCAAGGTATTCCTTATAAGTATCAGTTTGAAGTTGTGAAATATCCTTTGCTCCGAGTGTTGCATAATTAGGATATAGATTAATATATCCGATTTTACCTGGTGCGTATCTCTTTACCGCTTGTACAGCCTTTGCAAGATAAGGGAATTCTGATGCTCCTGGTTCATCACCAATAAAGTAACCTAAGATGGCCTCACTATCTCCTGATCTCTCTACTACCTCCCTAATCCTCCTATCAATCTCTTCATCTGGGAGTATCCAATTTTTAGTTGTAGCTCCTTTACAGCCATCGAAGATTATAGCTTTTAAGCCAAGTTCCTCACATAATCGTAAGTCTTCAGGTCTTACAAAGCCTGCCATTGTAAAATTACATTGGGCTATACTTGGTAGACCTTCTTTAAGTTTTCGTCTATCACATCTCCAGCCATGTTGTGCATCCCAAGGTAAGATAGGGAAAAAATCATCCATTCTTTATACCTCCTTAGCAAATCGGTATACATTAGAGAAGTAACATGCATCATAACTATAGATGAAGATACAGATGAAAAAACTTAGTTTGATTTCAATCTCCGTTATATGGACATTATCAATCCATTCAGGTATTCAATAAATAACTCAGGGGATACAGCTCTTCCCATTGGTAAACAACCTATATGAGCAAGGTGAGTTTCTTATAGATCCTAAAGCACAAAAGCGCTCACTAGATAACCTCTTAAAGTTCTCTAATAGATACCATGGGCTCACCCTTGATATTGAATATATTTCTCAAGAGTATCAAGAACCCCTCACCCGTTATATTAAAACCTCTATGATCTACTTATTAGGTAGGATATGAAACAGAGGGATTCTGGGAAGTTATCAAAGAGAGAAGAATTAGTTATGATTAAAACATCCCTTCCCTCTACATCCATTTAAGAAGTACTCAGTGGGTTACTGCCTCTAGTTCTTTTAATTTATTCGTAAACCACACTGCATGAAGATCTTCATCAATAAGGTTACCCCATAAGAGCTCAAAGAGCTCTTCATCACTGCCAACGCCCATTATAAAGTCTTTATACATCTTCATAGCCTCTCTTTCAAATACGATGTTCGTCTTTAAAGCAGTCTTTAGATGAGTTAGTGAAAGAGTCTTTCCAGTCAAGGCACCAGCGTAAGGTGTTGTCATCTCCACTATCTTACTTGGAGTAGCACCCATCTCTCTTATCTTAGATGCAAGGTTATCAACGTGCTGTTGTTCTATAACTGCCATACGTTCAAATACCTTTCTCATATAAATATCATTAACCCATTTGCTCTGGGAAGTATATACATCCACTTGAAAGAGCTCTAAACCATAGAAGATATTGAGCTGTTTTATTATTTTCTCTTTAGTCATTACGGGACCCCCTCGCTATACATTTACATCTATTATTCTTACAAATGCTGCGATATGTATTCTATAGCGAGGTACTTTTGATGCCAGTTCTAAACCCAGATATTCTAAGATATACTATAATGTGCTTCTCAATTAAGAATCATTTAAACTCACACGCATTAGAACATGCCCCTTCTCTTGAAGGTATAATCTACATAGCATATATACCTGTTGAATATGGGATCACCAAAGCCATCTTTTAGTGCTATCCCTATATCTGTTATGCGGAGGAACGATAAAAGGAGGATGATAATAAGAGAGGTAACAGCAAATGGCATTACCTCAGTTATCCACAGTATACTGGCAAAGATCAATAAGGAAAGCGCTCCCTTACCTTCCCCAGCTAGATTAAAGGATTCTCCTGGTGCAGACACAACTGGTTTCAATGGTAATATTTATTATAATTAAAGAGGCAAGGGCTATTATAAAGATCCTAATAGTCCGAGTTTTTCTTCCTCCACTACGCTGTATCTTGATTTCATTGAGTTTCCCATATAATAGCCCTTCCTATCTTTCATCGTTAACATAGTTACATTAATGCTCCTATAGCCGACCACACATGTACATGTCTATATGAGTTTTATTGTAAAAAACCCTACTTTAAGGGGCTTCACTTATTTTCTTATTTCATCCTTAGCTCTAAATAATTCTACATGGTACTTACATCGATCTCCCCGTACCACACCCCTATGTAAGACAACAGGTAAATCCCCTATCGCGTAAACTACTCTTTCAACTGCAAGACCAGGTGCTCCTACTGGTACTTCCAATATCTCAGAGGTAAATTCATCTATTAAAATAGGTTCAAAGCTTTCTGTGGATTTATATAATGTTATTCCCTCTTCATCTATGAAGTCATAGAGTCGCACTGTCTCTATATCCACATCTAAGAGCTTAGGACAAAGTTCATGTGATACATATAGGCTCTCTAGGAGAAATGGTTCGTCATTGACTTCTTTGAGAATCCGTGCATGGATTACATCTGTTCCGTTCTTTATAGAAAGGGACCTTGCCACGCTTTTAGATGCAGGTTCTACAACTATCTTAAGCAGTCTTTTGCCAGGTCTATAACCTTGCTTAGGCATATCACCAAAGAAGGTATAAAAGTTAACTAGGCTCTGCTCTATCTTTGGCTTTGCCACAAAAGTTCCTCTACCATGTTCTCGATAGAGAATGCCATCTATGACAAGATTGTTAATAGCGTTCCTTACTGTTCCTCTACTTACGTTATATATACTACATAGTTCGGCCTCAGATGGGATTTGTTCACCTGGTTTTAGTTCTTCATCCGAAATTTTTCCTTTAATTGATTCTTTTATCTGATGATATAGGGGAATAACATTTTCTCTATCAATTAAACGTCTTAAATCCATATTTCTCATATTCGGCGGAATACGCCTTCTCCCCTTCCTTCTTACCAAAATATTTTACTTCAATCACCTACTTCTACTGAAGAAGTATTTAAGTACAATAGACGTATATACATGTTCTTAATTACAATATTTCTACAAACTTCAAGAAAATCCTTCAATCTCACTTCATGTATACTGTATACATGAGTCTCTTACTTTTACTATATCCCATATGTCGCATCAAATTTTTATAAGCAAGAGAATTACAATATGGTCAATGATAACGTACATAATTATGTACATTGTCATTGACAACATCTTTTGCGTACATTATAATATATATAAGATAGGAGGTATCAACGATGATTAATACAAACATTACTAATTTCAGAAAGAACCTCTTTCGTATGCTGGAACAAACCATAAAATACAACGAACCTATCAATATCAGCACGAAAGACGGAAATGCCGTGATTATCAGCGAAGAAGACTACAACGGCTTAATTGAAACGCTGTATCTTTGCTCTATCCCTAACATGCGGGAACGAATCATGGAAGGGTTAAAAACTCCAGTTTCTGAATGTGTACCTGAAAAAGAGGTGGAATGGTAATGTACTCTATAGTTTATAATAAAAAAGCTTTAGAGGACATACCAAGGCTGAAAGCAGCAAAACTAGACAGTAAAGCAAAAGCGCTTATTGATATTATCCGGAGAAGCCCCTATCAGTCCCCCCCACCATATAAAAAACTACAAGGCGATTTATTTGGAGCATACTCCCGCAGGATTAATATTAAGCATCGGCTTGTCTATGAAGTCTTTGAAGAAGGACAAACCATTAAAATTATAAGCATGTGGACACATTATGAATTCTAACAGAAAAATAATCTGCTCTACATTTGTTCGGGATAACTCTTGATATCGCTTTACGGTAACTATACTTAATTTGGATAACAGACTCGTCCTAAGACCTAAATTTTTATAAACACGAGTCAATTACAATATGGTCAATGATATTCCTCATAGCTACGCCTTGCTTATAAACGTTAAAGATGGTATATTAATCTTAAAAGCACATACCCTTTAAATAACACTTTAGAAAGAGGGCTATACCTATGAATTCCCGCCTGCGTCTTCCAGTGAGAATAGTAGCAGCCTTAGTTTTAATAACTCTACTCGCCTTTAGTACAGGGATGAGTATCCCATTCATCTCATTTACCTTACGTATCTATGGTGCACCTCTACTAGATCTTTACTGGCATGGACTGACTTCTTCACCACATCCCCTTCTTTCTTTTATAAATCCTGAAAAAGAGGTCATTACACTTGTGGCTGTAGGAGATGTAATGTTATCTAGACATGTTGGTGAGATAATATCATCAAAGGGACCATTTTATCCTTTCTCCCAAACTGCCTACCTTACACGCTGGGCAGATATAGCTTTCTGTAATTTAGAGAATGCTTTTTCTACCCAAGGCACTCCAATACCCGGTAAAATGATATGGTTTAGGGCAAACCCTGATACTGCTATTGGTCTTACTTTCGCTGGGTTCGATGTGGTCTCCTTAGCGAATAATCACTCCCTTGATTATGATACTGATGCGTTCCTTGATACCTTAACTACGTTAGAGAACGAAGGTATAAAGTATGTAGGGGGAGGGAGAGACATAGACGAGGCCAGAAAACCCGTTATAATAGAACGCAAGGGGATAAAAGTGGGGTTCCTAGCCTATAGTGAGCTTGCCCATATATTTTGGGATTGGGGATATCCACGTGCCTTTGTAGCTAAATCTGGGATACCAGGTGTGGCGCCAATGGAAATAGATATAATGGAAGAGGATATAAAAAAATTACGAGAATCAGTTGACATAGTCGTTGTCTCCCTTCACTGGGGTGAAGAATATGAAGAACAACCAAGCGAAAAGGAGAGGGAGTTAGCACATAGATTAATAGATTGTGGAGCTCAAATCATTCTCGGCCATCATCCTCATGTGTTACGAGGCCTTGAGGTATATAAAGATGGGGTTATAGCGTATAGTATGGGAAACTTCGTCTTTGATCAGAGAAATCAAAAGACCAAAAAAAGTATGCTTTTACAATTTGAATTGACTTCAGAGGGCTTACACCGAGTTATAGTATACCCTATCCTTATAGAAAATTCACGCCCCTCTATTCCTGATGTACATGTTGGAGAAGAAATATTGAGTAAGTTATATATACTATCTGAAGAGTTGTCTACAAAACTCCAGATATATGGAAAGAGGGGCGTTATATATCCTAGCGCACAGCAACAGGAGCCATAACTGAGTCCACCATACCATGGATGATCTTCTTATTTAGAGGACATACTGTTGCTAAAATGCCTCCTAGCTCCACTTCATCACCGGAAACAAAGTAGTAAGGACAAAATCTCGCCCTGCCATTCTCGCTCTTTATGACTTTAGTATCAAAGTTGTAATACTTAAAGCCTGATTGCTTGCTCTTATGGAACTTTTGTAATATGTAAGGTGTATCGTGAAGGCTCTTTAACGATTCTTCTACTACTGTATTCCAAAGTTTTGAGGACATATCATGACCAATGGATACTCCTCTGCTACCCCATGCTAACTCAGAAAAACCAGAAGGTTTTATTACCAGTTCCCGTTCTCTCTTTGTGGCATCTTTAAGTTGGTGAAAATCAGTAACAGGTCTCCCTCCAAGTTCTAAGCCAGGTATTATTCCCTGGGGAGGCAATGGACGCGGATCCATAATCCATGTCTGAGGGAATATGGTCCTTAAAAGATCATAACTCTCTTGTCCTATCTCATCAAGCCAGAACCCCTTTAAATAAGGATGATGGAAGAGAGCAAAGAGGAGCTTCTCCTCTAAATAGCTCTTAAGTGGAGGAGTTATAACTACCTTCTCCTTCCGAACTGCATATAGCATTAAATCTATCTTTGGTATGTTCTTGAGATCAAACAATTCAAAGAAACGGTACAAGACTGAAATACGTTCTCTGCCGTTGCCTACATCACAAAAGAGCCCATCTTCTTCAAAGATAATATCATTAGGCCTTATAGTCCAGGCTCTAAGGCCCTCTTCTCTCAAGGCCTCAGCTAACCATAGCATCTCATCGTAATAATCATTGGATTCATCTGAAACTACTATGGCTAAAAGGTGAGGCTCTGAAAGGAGGCTTTGTATCCCCTTTAAAAACCCAGAGACCATACCTTTTGGACCACCTACTACCTCATAACCTAATTCGCTATAATACTTTGATAAGGCAGCGAGTAACCCTATGCCACCCGGTACAGGGTCTAGTTCTGTGGCTACAGGCCCTTCTGATGTAAAGAGTATATCTGGTCGAATTATAAAGGGGAGGTCATGTCTAAACCTATTCATTCTTCCATAGTCTACCACAGTCTCAGGTTTGCCCATATCTAGATATTCTCTCACCCACTCAGGCTGCCTTCTACGAACACTTGCACGATAAAGATTATTAGCTGCCTTATAAAATGAAAGGAGAGGGGGACCTAAAGACTTAAAAAAAGTGTATGAGTCTTCACTTATCCATATCGGTTCTGGAGAGATCCTCCATGCGGAATGCTGTTCTTCATGCACCTCCCTTTTTGCGCCGCCAAAGAGTCCTGACCCATTTAAGCGTTCATTTATAACTAGGCACCTTTCCGCAGCTGTCATTGACTTACAGTCAGAATGGCACCTCACGCATATACTCATTAGTTTCTTCACCTCAAATATTTTTATACAGCTTAAACCGATAACATCTTGGCCTTAATAAGAAGAGCACACTCTAATCTCTTCTTCATTAGGGCGCATCCTAATTCATATGGTTCAAATATATTCCCATTAGTTAGATGAGCGTTGGCATGACAACCTCCTCCACAATAAAATCTAGCCCAACACTCAGCACACTTAGGTTTATTATATACATATGCTCTTCTGAACTCATCGCATATATGCGATTCTTTTATTCCTGTAAAGACGTTCCCTAGTAAGAAGTCCTCTCTGCCTATAAACTGATGGCATGGATAAAGATCTCCTTTAGGTGTTACTGATAGGTATTCGTTACCAGCGCCACATCCAGAGAGTCGTTTAGGAAGACATGGACCACCATCTAAATCTATATCAAAGTGAAAGAAGGAGAACGGTCTTCCCTTTTGAGCTGATTCTATATAAAACCTAGTTAGCTTTTCGTACTCCTCTTCTAATCGAGGCAAATCTTCTTCTCGTAATGCATATTCATCAGTAGGGCTCCCTACAACTGGTTCCACAGATACCTTATTAAAACCTAGCCCCACTAAGTATCGTATATCCTCGGCAAAGTCCAGATTATATCTGGTATATGTACCTCTAACAGAATAATAGAGTTCTTCGTAGCAAGTGGTGAACCTCTTTATATTTGGCATTATAAATTCATATGTGCCCTTACCGTTGGGGAAATGCCTCATCTTATCATTAATCTCAGGTCGGCCATCTAAACTTAAAACAGCCCTTATATTATGTTCAGATAAGAATTCAGAGACCTTACCATCTAGGAGAACACCATTTGTAGTAATAGTGAACCTCAGGTCTTTTCTTCTTCTTTTTGCTTCTTCCTCACCGTAATATACCACTTCTTTAATTGTTGTGGGGTTTAAGAGGGGTTCACCACCAAAGAAATCTATCTCTAAGTTACGTCTAGTCCCGGAGTTCTCTATGAGGAACTTGACAGCTTCTTTCCCTACCTCAGGAGACATAAGGCCACGTTCTCCGCCAAAACTCCCAGTTCCAGCAAAGCAATAGCCACATCTGAGATTACACTCATGAGCTACATTAAGACAGAGTGCCTTTACTACTCCTCCTTGAGGGTTATATATATCTTTAAACTTATCCTCGCAAGCGAAGAGTCCCTCAGCCTTTAGCGTTTCTAAATCCTGTAAAGACTCACGTATGCTTTCTTGTGAATATTTATCTTCCAAAGCCATTGTGCTCCCTATAGGATCCTCAAAATCGTATAGATCTAATATGTCCCACATAATATCATCTATTACATATAGGGATCCGCTATTTACATCTAAGAGAGCCATGGTATCATCGATTCGAAACTTATGCCAATCTTTACCTTTCAATAGTGCCTTCCTCCAGATTAAATGAGAATAAGAGCGACGAAGAATAGATCCCTCTCACGTCGCTCAGTTTACTTATTCTTACTCTTTGTTTATCTCTCGCAGACTTGATTACCTACTGTGCATGAGGTTTTACATGCCGATTGACAGGAAGTCTGACACTCCAGACACCCTACCTTTTTTATATCCTTTTGCAACTTCCCTGCTACTACTCTTTTTATATGTTTTAAATCTTTCTCTTGTTTCATAGACCAAAGTTATTCTCCACGTTATGTGGGGAAATAACATTGAACCCCCCTTTCTATAACAAAGCTTGCCTAGAATATATTCGACACAGGGTAAAGAAATTCCTTCTCCACTATAAAAGGGATATTTCTCTAAGGTCTTTCTTTCTCCCCTGGAAAGTACATATCTCTGTATATCCACATTCTCCCGCCATATTTATTGCTTCGCCTATATCTAGACCTACCTCTGAAGCATCATGGGCATCTGAAGCAAAGGTTATAGGGATATTTCTCTCTTTGCACCCTAAAAGGAGCTCCTTTGAAGGGTATATCTCCTTGACAGCCTTTCTTAAACCTGCAGTGCTTACTTCAATGGCTAGATCCTCTGACGCGATAGAGTCAAGGCAATCAAGCCAGAGCCCTGATAGATCAGCTTTGAGACGGTATCCAAACTTTTTTATAAGGTCAATATGCGCTAGAACATCAAAGATTTCTGATTCAGCAGCATTCTTTAAGGTATTTATATACTCTCTATAGGTACTATCAATATCACGTTCAGGCCATCCTATGTCTTTGGAGAAATCTATGGACCAATTACCTAGAAAATGAACTGAACCCAGAATATAATCCCAGGGGTATGGTTCGAGTATCTTCTTTAATTCTTCTTCTCTACCTACGATATATTCAACCTCTATCCCGATTTTTATAGGATAGCCTAGCTCTTTCATTTTAGAAAGATAGGTTATGTACTCTTCTAAAGTCTCCGTACAGATATTTCGTAACCATTCTGAAGTCTCGGGATAGGCTCCCTCTCCATCAGCTAGCTCTTTCATAAGAGGAAAGAACTCTGCAAATCTATTACAATGCTCTGTGATTCCTATTTCATGAATTCCTCTTTTCTCTGCTACTTCCAGATATGCTTCGATATTCTCAATAGTATATGGACACTTCTCAAAGTGCGTATCTCTTTCTAAATGTATATGGTAGTCAATGATCATTATGAAGTTCAAGCCTCCTATGTTAAAGATAAGCTCTTTCTTTTAATATATCACGTGTTATCTTCATTAGCAATATAAGAATATCATTACTTTGAAGGATTTCAACCCTTTACCTCCCCCTCCATTATGAGGATTATAGGCGTTTAGCTGGCCTTTTGTAAGGATATTTACTGTATCCAATGGAGTATCAAATCTTTAAAGGTTCAGACATCTTAATGACCTTATTCCCTCATTAGATGGAGATGACCTGAGCTGTAAAAAAGGCTATAATAAATAAGCACTTTTAAAGTAAAGGAGGAGCTTAATATGATAATAATGGGGACTAATTCTAAGTTTACTAGATTTGTAGCAATGATTATCCTTGTAACCT
This sequence comes from Firmicutes bacterium UBA5435, assembly GCA_002426645.1. Taxonomy (GTDB): domain Bacteria; phylum Bacillota; class UBA5435; order UBA5435; family UBA5435; genus UBA5435. The sequence continues at coordinate 41,898 of DIRN01000012.1, read as the reverse complement.
TTATATTCTCTTGGAGTGCCCTGCCGATTCTAGCAGTCGCCGCACCTCCAGTAGAGGACTTAACACTAGAAGCAGAATTAAGCGATGAAGAGCAAAAAACCATTATAGTGAATAACGAGACAAGTGTGTCTGAAAATAATAAAGAAGAGCCGGATAAGAGTCCGTCGTTGCCTCCAGTGACTGATGATATATACCTTCTAGCCAAGTTAATATATGCTGAAGCTAGGGGTGAGTCCTTTGCTGGTAAGGTGGCAGTAGGTGCAGTTATACTTAATAGGGTGAGAGACCCTAGATTCCCTAATACTATAGCGGGAATTATATTTAAAAAAGGTGAATTCTGCACAGTTCGTGACGGTCAAATAAACTTGACACCAGATGAAGAATGTATACGTGCGGCCAGATATGCTTCAGCTGGCTGGGATCCTACAAATGGAGCATTGTACTTCTACAACCCAATAAAGACAACTTCAAAGTGGATCTGGTCGAGAACACCCCTAACTAAAATAGGGAATCACGTATTTGCTGTTTAAAGCAAACTTCTTATGGAGGACTTGCTTCAAGTCCTCCATTCTGACAAGATTCTACCTAAAAGAACAATATTCTCTGTTGTTCCTTCTCTTTGTCCATGCTATCATTTAAGTATAGAAGAGTAACTTTGCTTATAGAGAAGGAGGGTAAACGCTAGTACCTTAATTTTAAACAAGGTCTAGCGTATTGAAATGAGACTAAACAGAGCAATCGATCTCCAATACGGTCTTAAGATAGCACCACTTATGGGGTTTCCCGGGACCAAGTTGACTAATACTAGGCTCAAAGATAATCTAGCAAATGGAGATCTACAATACCAAAGCATTGCAACGCTTTACCATAAATACAAGCCGGATTTTGTCTTCCCAATGATGGACCTCACTGTAGAGTGTGAAGCTCTTGGCGCATGCATACGACATCCAGATGATGAATTCCCGTCTGTAGAAAAAATCTTAATAAAGGCACCTGAGGATCTTAAAAGGCTAAGGATCCCTGAAGTTGGTGAGGGTAATCGGTTAGGAGTATTCGTGCGCACTCTTGAGCTCTTAGTAAAAGAAATGCCTAGCAATGTTATTAAGTCAGCCTATGTCCTGGGTCCTCTATCAATGGCAGGACGACTCATGGGAGCCAGTGAGCTAATGATGAATATAGTCATGGAGCCTGGATTCGTACACGAGCTCTTAGCTATCTGCAATGAACTTTTAAAGAAGTACATTGATGCATTCCTAAGGATAGGACCTGATTCTGTATGGATTTTAGAGCCCACATCTAGCTTAGTATCTTTAGAACATGCTAATGAGTTTTCAAACAACTATATTAAGGAATTAAACGTTAGAATTAAAAAAAGAGGTGTAAGCCCTGTTATCCATAACTGTGGTAAGGTAGAGCATCTAGTTGAGTCATTTTGCGATACGGGTATTGAGGGATTAAGCTTTGGTTCAGCAGTAAGCATCCCTGCACTCTATAGTAGAGTACCTGAAGATATTGTGGTCTTTGGCAATCTTGACCCTACAAAGGTCTTTTTGCAAATGGATGTTAATGAAGTAAGAGCAGAGACAGATGGTCTCCTTGATGAGATGAACGGAGCACCTAACTTCGTACTAAGCTCTGGTTGTGACCTCCCTCCAAATACGAAACTAGAAAACATTAAAGCATTTACTGAAACAGCTCGAAGCTTCCCTTGGAGGTCCCTAGATTAAAGCGTTCTTATGTTATCTGCTGAGACATGGCGCTATATTCCTATGCCATAAGAAGGCTTCAGTTCCATTTTTTACAGGATAGATAAAGTGCTCCTTAGAATTCAAGTCAGAGCATATCACCATAATAATCTCGCCAAAGTCTCTTTAAAATATAGGGTTTTCTATTCCTCCTACCCACTTAAGGTTCTCGTTGGATACTATCCAACGAGAACCTTTATAAACTATACTGTAAAAGAATCTTTTAATATTTACCCTTCCACTTATTCATTCTGTACTGCTCTGTAAAGGCTTTACCATCAAAGCCTTTATTATAGCCTAAATCTTCAAGATATATGGTCTTTCCAGTCTGACGTGCTTCTTTTGCAGCCAGTTGAATCTTAACTGCCTCTAGAAACTCTGTTAATGGTAGTGGTGACTTACCTGTCTTTAACATCTCATGGAACTTCGCGATTAGAATTGGACCTTGTAGCATAAATATATGTACAAGCAAAGAATTGCATTTCTACGGCGAATTTAGGGCCTCTACTTATCATTTAGGTGGTATGTTTTCTTTTGGTTTTTACTACATGGATTTATCTCTGTAGAATTAAATAAAAAACGAGGGGTATAGGGAAAGAGGTAAGCGAACGTCGTTATTATATGCAAAGAGACGTATTCTATCGTAAGTGTAAAGCAGACTTATCTCTCTTAAGTACAAAAGCTTTCTATACTATACAACCCTCGATCCTATTGATAGGATCAATCAGGTACCCCCCGGAATATAGAGTATCCCATCTCTGAGCATCCATACTATGCGCTCCCTTTCAAGTCATCTTACAATTACATATTATCATAAGTGTAAGAGAAAACCATTCACATAAAAAGATGTCACTAGAATATGGGACCATGAATGAAAGAGTTTATTTAGGTAGGATTTTAATGATGTGGGATACGTGCCAACTGGCTCTTTAACCAATCTATTACTAATCTTTTATCTCGATTACAAGGAGATATCTGCCCCCATAGGGATAAAAAGTATTCGTGGAATGCAGTGACAACAGTAGGTTCTGTAAGCTTTAGATCTAATTCTAACTCTCCTCCTGTAGATAAATCTCGATACCATGTTTGCATTAAGACTGCATGGTCGCCTTTAACCTCCCAAAGATTATCGGTTAAGAGATCTTCCTCTTCATCAACAAGTGCAATTTTGCAATTTGGGAATCTCTCTAAGAGCTGGATTGTACTTTGAAGATGTTCACGTCGTTCTTGTAGATCCTCCCTTATATCATTATAAACAAACATCCATGTATCTTCAGCAAATATGCCCTCTTCGACCATTTTACGCACTGCGTTTTTAGAACAGATATTCCTAAATCTCCAACGTCTCACTTGATTGAAAAACGCCCCTCTGCGTCTTTTGAAATTCTCATATATAATCGAAGATCTCTCTAAAATACGACCAGTGGAATCATTCTCAATAGCTCTTTGTAACATACTTTTATAGACTCCCTCAGGAACAGTCAAGGTACTTAAACCGCGTTTTCTTACTAGGAAGAGAGCGCCTTCCTTCATCTCAAAGCTTGTCAAGTCTTTGACATAGCTTCCACCCACTCTATCTTCTACAGAATAAGTGGTGAATAAAGGTTTTGTTCCTTTATGCAAAAACCGAAAATCCCCTTTTAATGCATTGATGTAATCTTTATCAGGACAGAAAAAAGCAGTATCAATAGTACTAGTCTCCTGATTAGTGATGAGTAGCATTCCTCCATAGCCGGGGATGATTATAAGGTCGTAAGGATCTATAATCATATCTTTAAAGTAAAATGGCTCATATCGCCCTGGGAACCCTAACATAGATAAAAGGTTCGTCACAAGTCTCAAGCCTTTCCCCTCAGCTTCTGATAATCTCAAAAGGTGAACTATATCCCAACCCTTAGCCAGGGCAGAGGTTAAAGCTTCCTACCACTTATGCCATAGATCCTTAGTAAAAGGAGTATCTTGGCCCCTGAACGTAAGAAAGATCTTTGAATCACCGATAGGTCCTCTTTGAGCTGCTGAGCTTAACAGCCCAAAGACTTGCTCTAAGATCCTGTCATTACCATGTATAACACATGGTACCTTTGAGGGACGTATTATCTTTACAGACTGAGACGTTTTAAAAGATGTCTTGCCAACTCCTGATTAAAAAGATGGGTGATGAGTTGCTCCATGACCCAAGTGCTAACTGCTCCCTTATCACGAGCACCCGCCTTAACCTCAAGTTTATCATAGAGCCTCTTCCTATATTCAATCACTGTCCCCTCTGCTAAACCCAGCTCATATGCGATTTCAATAGTAATATTACCTTTTGCTATGAGCTTTGCAACATCCCACTCTCTTGGAGAAAGTTCTTGTGGACAGAAACCGGATGCTGCTGACCATAGTCTTTTACTAAGAGCTGAGCTAGTAAAAGGAAAGATATCAAGTTTCTTATATATCTCGCCGAGATGTTCCTCAACATCCTCTATGGACATATGGAGTTCTACCGCTATCTCTTGATATGTCTTATTCTCAAGGAGATAACGGATTATCTTAGTCTCTATATCGCTAAATTCAAAGGCCGCAGCTAGTCTCACTATAATCCCTCATTTATTTATAGTAATACTTAATCTATTTCTACAAATAAAGACAAACTCCTCTTTGTAGGGCCTTCCATCTTCCTGCAGAAAACCTTTGGAAGATAACTATAGCACGAATACACTGATCTATAGCTATAGCAACCCATGCACCAAGGAGCCCAAAGTGTAAGACCTGAGTGAATAGATAACCGAGAAAGACCCTACCTCCCCATATACCAAATACAGAAGCATATAGGGGCCACTTAGTATCTCCAGCACCTCGAAGTGCTCCAGCGAGAATAAATTGAGTAGCTTGAGCAGGTTGAACTATTGCAACTATTTTCAGAGCCATAGCCCCTAAGGCTATAACATCTTTATCTGGAGTATAAAGCCCTATTATCCTAGGACCTAGAAAAAAACAAGCTACTGCTATGGCACTTGAAATAATTACACCCAACCGCTGAGTCTCTACACCACATTCTTCTGCTACTTTAGGCTCACCAGCTCCCAGTCTCTGACCTACAAGTGTAGTAGCAGCTATACTAAATGCCTGACTTGGTATGAATAAGAGAGAAAGAACATTCATAGCTATTTGATGTGCTGCAAAGACAGTAGTCCCAAGACTTGATACTACTCTAGCGAAACTCAACATCCCGCTTTTAAAGACAAGTTGTTCAAGGGCAGCAGGCAAACCTAAATCAATTATCTGTTCCATGAGTTTAACGTCAGGTAAGTAATTATCTTTTAATGAAAACTTCAATACCTTGCTTCCATGATATACAACGTAAAGTACTAATAAACTAGCAACAGCTCGAGAAATAGTCGTTGATATCCCAGCACCATAGACACCCAATCGTGGAAACCCAAACTTGCCATAGATTAAAACATAATTTCCACAGAGGTTTACTATATTAGCTATTATATTTATATTCATAGGAGTCCTAGTGTCACCTGCGCCTCGTAGCCCAGCCATTAAACCCATAGAGATATTCATAAAGATGGTGCCTCCAAAGACCACCTTAGCATAAAGGAGCCCTCCACCTGTAAGGACCTCCTCAGAAGCACCCATTAATCTTAATAAATCACCTGAAAAATAATAACCCAGAGCACTTACTATAAGACCTAAGCTAAAGTTTATTACCAAGCTCTGCCTGGCCACATCATTAGCTAATCTAGGATTACCACCCCCAATAGATCTAGCCACTACTGCTGTAGTACCTATATTCAGAGCCACAAATATGGCCAATGTAAATGCCACTAATTGATTACTAAGGCCCACAGCTGTTAAAGCCTCTGGTCCTACTCTACCTACCATTATCATATCAACCATATGTATCAATGTTGCAAGAAATATCTCTGCTAATGCAGGTCCTGAAAGATCTAGAACCTTCTTTCTTATCTCTCCTTTAGTTAATACATAACTAAACCCCATACCATTATTGTCTCCCCTTCACACTTATTCCCTCTCTCACGTACGTGAGAGAGGGAACATATATTTAAACTTCCTTAGGCTCACCATCTAAAGGATATTCGCCTTTCTTTCTGTTAGGACCTGGTCTAAAATCTGGTATTGAAAGGACACGCCCTCCTTTTTCTACTGACATAGTAGCAACGATCCCAGGTACACATGCTTCAATTGCAGTATAGATATCTATCTCTGGTTTCCTATCCTCTTTAATAGCCTCAGCAAAATCAATTAAAGGGAAGGGATCTCTTCCACCATGCTCAATATTGGATGCACGTACATCATCATCCCAATTCACACCAGCCCAATCAGGCATCTGCGCATTCTTTAACCACATCTTAGCTTGATCCCATTTAGCACGTTTCCATTCAACTGACCCCTCTGTACCTATAATCTGATACCAGTGACTGGTAGGATGTCCAGGTGTAGGAGTTGTAAAACCATTTAAAATACGTATTAATGTATCATTAGCAGTATGCATAATAGCCACTTCAAAATCCCTGCGCGGTACCGCTGGATCAGTATAACTGCCAAACTTCGTACCCATACAAGAGACAGTCACTACCCTATCCTTTATTACACTGAGTAAAGGACTAAGTTCATGAGGTATATAAGCGATAGGATGCTCTGATGAACGGTCAGAACTTACAGCATTAGGATTAGACTTCGCCTCTTCTGAAGTAAGATACTTACCAGTCTTAGAATCCCTAAAACAATAACATGAGCCATAGTAAGCTAAATATTCACCTTCAGCATAAAGTATCTTACCTAGCATACCTTGTTCAGCCATCTTTCTAGTGGCTTGGATAAACTTCCTATAACGAGCCTGCTCAGCCATTTGAAACTTTACATTTGACTTCTCTACTGCAACTACCAAATCCCAATAATCCTGATATCTATAACTTAAAGGGACCTCGCAAACTACATGCTTACCAGCGTTCATAGATTCACAAGCCAACTTAACCTGTGCATTAGGTTCAGCTACTACGCCAACTGCATCTATTGGTGCCTTTTCTAACATCTCATAGAAATCCGTAAAACAACCCGCCTTCTCTGGTTCCTTTAATAGAGTAGTAGCCTCTTGCACAAGGGGTTCAATATGGTCACATATAGCGGTGATTTCATAGGTATCAATGGCTTGTAGAGTCTTTAACCATGTCCTACCGCGTTTCCCTAAACCCACAACTCCAATTCTAATCTTATCCATTTATATCTCTCCTCCATATTTATTATCGATAATAAGCTTCAATAGATACAGGTGCCTCTGATGCCACAAACACAGCATAATTGCGCCCAAAGATTGAATCAATCCAGAAATCACATTTTCTTGTCTTATCTGCAACTATATCTTCGAGCTCTAAACCACCTTGCTGTGCAGGGATGATTATCGTAAGATCACTGCGCTTAAAGTCAGAGATGACGTTAAATGCCAGTTTCCCTTTATCCCAGGTAATATCTTTAAATTCTGTTTGGTTTCGAGCATCAACAAAATCAAGGATCATCTCAGCACTCCACATAGGGATCCCCATTTTCTTTAGATAAGGGAAGAGATAAACCCTCACCCACCTCTTAAGCTTAACAGATTTCTGAAAAGCAATAGGATGCCATTGGTAGAGCAAGAAAGAATAGTAACCGTTTATACTCTCCTCTACCATCTTTCTAATGTGCTCAAAGGCCTCTAAACCTGAAAGACCAGGCATAATCACATCAGAGCGTTCCTTAGTCCATTCATCTGCATCATCAAACCCGCTCTTCTCTATCTGACCATCACCTACATGCACATAGGTACGCATCATTTCATCTACCATATGTACTGTTGCCTGATATATATCTAAGACCTGACCTTCTTCATCTATAAACCTTTGAGGCTGACCAGTCCCTGAGAGATAACCTGCTGGATTTGCACCCCACATAGTAGTGCTCACTACAGGGTGATGAGCATACATAGCATCTAACCTGATCCCATTCTTTCTCTCAATCTTAGCCTGTTCAACCCATCCTACCCATGTAACTATATGGTTTCTCACTGTACGAGGTTTAAATCCAAACTTCTCTTGAAATTTAACTATTATATCCCTTACCACCTTCTTCATCTTCTCTGGTTCGGGATTTGCTATATCTCCATCCTTTTTATAATTCGGATGCACTGATACCTCATGGCCAGCATCTCTCCATGCCTGCACTGTAAGGGGATCCACACTATCAATAGAAAGATCAATCATATATATGCTCATAAACCCATCATTGGAAGTTACTGATAGCATCTGATTAGAGATAACTTCTCCGCCAGCTCCATCAGAATCGCCTAGAACACCCACTACAGCTTTTACTCCTTCAGGTAGATACCACATACGCGGAAGAGGCATATCTATTGGGGAAAATACCATCTCAGCTATAAATCTAGCCCCTATATCAGCCTGAGGAAGATGATCCAGTTTCGGATCATTCCACTTAGTACCATCAAGCCTGGCAAACATGTCATCAGGTCTTATACCAAGACGGCCATCACCTTCACTATTAGCCCATTGGGGATTTCCCTGCCTCATATAAGCGATGCTCTTAGCCATATCAAAAGCAAACGCTGAGAATATACCAGCACCATACTTTATTCTGAATACAGCTGGACCCATATCTTCTAGTTCAGGACCTTCCCCTAGGTACGCAGTTACATCCATTTGGGTGTTCTCAATATAAAGGTCAGCCTCTCCATGATACTGAAGAGCCCCATACCACCTGTACGTAAATTCTCCCCTATCTCCTTCTCAGGTTTCCAGTAACCCTCAGGGAGCATACCATCTACTTGAACTCCAAACGCTCCTATTAACTCTGGATCAGGTCTAAAAGCCAGGAGAATACCACCTTTATTAACGTATTCAATTAAAACCTTCCTCTGTAAATCTGTTACCTTTGTCTCAGCTAAAATAACTATTGACCTTCCCTGAAGAGAAGTCTCATGGACTTCCTTTAACTCCATTTCATTAAAGAAGAGAAGACCCTCTGTTCTAAGTATCTCAGATAAATACTTACCAAAAGGATTCCCTTGAAAACTGGAATCATAGATTAGTAAAACAGGATCTTTTCCTCCATTTTTTACAGACATTTATATCTATCCTCCCTTATTTCCTCAGCTTTATAATGAGTTCATTATAGAATTTTACTTCCCAAGTTCCCTTCTCTGTTAATGAAATATCAGCTTCCCCATGTACCAACTTTAGAGTATAATCTTTAGCATTCATATATTCTGGAAGAACGATCTGACCTTCTGTCTCTTCTGGGATTTTAACTCCTAAATTCAGTCCCCCTTCATCCCGTTCCCACGAAACCTCAACTTCCCCATAGGGTGTTGGCACTCTACCTCTGCACCACTTAAGATCCCCTAGTTCCGGTGCAATGAGAACCTTAGAAAAACCAGGTGCAAGAGGTCTAACCCCTAGCTGATAAGCAGAGAGAAAATATGCAGGCGCCGCAGACCATGCATGGCAGAAACTCCTGGTCCACATCCCTTTATCTTGAGGGAACATCTCCCAACAAGAAGTCGACCCATACTTTAACATCATGCCCCACCTCTCGCGAGTAAGACGGAAGATCCTTTGAAAATCCCCCTGTTTTACCAAAGCCTCAAAGGTGAAGAAGAGCATAAAGGGACTTCCTATCTGAGTCCATGATTCTGGCACCTCCTTCACATAGCGCGCGATGATCTTCTCACGATCTGGAGTAGCCACATCACAAAGATAAACCACAGTATTAGTCTGCTGACTTATCACATGAGAACGTTTCCCATCAGCGTGTATACTATCAATGTACGCCTGAGCTTCTTCAGACCAAAGGTGGCGATTTATAGCCTCTACAAGTCCCTCAGCTACTAAGAGAAAATGGTGAGCATCATCTTCTTTACCTAGGATTTGTGCCGCCTTTGCTGTTCTGCGCAGCGCCTCTACTAACCAAGCATTTTGATGAGTCACAACACCACTATTAGGAGTATCCATAGGAGCCCAGTCCAGCATATTCCATGCTTCTATCTCAAGTAAACCATCATGGTTTATATAATCTTCAAAGTTACGGCAGGTTTTAGCCATGGCTGAATATATCTCTGATAGATACTCTTTATCCCCACTATAAGTATAATATTCCTCGCAGGCTATAACCCATAAGAGACTCCATGCGGTGAGTATCCTCTGCCACCCACTTGGTACCTGTGATTCAGGTAAATGGCTGCGTTTAAGTGACTCTGCCACTAGTCGCCAACATCTGGCTGGAACTTTAAGATCCCCAAAGGTATAATAATTAATAAGGGCTTCATTTCTGGAATCCCCAACCCAAAAAGCCTGCTCATAACAGGGACAATCCACGAATGTATCCTCCATACAAAGACGAGTGGTATATGCACACATATCCCATATATCATTGAGTAGGGGATCAGATGAAACAAAGTCTCCACCTCTGCCAACTGGATAAGTATTTAGAAGAAGTCGGATCCATCTTATACGAAGGGGCTCTTTCATATCGCGTAGGGTCAAAGAAGCATAGCGAAAACCCCTGCGCACTATAGAATGAAATTCTTCCAGCCCACCGCTTGTTATATACCGGAGAGAATTATTGAGCTTATCTGTATAAAGCCTCTTTCCCTCTTGGAGCCCCTCAAAGAAATTCCAATCAAGGATAACCCCTTCAGGTCCTTGGATCTCGAATTCTATGAACCCAACTACCTCTCTGCCAAAGTCAAGTAAGACCTCTATATCTCCTTCAGAGTTAGGTCTAATTATAGTCACATCCTCATTAGGAAATACCATATTATTTACATTAATAATAGAAGGATAAACGTCAGGAATAGCCTGAGCTGTAGCTGTTAAAGCCCCTACATCTATACTCTTTCTAGATTGCGGTGGTAGAACCTTCATATAGTGACGCCACTCTTCTAGATCTTCAAAACAACTGGATTTACAGATAAGGGTCCTTTCTTCCTTTTTATCGCTGGTGAATGTGACCACATTAAGAGATATATTATTTTCAAAGCCTACAGATACTGTGGGATAATGCCATCTACCAGAGACATCGACTACTAAAAGATTCTTCCCTGCCTTAAACTTTACACATGCATACTCTCCAATAGCCCCTAATTCTCGTTTATCGAAGTGAAGCTCCCGGCCATTTAAGTAGAAGGGAGCTGGCCGTTGAGCAGAACGCCATATCTTACCCTCAACATCCTGGTCAGATTCTATAACCCCAACTAAAAGGCCTTGTATGTCAAAGGGATTAGCAGTGCGATCATGAGGGCAAAAGGCCTCTCTAAGATCTATGCTCCACAGATAATTAAAGGGATGTACTACATGCGTCTCAATTACCCGTTCAGGATAGACTGGTTCTTCTGTTAAAAAAGGTATTGAACGTTCTACAAGTTCTACCCATGGCCCGGTGCTAACCCCAGCAAGATCCCAATCGCTATCATCAAAACCCACGCAAGTCCAGCCTTTAAAAGCCTTACGTGCATCGTAAACTTCAGCATATGCCTGCTGACAACTGATACGTGGAGTCAATCTGTCATATGCAGGATCCTCTTTTATACGCCATGTATCATCGGTAACTACTCTTCCCTTCGTTCCATCTCCTGCTTCCCAATCCAATTGAACTAAGAGACCCCCTGGGCCTAATATATATTGAAAGGTGGAGATCCCAAAATGGTTAACGAGAACAGCTATTACATTCTCACCAGGGCGAAGTCTATGACTCACTTCATATAGGTCATACTCTTGTTTCCAAGGCCAGGACCGTGAAGGACCTTGACCTAAACGTTCCCCATTTAAATAAAGGACATAACGACTATCTGCACTTATCCTTAGCTCCCCATAAGATAGTTCCGACTCTGGAATTACAAATGACTTGCGTGCTAAGATATATGAATTATATTTATCAGAGTTCTTTTGCCATATCCAATTTCCATGCCACTTGTCCATATGAGATCCCCCCTTATAAAGAGTCATTAACCCATTTAACTTTATACCTGCCAACTCTAGCATAGCCTAAGCTCAGGTCTTTACCCCCATGGATCTCTATAGTCTTGCGCTGACCAGGCAATAATGTAAAGAAATTATCAGAGAAGATACCATTTGGAAGGGATAGATATATCCACGGAGCAAAGGTTTTAGCTTCTACCTCTAAGGATACTTTCTCTCCTCTCTTAATTATCTGGAACATAAGCTCTGGTCTTGGCAAGTCTAATTCATCAGGTTTTACAAAGAAGAATACATTCTGTGTTATACCCTTTAACCTACCTAGTAATAAGCTCCTTTGAGAATCCATATCCTGCTGACTCAAAGTAGCCACTTGAGATGAAGAGTCTGGAGGAACATTTATCTCCTGATCGCTCTTCCATAAGACCTCGCCATAAAAATCGATGATTTCAAGGTTTAATATACCCTTAAGAGGAAGGTCCGCATCGTTTATAACCCAGATGCCTACTTTTCCATCACCTATTTCCTCAAAATGTATGAGTATATCAGAGTAAAGATCTTTTACACCATAATATCCTGCTTTAGGTCGCAAATCACAGTCTATTACTGACCAACTCAAGACAGGCCAACAATCATTTAATTGCCAGAATAATGTCCCACCGCAGTGGAATTTGAGTCTCCGCCAGTGACCTATGCCGCATCTTAGAGCTTCAAGTTGATTGATCTGTCCGTAATAGATTAAATCATCTACATCCGCGATCTTTGGAAAGAACCCCTCTATATATGAGAGGAATGTCTCAGGAGTCTTTCCAGACTTATTATGCCACCAAAGGACCCTTGAATCTATGTACAGCTCTTCAAGGGGTATGAACCTTTGAAGTGTTTCAAGGGCAGGGGGTGCAAGATACCCAAATTCACTTAAGAATTTACCGGTATCCTCGTTATAGAGTCTCCAATCCCCGCTTCTATGCCATACCCTCCAATTATGCCTATCACCACTTAACTCACCATTTGGTTCATCTCCACCATATGGGCTAGAAGGCCAGTAAGGTCGCGTAGGATCTAGTTCTCTAATTACCTCAGGTATTATCTGTTCATAGATCCTTTCACCTACATGTCTAGAGGGAGGTGTAGAGCTCCACCGCCCTACATGCATCATGTAATTCTCATTATTCCCACACCAAAGGACTATACAAGGATACTTCTTTAATCTCTTGACAACCTGCCTTCCCTCTTCACGGGTGGCCTCTGCATATTCTCCTGTATCTGGATAATATGCGCATGCATACATAAAGTCCTGCCAAACCATTAACCCTAACCTATCACAGGTCTCATAAAAATCTGGGCTCTCATATATTCCTCCGCCCCAGATCCTTATCATATTCATATTAGCGTCCTTTGCCATCTGAAGAAGTTCTTCATACTTTTCCCTGGTGACCCTTGCAGAAAAGAAGTCTGCTGGTATCCAATTAGCACCTTTACAGAAGATAGGCCTTCCATTAATCTCAAAGACAAAGCATTCCCCACCTTCATCATCCTTTGTCTTCAATTTCACCTCACGTAGCCCTATCTTCCCACCTGTACTAACCTCAGTACCATATTCATCTGTTACGGATATACTTAGATCATATAGGTTCTGAGGTCCTACTCCATTAGGCCACCAAAGGGATGGCTCCTCTATTTGGACTTGGAGTTCTATCCTATTACTACCGGCTGAAAGCGTTGTGTCCTTATGGGCTTTAACTATATCTCCCTTAGGGGAGGAGAGTTCTACTTCAACCTTTCCTCCCATAGGCTTTAATACTTCTAGATCAATGCCTATCTTCACAGAACAACTTCTATTATCATTAAAGATAGATTCGTAATCCCAATCAAGTATACGTGTGGATGAGTAAGATATTAATTTCACATCACGCCAGATCCCACAGCTTATAAGGGTGGGACCCCAATCCCATCCAAACATATACTGAGCCTTTCTTATAAAACTTCTATTATAGCCTAGGTTTTCATTAGTCTCTTGAATATACTTTAATTTTCTACTCTCTCCAACTTGGTCAGCAGGAGCGAATTCCACTCTAATTACGTTCCCGCTTGGCCTTACCAAGTCTGTCACATCAAATTCATATACCATGAACATATTATCTGTACTAGCTATGTGTTTACTATTTAAGAATATATCTGCTACTGTGTCTAAACCCTCAAAGCGTAGGATATGTTTAGCCTCCTGGATTTGAAATTCATTTATATCAAAATGCCTTTCGTAAGCCCACTGGCTCTCATCTACCCAGCTTACGCCCTTCTCATAACAGCGCTCAAAGGGATCTGGTATTATCCCCTCCTGCATTAAATCTAGATGAACGTGACCAGGGACAATACCTGGCAGCCAATGAGGTTTCTCATCCTCACATACCTTGGTAAACTTCCACTTACCATTGAGTGATTCTTCTATATAACTCAATTAAATCATCCTCCTAAAAAAGCTCCAGTGATCCTCCGCTGGTCCACTTTATAACAGGAGAGCGTGCCTGAATCCGCCATGTGCCCTCTCTCTCATTTATCGGTAATTTAGTGCGAATAATCTCATTGCCTTTTAATATAAGTTCCCTGGAGTAACGAATGTTTCTCTTACCTGAAGGATCTATAACATCTAATATTATAGGTAAAGCCACGTCAGGGTCACCGTGAATCTCTATGACCAAGTATCCATCTGAGAACTTAGCATCTACGCTAGGTTCCTGAGGTTTATGTGGGAATAGGGCGATAAGTTCACCCCATCGACCATTGACTTTAGCTAATAAGGTACCATCTTTCTCAAAGGGTATCTCTTCACCTGTCACAGCGTTTGCAGCATAAAGAGGTTGGAACTTAAGGTCATCTAGTTCTATCTTCACGTTCTTTGTCTCTGGATTATGATTCACCAATACCAGTAGGGATACTCCATCCCCATCTTTTAAGTTAGCCTCTACATCTAAATCATCGCTCTTAATAGTAGGATATATACTCCTGCTCTCTAAGATCTCAAGTGCCCATAACTCTATTTTATCTCTCAATTCAATGTCATCGTTCTCAACAGCATTTCGATAAGTTCCATCTAGATTATCCGTGGGAGGTCTGAATATAAAGCCATCGCCATATGGAAATCCTTTGGCCACCCAATCCCTATTATTAAGGGGCTCTAGCATATCCTTCAAACGGGTTAGTCTTTTACCTTCTGGCGAAACCGCCGGTATCCTATCAATTATTAGAATACCCCCTTCCCTTACGAACTCTATGATACGCTCTTCAATATCTATTGGAAGGACTTTTACATCTGAGAGGATAAGGGCATTAATATCTCCGAATCCCTGGTCCTGAGCGATCTCTTCATGTACTAAATCGCAATCTCCAAAAGACCTTTGGAAGAGTTCATAGGCAAATGTAGGATAGTATTTCTTACCCCGCAGCATCCAGTCTGTAACTGGAAAATAGAGCCCGATCTTTGAAGGCCGTCTCTGTGTCCATGCTATTAGGGTTCCTGCTTCGCCTATCTCCCTAAAGGCCTGCCCTGCTTTATCCCATCTCTCGGGCCTTGCAGCTCCACCTAAGGTAGCAAAGACCCTATAAATATATGTCCCTAGGTAATCTGCGCCTTGACCAACAGCTGTATAAGCAATCTCAGCTGTAGCCTCTACTGGATTTATACGAATAGGGTAATTCCTATCATCTAGCTCCACAAAAAATCCCATGGGTTTATCATAGTACTTTCCTACTGCTCTCATAAAACCAAACCCATAATGTACCTTAGCAAATCTACGCTTTTGGGATTCAGGATAAAAGTATGGATAAATATCAAAATCAATTATATCCACATCCTCGGACCATGCTAAAACATCCTCGTATCTTCCTGTTGCAGTTTCGCTCCCAAATCCTGGTTCCATAAAAGTCGTAACAGTATTCCATTTTACCTCTCTGGACTGGAATGCGAGTTTAGTCAGCTCAAAGAGTCGGGATACATAATATGACAGGAACTTCATTACCTTTAATCGTCCTATTCCAGTAACCTGAGACGATGGGACGAACTGAGAAGGTGTCAAGTTGAACTCTTTTCTCATCACCTCTTCAGTTGCTGAGCCAAGGCGGATCTGTCTATATTGTACACTAAGTTCGTCAATGACTTTAAGGCCCCATGCTCTAGGTATTAATTCTACGTAATCAATGAACGGATCTACTAATTCCCGTGTTTTAGCTAACGCATCTTCAGCAAATATATCAAAGTCAGGTGCGCTTCTTGTGAGAACCCCAACGTATGCATCCCTTTGCAGTACTCCCATGCCTAGAAGTTGACCATACATCTCAGAGAAAGCTAAATGCCGGGCTTTTAAACCATATGGATTCTCTAACACATTATCTGGTCCTGCTAGCATATGCGTTGCCTTTATATTCGGCATAAAGAGAGTATTTATCCCATGAGAATAGAGATCCCATACTACTTTCTCGATCTTTGGAGGTCCATGCTTTTGTCCTTCACCTATGATCGCCATCATAGAAGTAATAGGGAACGGGGGACCCTCTCGATCCTCAGGGACTATAGCTATACCCTCTGAAACCTGGCCAAGTATATTTCCAGAGGCATCTTTTAGGTATACCTTTAGTGCGTATTCACCTTCTGCAAGGTCTGGTACATCCCAGGTATACTCCCATCTATCTTCAGACCTCTTAAAGGGCAACTCATCTAGTATAAGGGTTCCATCGTTCTCGTAGATATTTCCTACTACTTTAATATTATCAGCTAATGCTCCAGGCATATCTGGAACTTTAACCCCAAGATCTACTTTAAACCCGTATGCAAAGGTACGTTTTGAATATGGCAAGAGGATCTCAGGTTTCCAATCATAAGGATAATACTGAAAGGTAAGGGTTCTCTTCTCACTCCCAACACTTATATCTACCTTCACATCATGGACTTCATCCTTCATACCTTCAGGGATAAGATCAAAGGCCACTGTAGCCCCTTTACCTTCCTTTATAAAGTCAATGTCATCTATTAGGATATGTGCTCTGCAATCTATTTCTCCTTTAGCTGATCTTAGTTCTACTTTAGGCTCATCTAAGACCAATTGGGCTATAGAAGATTCTTCTCTCTTGCCAAGGGTCCACTCAACTATCTGTTTCATAAGATCGTGGTATTCATCTGACCAGAAGAACCTTTTACCAAAGTCTTCATCTAACTCAGGGTATCCATTGAGTAGAACGACTTTACCATCACCATACTCGCCTACTATACATACTGGAGGCCCTTCCTGGCTCCTTAAACACACCTGGCTATTAGCTTTAGGTTTAAGGTTCTGTAAAGATCCAACTCCGTTGAATCTAGATAAGTCTAGTCCCTTCCCTATTAACAGGTGTTCTCCTGCTAGTATCGGGCCTGTACTGCGTATCCACGAATCATCTATAACCTCTACAGGGATGATCTTATTAAAGAGACCCCGTGGGTCCCTACTCTGAGAGACGCTTATAGAGCCTGCAACGATGATTAAGTTCCCACCACTGAAAACAAAGTCCCCTAATCTCTTTAATTCTTCATCTGTGAAGACAAATGTATCAACATCTCCTAGAATGACTAGATCACAATCATTTAGGTCTTGCGGCCAATTGTCAAGGGGGAGATTGAGCGCTCTGAATTTATGTATAGACATATCAGCATTTGGGCTAACCTGGCTAACAGCTTCTGATAGATCATAATAATCAGCAGAATTATGAACCCCTATTATAACCCTAGGGTTGGTCTTTGATAATATCTGTATCTTTTTAGGTACATAACCTGTTAAGTCTGGTAACGCAGGGACTATTTCGCATTGTGATATAGTAAGATCAAAGGGACCATTAGCTCCTACGAAACGGAGTTCAAAGGCTACCTTACTTACATGCGTGCTTATACAGAACCACAGTATATTATTGATCCTATCTGGTTTAAGCATATCTGCCTTAGCTATAAAGCTACCATCTCTTAGGATACTTATATCAGCTGAGAACGTCAAAGTTTTCTGGCCTTCTACATCACTTAACTTAACTGAAGCATTTATCTCCTCATACTTTACTCCTTTTATATCCCCTTTAATTATTACCTCTTTAGGTCTTGGATAGGAACCAGGCTTTGTAAAAACCACAAGGTCCTCTCCTGTACTAGATTTAAAGTTTCCACGTACCCTTGCTCCATCCTTATTCCTTGGAATACCAAAGGCCTGAGGTTTGGAACCCTTTACATTAGAACCGTATGATATATCCCAGGAACTAAAGTACTCTAACTCCCCTCGTGTTCTTGTAGACCAGATCCTAAGACCTACTAGAGCCCCAATGAATATAAGTAGGGTTATTAGCCCAATATATCTCCTCATCAGACTCTCCCCCTAACTAAAGTCATCTTTCTAACAGAACTTGCTTAGCCCACTTAATGATAGGGCATCTAACTTGAACCTTCCATAGACCTTTTTTCTCATTCAATGCCAGTGCTTTACAAATAACCTGACTGCCTTTTACCATAAGCTCCTTAGAATAACGAACTGATCTTCTGCCTGAAGGTTCTATCACATCTACTATTACAGGTAAAGCTATCTCAGGCTCAGTAAGAATTTCTATGAGCAATTCTTCATCTGAGAAACTAGCCTTAACATCGAGGTCATGGGGCTTATGTGGGAAGAGAGCAACGAGCTTACCCCATAGACCATCCACGTTAGTTGATAAGGTGCCATCTTTGCCTAAGGGTATCTCTTCACCTGTCACAGCATTAGCAGCATAGAGAGGTACGAACCCTAGGTCATGGAATACGACGTTAACATCTTTTGCTTCTGGGTTATGGTTTACCAGTACTAATAGAGAGATTCCATCGCCATCTTTTAGGTTAGCTTCCACATTTGGATCATCGCTCTTGGCACAAGGGTATATGCCTTTGCTTATTAAGGTCGTGTGTGCCCATTTCTCAATACTATCCCTTAATTGGACCTCTCCATTCTCTACAGCATTTCTATAGGTGCTATCTAAATTATTAGTAGGTAATTTGATGATAACCCCATCTCCATATGGGATCTCTTGTGGGTCCCATAATCCTTCAGCTCTATAAGGAACAGCCTCTATTATCTCCTTTAAGTAGGTCAAGGGCTCACCTTCTAGAGAGGTATCTGGTACCCTATCGATTATTAAAATTCCACCTTCTTTTATGAACTCTAGGATAAGAGCTTCTGCATCTCTAGGAAGTATTTTTACATCTGTAAGTACTATAACCTTTTTATCTCCAAATCCTTGACGCTGTACGATCTCTTCGTGGATCAGATCGCAGTTACCAAAGGAGCGTTCAAAGAGCTCATATGCAAAGGTTGGATAGTAACGACCACCTTGTAGCATCCAATTTACAACAGGGAAATAGAGTCCCACCTGTGATGGGCGTTTCTTACACCATGCTATTAGACTTCCAGCTTCTCCTATCTCCTTAAATGCCTTTCCTGCAAGTTCCCATCTTTCTGGCCTTACTACACCACCTAGGGTAGAGAAGACCCTATAAAGATACGTTCCTAGGAAATCAGCACCCTGGCCAACAGCTGTATAAGCCACTTCACCTGTAGCCTCTACAGGATTTACACGTATAGGATAATTTCTATCATCAATTTCTACAAAGAAACCTATGGGTTTGTCATAGTATCCGCATACTGCTCTCATAAACCCAAATCCATAGTGGACCTTAGCGAATCTTCGTTTATGGGATTCAGGATAAAAGTACGGATAAATATCAAAGTCCAAGAGATCCATATCCTTTGACCATGCAAAGACATCTTCATATCTACCCATTCCATCTTCAAACCCAGGTAAACATTCACTTCCAAAGCCTGGTTCCATAAAGGTTGTCACAGGGTGCCACTTGGCTCCTCGAGAAGTGATAGCCGATTTCGTCAATTCAAATACACGGGTTATATAGTCAGACATGAACTTCATTATTCTATACCGTTCCATGCCTTGAGCCTGGAAGGGTGGGATAAACCTCTCTGGTGTTAACTGAAACTTCTCTCTCATCCGTGCCTCAGTGGCAGGACCATCTCCTATCTGGTCTTTCTTGACGCTTAGCTCATCAATGACCTTAACTGACCATGCTCTAGGCATTAGGTCAACATAATCTATAAATGAATCAGCTAGGTCCTGGGCTTTTGAGAGAGCATCTTCAGCAAAGATATCAAATTCCGGGGCCTTCCTTGTAAGAACTCCAAAGTATGCAGCGCGCTGCATTATTCCCATGCCCAATAGCTGTCCATACATCTCAGCATAAGCCATGTGTCGCGCCTTTAGACAGTGGGGTTCTTTTAGTACATTTTCAAGCCCTGATAGCATATGTAATTCTTGAATATTTGGCATAAAGAGTGTATTTACACCATGTGAATAGAGATCCCATACTACATCTTTTAACTTTAAAGGCCCGTGCTCATGCCCTTCACCCCTGACAGCCATCATAGAAGTAATAGGGAACGGGGGACCCTCTCGCTCCTCAGGGACTATAGCTATGCCCTCTGACCCCTGACCAAGTACATTTCCAGAGACATCCTCCAGGTATACCTTTAGTATGTATTCACCCTCTGCAAGGTCTGGTACATCCCAAGTGTGCTCCCATTTATCTTCAGCCTTTTTAAAGGGTAACTCATCTAATACAAGGGTTCCGTGGTTCTCATAGACCTTTCCTACTACTTTAATATTATCAGCTAATGCTCTAGGCATATCTGGGACTTTAACTTCAAGATCTACCTTGAACCTGTATGCATAGGTTCGCTTTGAATATGGTAAAGAGATCTCGGGTTTCCAATCGTAAGGATAGTATTGGAAGGTAAGGGTTCTCTTCTCACTTCCAACGTTTATATCGACCTTTACATCATGGACCTCGTCCTTCATACCTTCAGGGATAAGGTCAAAGGTCACTGTAGCCCCTTTACCTTCCTTTATAAAGGACATGTTATCTATTAGGATATGTGCCCTGCAGTCTATCTCCCCTTTAGCTGCTCTTAGCTTTACTTTGGGCTCATCTAAGGCTAATCGGGCTATTGCTGATTCTTCTCTCTTGCCAATGATCCATTCAATCATCTGTTTCATAAGATCGTGGTACTCATCTGACCAGAAGAATCTCTTACCAAAGTCTTCATTTATCTCAGGGTATGCATTGAGTAGAGCGACTTTACCATCACCATACTCACCTACTATACATACTGGAAGTCCTTCTTGGGTCCTTAAACACACCTGGCTATTAGCTTTAGGTTTTAGATTCTGTAAAGAGCCTACTCCGTTAAATCTAGATAAGTCTAGTCCTTTACCTATTAGCAGGTGTTCTCCTTCTAGTATAGGACCTTGGCTGCGTATCCATGAATCATCAACTACTTCTACAGGGAGGATCTCTTCTAAGAGTCCACGAGGGTCTCGGCCCTGAGATAAGCTCATGGAACCCGCTATAAAGACTAGTTTCCCGCCGCTTGAGACAAAGTCGGCTAATTCTTTTAACTCGCTATCATCAAGTACAAAGGTATCAACATCTCCTAGTATTACTAAGTCTCGTCCTTTTAGATGGCGTGGCCAGTTATCTAGTGGGAGGTTTAATGCTCGAAATTTATGGATAGATATATGAGCATTTGGAATAACCTCACGTGCCACCTGAAATAGGTTATAATAATCTGCTGAATTATGTACTCCAATAATTACTTTGGGGACTGAGACTGAGCCTATTGATATCTTCTTAGGCACATAATCCCTTAAATCAGATAGTGCAGGTATTACTTGAAGTTCTGATATAGCTAGCTTAAATGGACCACTGGCCTCTGGGAAACGAAGATCAAAGGCTATTTGATCCACATCCTTACGTGTATAGAACCAAAGTGAATTATTAACTCTATATGGTTTAAACATATCTGCTTCAGCGGTAAAGGTACCATCCTCTGAGAAAACTATCTTGGCTGGGAAAGCCATAAACCTTCCTTTCCCTATATTACAGGTTAGTCTCATATCTACATGCATCTTCTCATAGGTTAGTCCCTCTATATGCCCGTTAAATCTTATCCTTTCAGGCCTTATAACGTTCTCTGACCTTGAGAATCTGATAAAATCCCTTCCTTCATCAGAAGAGAAGGTTCCCTCTACCTCTATGCTTTTTCCATCATCAGAGACTTGTACTACCTTTGGTGTAAGAGCTCCTAAATTGGGTTTATATGATATATCCCATCTTCTAAAGTCTCTTAATTTTGCATCTGTCATAGTATTTCCTCCTACTTAAAAGTTTTCTATCTCAAGGCTAGTTAAGACAGTTAATGTCCGAGGTGGGATCTCATAGGTGAAGGGTGAATCTTCACCCCATCGCCAGGTGCTCTGTTCTCCTGCCCTATTAGGTGAAATTAAGGAAAATGAGTATTCTCTCATATCCAGAGTCTTTGGCAACCCTTGAACTGTCACCTTTTCTCTCTTAGAGCCTTCATTGAGTATAAAGACTGTCCATTCATCATCTCCATGCATGGCAACGGCAATAAGATCTGAATTGCGGGACGTAGTGACATCTCTTACCTCCCATCCTTTTCTTGTAGTGCGTGTAAAGAGAGAATAGATATAATAAGCGGGTTTAGGCTGCCATTGGCCGTCTATTATCCCTATAAGACCGTAATGTATAAGTCCATTTGGATCTGTTGATGTGTAATGACCATCCCACATCTCCCATTTACTCATTCCTGCGATCCCATGCTTTAATGCTCTAATCATAAAGCCAGCTAGATCAAGAGCAGCAATGGGGCTCTCAGTAATATGAACCCCTTCTAAATCAAAACCCGTCTCCGGACCTGCGGACATACCTGGTTCCATTCTTCCGCGATTACCGTATTCCATTATTAACATGGGTTTTTGTGCTGAGGCTGGCGCCTTGGCTAATATATTTCTAAGCCCTGATAATTTCTTTATATAGTCTTGCTTATCTGTGTATTGCCAATATAAATGGATGGAATAGGAGTCCAAGACGTGACCAAATTTTTCTGTTATATATGGCAACCAGGTCTCCCGTCCCTCTGCTGTTATATCCCCTGCCATTATATTGACCTTTTCTCTTAATCCAAAATCCCGCAGAGCCTTATCAAGGGCTAAATGGAGACTGACGTGAGTCTCTGGTCTTTGTTGAGTGCGATTTGGTTCATTCCCTATATTTATATATTTAATATTTGTGAACTCCTTTTGAACAATTAATGACTCTAATGCTACAGCTGTTTCTATAGCAGTTATCTGCCATGCGGCTTCTTCATAAAGGGGAGAATTCCATCCCCCTGCTACGGTAAGATGGACATCTGCACCCACTCGCTTAGTAAGTTCAAGGGTACGTTCTAAAGAGTTTAAATGCTCTGTATCATGATTCCTCCACCAATCAAGATAAATAAAGAGCCTGACAATTTGTGGGCGTAACTTTTCAACTAAATCCTCAAGTACCTGAGTACCGGCTACCTTTGTGAATTCTTTATTACTTGGTGCGTATATAAAAGGGTTAAATTCACTTCCAAATCCTTGAAAATCAGAGACTATAAGGTCCTTTGTTATACTTACTCTTTTTGTAGATGGATTCACGGTTATCTTTAAGATTATGAGAATACATATAAAAGTGAATAATATCCCTGCTTTTAAAGAAGTCCATTTCATAGCTTTTTCCTCCTTTTTAATGGAGCTATGCTCTGGAAGAATCATCGATACCGAACTCTATTTAGTCTCAATTCATGAGATCCGTCCTCTCTGGTATACTCATAGTAATAAAAGATTTCATCCTTAAATTGAACTAAATCCATGTATCTGAGTGAACCCTGTCCATTAGGACTCATTAGAGCTGGTCCATCCTTTGTGAGGTTCTGGAAACTCTTTAAGTCCCATGAAAGGGCAATGCCTGTGCGCTCCTCATAGTTCTCTGAGACACCCCTACACCCATCATAGAAGACTGTAAAGACTGGGGGAAGATACCCTATTGAACAGATCCTCGCGGTATAACTCTCCCACCCTAATAAGCTAGGTGTCATAACATCTCCCATCCATGTGTAGTTAAGCCCGTCCTTGCTAATAGCAAGGGCTGCCTTTGACTTGGCTAACCCTGTGTTATAGACATCTGCTGTCTTATGCATCTTCTCCTTCATATCCTCGTCTAACTCTAATGGTGTAGGCACATAGCTCAGAAACATATAATAGATTCCCCCAATTATCACCACGTATGGGTCCTTTACCCCTTCAGCAGAGATATCCGAGGCTGTAAATATCTTTTTACGAGAGGAAAGATGGAACTCCCCTGGAGAATCTGCTTCAGTAAGATCTGTACGCCACTTGTTATCAGCTGGATCAACATAGCTGATATATAACTTATATCTTCCATCTAATCCTTTTATAAGGCTAGCTCTTTCCATAGAATCTGTTGGGAAATCTTCTTTCTTTGCCTGCCAAATATCGGTAAAATGTATGCCGTCTTCACTCTCTGAGATACGGCATTCTACTCCACGGCCTGGCCTAGGAACCCTTATTCTATAATAAAGATAGAATTTGGCTTTTTCATAATCATAGACCACACTAGGTGCTCCTACCCAATAACCAGAGCCAATTCCAAGGGGTTCCTTTATACTTTTACCCTCTTCGGGGTTGAATAAAGGCAATACACCTATAGATTTACTAGATGTCCTAAAAGGCATATCTATATCATCCTTCCACTATATCTATACTGAATAAACTTCTTTCCCCTAATAAAGGTCTTGCAAACTGAGAAATCTTTCTCAAATATTACTATATCAGCGTCTTTACCTATACGACGAGCAGGATTTATAGATGCCATGTTTATTGCTTCAACTAGTGGTACACCTACTAGCTCCATCATTTATACCTTGTACACTCCCTGCAAGGTTACCTGAGCTATCCCCGTATAACATTGCCTTTCCATCTGATACTATTATCTGGCGCCCATCGTATCTTTTGTATATGCCATCACTTATTAAGCCTTTTAATAAAGTCCGTAATAGCTTGTAAAGAGTCTCTGATTTTACCAGGTGTACTTGATCTTAAAGTCCCTAGAAACGAGGTTGTCATAACCTCCTGCCCCATGTGTGTGGATATCAACGTATCCGTAAAAGGCTTCTTCCTCTGTAACTACCAGTCCATTAGTTAACCTTAGCATTATTCCCATCCTTTTGTATATAGTGCTCACCCTTTCTAATTAGGAAGGGTGAGCACTTCTATGTAAGAACATTTCTTTAGAATCCTAAGACTAATCCAATGATACCACCTAAAGCCTCCATTCCTACCTGCCCAACAAATAGACCAAGGAAGAAGGTGGTGACACTCTTTAATCCGCCTACCCCTCCCCATCGCATAACAAGAGACTTTATAAGCCATGCCAGGAAGAAAGATGGGAAATATGATGGGAATGTCTCACTCCACATAAATAGGAATCCTATTGGGCTAATTGGCCACCAAACAAAGAGGCTCCTGAGATACATTAAGAGCAAGACTCCTCCGCCTCCAATTAGCAAGAAAATGATCCTCCATGGCTGAGGCGATTTCATAGCGCTTGCTCCATAAGTTTCAAATGCAGCTGTAAACCATGAGCTTAACTGTTTGGCTCTGAACCCTGTGATATTATAAGCACCTTTGTTATATACCCCTGGCAGAGCCACTACATACCCTACAGCCATAGCCACTACTCCTATTAGAATCATAGCTCGAATTAAACTCTTCTTCTGCAATCTTAGGGAATCAGCTGTTTTAGCTCCCTCTATAAAGATACCTGGTAAGTATAGGAAGCCGCCATAAGAAAAGGGGCTCATAAAGTGAAGTCCTGCTAAGCTAGTATCACCAATACCTGGTTTCCCTAATAGCCTCTCCATAACTAGGTACTCATAGTATTGACCGAATGGCCCTAATGTACCAGTAGAAGGAATTCCTGCTTCAGCACGAACCCTTGCCCATCCAATACCTATACTTACTGTAAGTACGATAAAAAAGAGGAAGATAAAGATGTTTATATGGAGCAGTGCTGCAGCATAAATGAACATGAAGAGAAGCATAACCGCGCCTAATATAATAGCTGTTCTAGGAGACATGAATGTCTTCTCTGTATCTTTGCTTTCAATGTTCTTGAAGGCAGTAGTAAACTCTGACCTTATAGAGTAGAAGAGCCATATAGCGAGACCTAGGAAAGCCCCTCCCTGTATCATATATCCATCTAACATTCCAGTAGCTCCAGCAGATCCAGGGCCCCAAATAGATAGCACTATGGTTCTTATTGTAAAGAGAAGGATAGCACATACCCAAATGCTAAAGGATATATCTTTAGCAACTAGAAAGGCAACGGATATTATAAGTGGGTTAAATATAAGATAAGCCCTATCAGGAAGTGGCGGCCAAACTGTAAGTAGGGATTCCCTTATATTTTTGGGAAGATTCGTAACAAATGGACGAACATCAACCCTATAGCTAAATAATATAGGGAATCCCGGGAAGTAATGTTTGATTATTGATGGCGCCTGTATTATCAAGGCTCCTATAAGGATACCTGCTAAGGCCATCTTGTTATGCCAAAAAGACTCCTGAGCTCGTTTGGATTCAGGGACCTCTTTTAACATCTCATAAATAGGCATAGCAAGAGGAAATGTTAATCTCTCCACTGTAGTCCAGCGATAATAGACAAAGCTAGACATACATGCTAAAAAGATCATACTAGCTGTAAAGAAGAGTACCCACATGATAATGGGTTTTATCCATATCCCCCATGGAACGCTGGTTGCGCCTCCTAACCAGAAGTCAAAAGAGCCTTGGAAATCCTTTGGCAGTATAAGATCGGAAAATGCGTCAAGAAAAGGCGCATAACGTTTCGTCTGTTCAAAGTATACTACACGTTGATAACCCATCAAGTTAAACATATTAAAGTATAAAAAGCCAATGCTCATAAGAAGTCCGCCTACAGTTACCAACCAATAAATTGCAACTATTTGAGTATTTTTAAACTTGCGTTTAATGACTCCACCTAATGCTGTATTGAGTATTAAAAGTATGAGGAGAACGGCTATACCTGCACTTGACGGGATGTTACTAAGTGTTATGCCCGGCCGTTCTTCTGTCAACCCACTATAGACTCCGACAAAGGCTAAACCCACAACAAGGATTAACGCTATTATTATAGCTATCGGTGAAACCGGTACTGGCCTATTAGTTTCTTCTTCATTTAAATTTCCCCTATTTTTATCAAGCTCTTGCATTATAATCCCTCCTCATATTAGTTACTATTCCTCTGCTATATTGAGAGTAGTTAATACCAACAAAGTCTGACCGGGTATTTCAATGGTAATACGTCCGCGAGCATCTGTCGCTCCTACCTCTTTACCCTCTTTTAATCCACCTCTCCAAGTGCTTTTAATACCAGGTGCAGAAGATGGAATTAGAGTGAATGAATATGAATGCATAGTTGAATTTTCGGGTAACCCTTCAACAGTTACCTTTCCCATCTTTCCACTCTCATTACGTAAGAAGATAGTACATTCATCATCTCCATTCATTGCAACTGAAGTGATATTAGAGTTTTTTGTAGCGACGTCCCTTACTTCCCACCCCCTTCGCGTACTACGGGTAAATAACATGTAAAGCTCATAAGAAGGCTTTGGCTTCCATTGGCCATCAGAGATACCGACTAATCCATGATGTATAAATCTCTTCATATCTTTGTAATAGCCATCCCATGCTTCCCATTTGCTCATCCCAGACATACCATGTTTTAATGCTTGGAGCATAAACATGCTAAGTTCAAAGGCAGCAATAGGGCTATCGCTCATGTGTACTTCTTCAAGATCAATCCCAGGATCTCCACTGGAATCCGGTCCTCTTTTACCTCGATTACCAAACTCCATGACCAATACTGGCTTGCGTGCAGATGGTGATATAATATCTCTTATACCTGACAATTTAGGGATATAATCCTTTGTAGAATCCCAGTAGTTCCAATATATATGTACAGAGTATGAGTCTAGTACATTACCGAGGTTTTCGCCTAAATAGGGTAACCAGGCATCTCGTCCTGCTGCTGTTATATCGCCAGCCATTATCTTAATCTGTTCCCTTAACCCGAAATTCCGCAGAGCTTTATCAAGGGCTAAATGTAGACCAACATGGGCCTCTGGCCCTTGTTGAGTGGTATTTGGTTCATTCCCTATATTAATGTACTTAATATTTGTGAACCCCTTCTCAGTAACCAGTGAATGTAGTGCTATAGCTGTCTCTAAAGCAGTGGTTCCCCATGAGGATTCTACATAAAGGGGAGCGCTCCATCCACCTGAGACAGTTAAATGTACATCTGCTCCTACCTGCTTAGCCAATTGAAGAGTACGTTCTAGGGAACTTAACATATCCTTTTCGCCATTTCTCCACCAATTTAGGTAGATGAAGATCCTGACAAGTTGTGGCCGCAATTCTTCAACTAGGCTTTCAAGAGTTTCCATATCAGCCTCTTGAACGAACGCTTCATTAGTATAAGTGTGAATAAATGGGTTGAACTCAGTTCCAAATCCTAGGAATTCACTGCAAAGCACATTCTCTGTGATAGTAACTTTATCACTAGAATAAGTTACTACTACTTTAAGAGCGACGAGAAGTACCACAAAAGCTACTAAAGCCCCTATCTTTAAGAAAGACGAACTCATAAAATCACCTCTCTTCAGGATGGAATCTAACAGTGATTGTCACAGAAGAGCATCCTGTAAAATCGCATTCTAACTCAGACTTACTTCCCTTAACAGTGAGTCTTTTAATATTTGTTCCTGTAAGAACAGGAGCGCTGCCACAGAGTGATATGAACTCCAATCGTTGGCATCCTATTCCATATAACTGGACTTCTAGAGCCCCATCAGCCCTTGAACTTATATTTCGCACTGATACATCTCTTCCACACGGTTGTATAACTAGGTCATTGAAGAAGTATATGACCTTTATAGTGGATTCCCTTACCTGCACAGGTAGGAGTTTATCATTAATCTCTAGGATACATCTCTTTACATTTCCTTCAGAGGTCCAATCTGTATTAACAAGGTATACTGTGTTCATACCATCATCAGAGGAATAATGTACATAATTTATCTCCTGACTAGGATCTATTATGTTAACACTCCCTCGATACATCTCCGCCATTTTACTGAGTATATAGCGCATGAATTCATTTAATCCAGGATGGCCAGGATAATCCCATGTTGTTAGCAAATAAACATGGCCCGCACCATATCTTCTCTCAATAAGGAGTGGTTCTTTAGATTCCTTATTACGTGATAGTACCTTTACTTCACCTGTGATCTGCACTTGTGCGTTTCTGACTTCTTGGCCAAATGAGAATACCTTTCTCTCTTCTTCAGCCCATTCTAGTTCCACCTCATTAAGGCCAAATGCTCCGTTTAGTATGTGAATGCCTAAGAACTCTTCTAGGTCTCCCCCATTAATTAAGAGCTCTGATTTGGGCTGAAGCTCTTCATCGTGGATGGGGACTTTAAGTAACTGAGCTACGCTACATAATAGGGTTCCTCCTGAATGAACATACTCCCGCAGATTCTTATATATTTTATCTGTCATACAGTTGTACCCTGGTAGTATTAAGAGCTCATAACATGATAGAGCAGAAGAAGGAGCTTCTATTGGCACCAAATCCACTTGCCCATATGGGGTACCTGTAAACCAGAGCCGTACCTTGGAAAAGTCCTGTTTTATCGGGCCTAGCCAAACTCCAGGTAAGAAATGATCAAGGTAATTCCATCCAGCTTCGGCTATCCCATAACGCCATTCATAACTTCCGCCTCCCACATTACCCCATACTGGGATAACTGAAGGTGATTCATTAAGACCTCCTGATAGAGCTTCATAATTACCATGAAGAAATCCGATCTTTACTTGAGCTTCGCCAACCCTCTTATTGAGCTGCGCGAATCGCATGAAGTCCTTCATTATGTCACGCCTAAATACATTTTCAGGATCACTTAAGGAACGCTTGTGCCCATGGAATTTGGTTATAGCTGATTCTTCATCATAGTAGATATCAGCTCCATACATATATGAAAGGTATAGAGCTAAACGAAACATCCTTTCATTTGCGCGATCTTCTGGATGCTTATGAATATGGCATGCCATATGAATTCCCCATATGGATTTATTGAAGGCTTTAGCAGCCCCACGAGACGAAGCTAGTAATAAACCTGTATGCCCACACATTATCTCAGAGAGGATAAAGTCTACCCCTGCTTTGTAATCGTATCGTTCAACAGGTGATGCTTCCCCTAGCCAACAGGGGATATCTGGGGGTAGAAAAGAAAATTGCTTGGTAACGAATTCTATGTATCTATCTCTAGCCTCTCTCATATCAGATACTTCATCTAAAGACGATGGTATTCCTAAGCTTCTCCATCCATAAATTGTTCCAGAAAGTTCATGGAGGAGCCCCCCTAAGAAATACTTTCCACCTATTTTTTTTGCCATTATAGCTATGTCTGTCTTTTCAGTATCGACAAGATCCATTCTCTCAAATTGTATGAGAAAATAGATGCCATGAGCATGACAGAAGTTAACCCATCGTTCCCATGTACTCCATGGTACATAGCTCTTCTCAGTTCTGAATATGACAAGATTTCCAAGGCTCTCCTTTGTCATATGTTCTAAGAAATAATCAATATCCCCTGATTCAGGAGCAAGCACATTTAGATCGTATCCCACTAAAACTGGGCGAGATGGATCAGAGTCAAGTATATAGTCAATCTGTGTGCTATAAAAATCGCTCTCCGTTGAAAGCCTTATCTTTTGATTCTCTCCTACCTCTACCGCTTCAAAACGGAAGAGGTGAAGTCCCTTATCCAGATGATGGGGGAGTTTATCTAGAGGCTTTAAGCATCTATCGTAAAAGAATTTAATATCCGTATGTGGTTTAGCACATGCTACCTGAAGCACGAAGCGTTCTCCATTGCTCACCCAAGACGGACATGTCATTTTAAGGTCTGAGGACCATTCTATCTTAATCTGGACCTCGTTTATGAGGAGATGGGTCTCAGGATCTTCGTTAATTATTTCAATGAGATTATCTAGTTTAGAGGGTCTTTCAAGAGATACTGGTATATGTATATCCTCTAACTTTTGAGTGCCTCTAAACCATGAAAAGAATCTCTTACCTCTGTAAACACGTTCACCGTTAATATTAACTTGGAACGGTAACTCATGTGAGATGCCTGTGCCCTGCCACTTCTTATCCTGAATATCACTATTAGATACAATCCCTGGCTTTGCTATCATGGCTTTTATAAGGATTTCGCAAGAATAGAAATACTGATCATCCTCAGGAATAAGCTTATCTGGTCCTGGGAAATGCAGCTCTGCCTTTCCCTTTGGCTCGATCCATGCGGCTTCAACTCTATGCCAATGATCATGAAGGTTTGTACATATTCCTCCTTCTCCTATTACATACTCAGCCTTTGCTTTTGTGTAAGATATAAGCCAACCCTTATTCCGCCTGTGAGTAACTGAGGTGATTATTCTCCCTCTAACAGTGTGACCTAAGTACTTAGGTCCAATCTGTACCTCCACGGAATCTTCATGGAGTAAGTCCATGAGTAAGAAGGTAACAGTCTTCTCAGGAAACTTAAGTATAATTCTGGCATTTAGAGAAGCCTCTACCTCAAGGAGCACACCATCAAATTCGCATCGTCCCTGAGGTGCATCACCAGCTTTTGAAGGGAGCTTACAGGTTCGAATAGATACCCTTCTCTCTTGGCTGGGGCCGTATCTTCCTGAGAACTCAAATCTTTTTATATCTAAGATCTTGCCATCTATTACCTCTAACTCAGCATCCCAAGGATAGTTAAATTCATAGTTTCGAGAATGAGCATAACCAAACCAGGTTCCCCATTCTAGTCTGATAGCCCCTTTAAACTGGTACTCATTCTGTAGACTCATACGCATTTCTATCCTCATCTCCCTCTCATCAAACTTAATAAGGTCTCTAAAACTTTACAATATTGTACCTGCGTTGCTGAAACTTTTTCTTCCCGTTCAGGGTTGCTTCTACGGAAATAATACCGCTGTAATCTAGTTGCAACTGATGGATAAAGGAACCGTCTGGAGAGACAGATACGCTTTGTCCATTTATTGAGATCACTGTTCCTTTCTCTGTTATACCTCGAACTATAATCCAATTAGGATCTGGTACTATATCTGTCTCTGTCATTGGATCTGTAGCCCACAATAGTAACGGGCTTTCTTCTAAATCCTCTATTTCACTGGATAGTTCTCTTAAAGTCTCCCTAAGTAAACCAATATCTAATGAGAACTCATTGAATCCTCGTATTAACCTATGACAAAACTCCTTACCCCTTTGTTTGGCAGGGAAATCCTTGTTACCGAGTTTAGCTTTAATCTCCTCTGTCTTTCGTTCTAGTGCTACTAGATACTCATAATCTTCTATGCTGTCACGTTGCGTCTCCCATCTTAAGGAGTCCAATGGTCCTCCTTCTCCTGGATAGATCACATGACTTTCTCCAGGGGGAAGATGGGCAGGGGCAGGTGGACCAAACGGTTCAAACTTCCAATGGTTCCATCCCCAATGGAGGTACCCAGTTATATCATAAAGATAGTTAAGCCAATGGAAGAGTCGTATCTTCATGAGTGGAAAATCCAAACATCTATTTAACCAGTTGCCAGTCGGGTGATTACAAACATAATACCAAAGTTCAGCACCGTCTCTTTGTGCAGCCTTGTAGGATTCAAACCAGTTTTTAAGGTGATTTAATTTAGGAACCCATACTTCAAGTCTGCCTTTAAAGCCTAGCGTTTCTATAGCATCTATCCTTTTTATCTTAGGTGCAACTCTATGCACAAAGTCAGAGACTTTATACCATGAATCTAAATGATGCATGGATGGTTCGTCACATACATGCATCATGGCTAAATCTAACCAGCCCTTGGCTTCTAGATGATCTTGGAGTGCGGGTAAAAGAACTGATAAAGCTGCTTCTGGTTCTAATAAGACTTCTTCTCCCGAGAAAGACGAGGCTTTTACCTCCACAAACTCTATCTCTCCTGTCTTCCATCCACCTTTGTAGTGTGCAACATGCCAGATCTCGATTCCGCCATTTACTCCTGCATCTAAGAAGGTTTGAATATATTTATCAAAGATAGAAAAATCAAATGCGAGAGAACCATCTTCTTTAAGGGATATCTGTATTAAAGACCATAAGACTGTAAATACATTCTGTCGGTGTTCTTTCATATTCCTTGCATATTCAGCTAGTACAGTCCAAAAACCATCAGTTCCTATCTCTACATTATGGTATTTACTTAGATAGCCAGGGTAAAACCAATTTGTTACCTTAAGGGAGCCAGTATCTGGAAGTTCAAAGGGATATACATATAACTCAAAGGGTATAGCCTTAGAACTCTCTTCACAAGTTATCTCTATAAGTCCCCTATATCGCCCTGGACTAGCTTCAGATGGAACATATATTGTAACCCATAATGGAATCGTCTTATTTGCTGGTAAATCTATAGCTCCTTCCTTTAGGAAAGGATCTGGGATATTACAAGGTGCCACCCTTACTAGTTCAGATAAGGGAGTCTTTTGTGTGTTCTTCTCTACAGGGATAAAGCCGACAAAATTCCACTTAAAACCTTCAGTAGGTAATGGTTCTCCTGTTTCACTATGAATAGCTGAGATCTTACTTACATGTAATCCTGTTAATTTTTCTCTAGATCTAATAGCTAATTGAATTGGTTCATACTCGTTTTTAGCTGTGAATATATCAGGGACTCCTGTTGGTCCCATAGGAATATCAAGATCATCAAAGACTTTTATAAGTGAATCTATTGCTCGTACCCTTATTGTATCGTTGCTATCTCTCCTCATAATCTAGCCTCCTAACTCTCTTTAGGTATTATAGCCTGGTTGCGAGGGATATCCCTCGCAACCACATATATCCTATAATTCTTCATCTGCTGTCCGGTTAAGGAAAATAGCGTAGCTCATGTTCTTTACTTCCTCAGGATCAAAGGCTTTATCTGAGACGGAGATCTCAAATGCTGGCATGGAACCAATGTCTAACTCTCCGTTGTCTTTATAACCCATATATAGCTCAATGCGCTTAAGATCTACTGGCTTTTCTAAGGATATGATAATGACACCGCTTGTATCAGCTCCGCCTTTTGCAGTACCAGGAACCCATTTTTTCTTATAACCTGCAAGGTCTTCTCCTTCTTCCGGAATAGTGTAACCATCTACCACAAAGTCTTCACAATAGACCCCTTGGTTACCGACTTGGCACTTGACTCTGGCTCCTTTAAAAAGATTAGGTCCTGCACCTGCTTCATCCTCAAACCCTAGTATCTCATGGACCCGTATGTTCTTTGATTTGTTAAAGAATATCCTTATTGTTTGAACCTTGCTAGCAGGAGCCTTGAAGTCTTTAGAAGTAAGTGCAACTATTCCTTCCTTGTTGTCATTGGTGGAATAAATAACTTTGAAGACATCATCGTTCATGTACTTTTTATCAATGGTAAGATTGCCAGTGTACATTATATTTCTGAGAAGATCTTCTTTCTTCTTGGTCAATTGTTCCACAGTGAAGCTCTCTTTAGATACACTTAGTTCAAAAGCGCTAACAGGTGGCATAGGAGTACCATTATTCTTATAGCCCATTTCTATCTCAATTCGCTTGATATTAGCTGGCTTTAACAAACTTATATAGAAAACACCTCGTCTGTGACCCATAAAAACATCTGTGGAGTACCATTTACTAGCCCATCCAGTTCCTACAGGGTCATTAGTTTGGGATGGTTCTAGGTTTTCTGGGAACCCTATCCCGTCATTTATATAACTCTCTGAGTAAGCTGCTAACATCGGACCGCCTACAGCAGGGGTTTCTAGGAATACATTTTCTCCTTTTCCTTCCCTGTCTTCAAAGGCCCTTATCTCGTTAATGCTAATAGCTATGTTAGGATATTCAGGCGTATTAACGTATATACGGAACGTCTGCACTCCATTGGTATCGCCAACAAAATCTTCTTCTAATAGGACTACCTCTCTCTCTTCATTCATTACTGTGTAGTAGATGGTATGAAATTCCGGATCAATGGCTCCATAAACTGTAGAAGTTAGTCCACCTATTAGCATAACTACTAATAACATCATAACGATTCGTTTAAGACTTCTCATACTTTAATTCCTCCCTCTGTCTTAAGTTAAATCTTTTTCCGCACTATACCCTAACTTTTATCTAAACCTCCACCTCCTTCTTACATTACCAAAGATACATACCTGTGAAACGACCAACGATTATTATAGATATTGATACACAGATGATGGCAAAGACAGTCATGGCTATTCCAGACTTTGCCATATCTTGTATGGAGAAATAACCTGTTGAATATGGAATAATGTTTGTTGGTGATGAAGTTACAAGGATAAAGGCTAATGATTCTGTAAAGGCAGCTGGTGCCACTAAAAGCCATGGATCTATTCCAGCTCCCTGTGCTACTGCAATGATTACAGGTATAATAACTACGCCTGTTACTGTATTGCTAGAGAAGACCAGCTTCATTAAGCAAACTATCAATGAGATAAGAAGAACCCTGAAAATAGGATTAATATTTGTTACCCAGCCAAATAAGAGCCATCCAAGGTATTTAGCAGCACCAGTCTTAAAGAGTGCCATTCCCAATGACAAACCAGTTGCTATGAGGAGTATACCACCCCAGTCTATTCTTTTTTCTGCCTGAGGCCAATTAATAACATTTATCCCTGGCAAGAAAAGAGTAATGGCTCCCATGAGAGCTACGCTCTCCATGGTAAGGGGGATCCCTAGGTAACGTTGGATATAAGGGCCAATAATCCATAGAATTATAGTGATTGAGAAGATGATTAAAACCAACCTTTCATCTCTTCTTAGGCGCGATTCTTCAGCGATCCCTTCAATTTCTTTTATTAATATTCTATCTATCTCAGGTGGGAAGAACTTTAAGAGCACAAACCATGCACAGGGTATCATCATGAGACTTGCAGGGATCCCTAAGGTCAGCCAATTAATAAAGGATATGTTTATGTCTGTAAGTTCTCTGAGTATATTTATGACGTAAAGGTTTACTCCTGTGCCTGTAGGTGCTGCTACTCCTCCTATAAGAGGTCCCCAGGCACATGCTATCATCACAGCACGACCAAAGTCACTCTCTTTCTCTTTTAGCCCTGCATTCTTTAGAAGGCTATGTCCTATTGGCATGAGTATAGCTGCACCTGCGACTCCAGTCATCCACATAGTAAGAAAGGCTCCTACAGATAGAATGCTTAATAATATAATCTCTGGACGCCCATTAGATTTCTTAACAAAGATTCTTACAAGGCGGTTCCCAAGGCCGGATTGGCTAATGGCACCAGATAGTATAAAGACACTTATGAAAAAGACTACAAGGGGATTACCAAAGCCATCCTTTACTGCTGCTTCAAGGGTTGTTATGCCTAGGAAGGGTAAGAGTAAAAGGATCATTAGAGAGGTTATAGCAAATGGCATAGCCTCAGTTATCCATAGGATACTAGCAAAGATCAATAGGGATATGGCTGCTTTGCCTTGCCTTGTTAGGTTAAATTCTTCTCCAGATACTAAGAGAGTAGCTTCAAATGGTAGTAGATTTATGATAATCAAGATAGCCAAGGCCGCTACGAAGATCTTAAAGGTCTGGGTATCCTCATTAAGCTTGCTACTATGTATGGTTTCGTCTTTGCTCTTTATACTTACCCCTAATTCTCTTCCCATATAATTAGCCTTCTTTGCTTTTAGTGATAGATGTATGTATACATGTCTATATGTGTTGAATTATAAAAACTCCTTCTATTCTTGCAAAGGACCACTTAGGATGCCATCCTTCACCATGTCACTAAAGATACTAGTGACTTTTCCTTTGCTTAATTTTTTAAAAAAGTGGAGTAGATGTATATACATCTTTATATTAATAATTCTACAAGCTTTCTGAAATTCCTTCATTTTTTGTAATGTATACAGTATACATTAAGAAAGAAATATATCTTATTGCAAATAATTCGATACCGTGATAAAATATTAATTGCCACCTTCACCTAATAAATATTAATGCCCGGAGCTTTTTCTCATGGTAATTGAATATTTAAGAGGGGGGCATATTCTTTGAATAATATAAAAGGATTAAAAATCAGAAACCTTTCTAAAGCCTCAAAAAACTTCTATATTAATATCATGGAAGGGATACTTCAGGTAGCGTCAGCTACCTTTATAAACATAGATACAGTTGTCCCTGCTTTAATAATGGGATTAGGAGGGCCTAATTCCCTGGTAGGGCTTACACGTGGGTTTGCCACTTTCATTCTACAGATGCCTCAGATAATAGCGGCTCCATATATTGAACGTCTTCCCCTTAAGAAAGGCTTTGTCCTTCGTTCACGCTTAGTATATACAATAGCTCTCTTAGCAAGTGGATTAGCCATAGGGCTTCTAACAAAGATTAATGGGACTTTGGGGTTGGTAGTCTTTTTGATAACTCTATTTATCAGCTGGTTTGCGTGGGGATTAGGGGATCCTGCATGGGTTGATCTTATGGCAAAGATTAACCCTAGTCATAAACTTGGTGATTTTTTTACTACACGTTTTTTCTTAGGAAATATTGCTGGTATTTTTGCAAGTTATGCTATGGGGTCAATACTTTCCTTAGATATACATCCATATAATTATGCTCTGGTGTATATTATTAGTTTTATTTTAGCTGGTTCTGCTAATTACGTCTTTACTTTAACGCAAGAGGATAAGGAGCCTGTTACTGAGAAAACAGGTTCTCTATTATCTTATTTAAAGAAGATCCCTAATACCTTACATGAAGATCCTAACTTTTCTCTTTTCTTAGTAGCTAATTTAATGTATATACTTGCAACTATGTCAATCCCTCTATTTGTGGTCTACGGATTCAGGAGATTTTCTCTACCTCAGTCTTTTACTGGAGTAGCTACTATTTTGATAATAACTGGTCAGCTAATAGGGGCATTTTTACTTAGGTTTGTTAGTAAAAAGTTCGGTCATAAAATCGGTCTTGTTATGGGAATAACCTCCATATTTACAGCTAATTTAATAGCTGTCTTTGCTGAAGTCCCTACTCTTTATTATGCTGTCTTTTTCCTTGTGGGTTTGACCTTATGTTCTAATAACACTTCAAAGTTTGCCTTTTTAGTAAATATCGCTCCTTTAGATCAGAGACCTAGTTACCTGGCATATATTAACGCTTGTGGTTCTCCATTTGTGCTCATCTCACCTTTTCTAGGTGGAATACTCGCAGATAAGCTAGGATATACAGCGCCCTTTCTAACAGCGCTCCTCTCTGCATCAATCTGTCTTTATCTCCTCGTATTTAAAGTAACAGAGAAAAGGAAGGTCGAAGGAATTATCGTATAGATCGAGTAACGCCGGGATATTAATCTCGGCGTTACTTCTCAGCTAATCTCTCCTATGTTTCTTTCTAATGCTTTCAGCATGATGAGGTCTATCAGTCTTATCTAAGTAGTCAGGATAGACATTAAAGAGCTTCCTGGTATGGAATGGTCCGCC
Organism: Firmicutes bacterium UBA5435; assembly: GCA_002426645.1. Classification (GTDB taxonomy): domain Bacteria; phylum Bacillota; class UBA5435; order UBA5435; family UBA5435; genus UBA5435. The sequence goes on along the minus strand of DIRN01000012.1, from coordinate 3,570 downwards.
TTCACGTAAAACTATCTGCATAGGATCTATACCGTCGTCAGATGTTGACATCATCTTATCGTACCACTTATTTAGTAAGGCAATGCCTTTTTGCACTAGATCTAGTCGCTCATCTGCTAAATTATGGGTCTCATGAGGATCATTTTTGAGATCAAAGAGCATATATTCTGGGAAATCCTTATAGCCATCATGATATGTCTTTATAAGAATATATTCGTCGAATATCACAGCTCTCTGGCAAGACCATGCATTTTGACTTACAACAAGATATTCGCGTCCTGCTTCTTTGCATTCTTTAAAACTATTAGCAAAGCTTATTGAGTCCCACTTTTTTCTAGTTACTCCACCTGCTAATTCTAGTATGGTTGCTCCTATATCGCATTGGTAATAGAGACCGTTATCTACTCTTTCTCTGCTTTCACCTGGCATATGTACTATCATTGGTACCTTATTTGTTATTGCATCTGCTGTCTGGTGGTCCCCATATATATTTAACTCTCCCTGATTTTCACCGTGATCTGATGTTATGATTATCATTGTATCGTGGAGTATACCTAGCTCCTCTAATTTAGATAATATCTTCCCAAAATAATAGTCCGCATACCAGATCCCCATGTCATAACCATCGATCCACTCTTTAAATTCTTTTCTGCTTTTTATCTCATTAGGGGTTCTAAAAGATGGGTTTTCTTTGTTAATTGCTTCAAATATGCCATGTGGCTCATGGGCACTATGGGGTCCATAAGACTTATAATGCTGGTCTATGATTTCGTCTGTTAACCATTGAGGAGCAGGCTCTTCTTTAAATAGGTTACCTTGCTCTTCTGGAGTCCTGTAAGGAGTATGTGGGTCCCAAACATTTACGTGTAAGAACCAATTGTCCTCAGCACCTTTTCTATCTAGCCAATCCAGTGCTAAAGGGATAACTTCGTCAGCTCTTTCTTGACCACCTTTGCCTGGATTATATATTTCTCTGAATCCTTCATAGAACCACCAAGCAGCATGCCTTTGAGCAAAGGGAGATATGGATACGGTATAATAGCCTGCATCTCCTAAGGCCATTACCAAACCTTTTCTATCATTTGTAACATTGAATCCCCGTGTCTCGCCTTGTATCTTCATATCTGCAGCTGTCCCTCCATGCCCGACTATTCCTGTATGTATGCCTAGCCTCTGGGTAAACATAGCTACACGCGATGGCAAACAAGGCGCATCTGATACATAACAATTATTGAATCTGACACCTTGACTAGCCACCCTATCTATATTGGGTGATGTCTGCCTAGAATAACCGTAGCATCCTAAGTGATCAGGACGTAAAGTATCAATGTCGTAGTATAAGATTCTCATTCTCATTCCTCATCTCATAATTAGTGGAGTAGACGTATATACATCTTTATATTGATAGTTCTACGAATCTTCTAAAATTCCTTTTAAAATCAATATAGTTTATCTAAGACTGCCTCTGCTGTCTTTTGTGTGATATAATTAGCTCTATCTTGAATACGAATGACAACTCCTGTAAAAAGAAGATCTAAGACGTATAACTGAGCGATCTTTGAACGTATAGCACCGCTTCCAAGGGGACTCTCCTGGGTAGCTATGAGAAGGATTATATCAGCAACTCTTGTTATAGGAGATTTAGCATGTGCTGTTATACATATCACTGTAGCGCTGTTGTCTTTAGCTATCTTACAAGAATCAACTACATCCTTTGTACTGCCTGTTTGTGATATACCTACCACAACATCCTTTGAAGTAAGAGTCGCTGCTGACATGGCTTGCAAATGGCTATCTGTAAAGGCATCACAGTATACACCTATACGCAAAAACTTATATTTAGCATCAAGGGCTGTGAATCCTGAAGCTCCTACCCCATAGAACTCTACCTTCCTCGCTTTTACTATTGCATCTATACCAAGCTCTAATTCCTTAAGATTTAAGATACTTAATGTATCATTTACGCTCTTCGTACTTCTAAACGCTACCTTACGCGCTAGAGCATTGATATCATCTGAAGGCGAGATATCTGTTACCATCTCTTCCTGGGAATTTCCTAAGTCTTGTGCTAAAACTAATTTAAATTCTTGAAATCCTCTAAATCCAATGGAACGACAAAATCTAATGATACTAGCTTCTCCAACTCCACAAACATCTGCTAGTTCTGTTATTGAAGCATAAATTGTGCTTTCAACGTTGCTTAATACATAATCAGCTACCTTTGTCTCTGCGGGGGAAAGTGTAGGATACACACTACGTATTCTGGTTAACCCTACACCGCCAGACTCATTGAACTTCTTCTGTACCTTTAACCTATGGCTCATTTTTTCTTCCCCCTCGTGGATTTCATTTATAGTAAGACCTATGGACATTCGTTCAAAACCATTCGTATGTAATTATAGCGAGTATTTGATCATGGAATAATAGCCAAGGCGTAAGATTTAAGAATTTGTAGTGTGAAATAGTAAGAGTATTTATATCAAGTAATAATTTTCCTTAATAACATTATTCTATATTACTGACAGAACTCCTCTTTATTTACCATAAAATTTAAATTTTATCCTAGTATCGCTGACGTTTGAATACCAGTTAGAACATTATTACAACCTCTTAATTTCCAACGTTCTTAGAAAGACAACATTTCCCCTTACGTATTGCCTTTATGATACTATCATCTTCACGAAAGTATTAACTTTGCTGAGCCAATGATCCCTGCCTTATCGCCTAGAGCAGAAGGGACTATCCTTACTAAGGATTCAGTAATTGGTAACATGTAGCTTCTGGCTTCATCTGAACTCTTTTACCAAAAAGGAGCGGAATGGCTCCACTCCTTTTCCTAGCAAGACAGTTTATAGCATAGTCACAGCTAACTGTATTACAGCTCATCAATAGTAACATCATCAAGTAAAAACTCTGAAGTATATTCATGTTCGCTCCAAATATACATATAAAGGCCTGTGGTTCCAGCAGGAGCTGGCTTTGTAATGAACATTATTTTCTCGTAATCGCTGCCAGGCGATATATCAAGTACAAGCCCGTTGTCTCTCTTTAGACCCTCATCAGTTTTAAAAAATGCCGCTGCCCTTATTGAATCCTTAGGATCACACTTAATTACCTTAATCCACGCAGATACTGTATAGCGTCCATAATGTTCGGCTGGTACCTCTGGACTTATCATCCCCACACTATGGGTCCAACTATTATCTACTACACGAACTGCCCACTTTCCTACCCGAGCATCTGTCGTAGGCTCAATCCAAAGCCCCGGGACCTCATCTGCCCGTTTTGGAGATTGCGGCATATAAAAAGTCCATCCTACAGGCAATCCTTGGGACTCAGTATAAACTAGAGTCTCACCCTCTTTTAACTCGTTCCACTCACTAAAGTCGCAGTGATAGGGATATCCTGTGGCCCCTACTACACTATTTGTTAATACTATAGCCGCGACTAACGTAAGAAAGAATACTTTCCTTTTCATAATACATATGCCTCCTTTTAAGATATAAATAGTGAATTGTGCCTATCCCAACGTTTATCCTTCAGGTTTAATTATGACCTCGCCTATAGAGT
>DIRN01000115.1 GCA_002426645.1 Firmicutes bacterium UBA5435 | reverse complement strand
ATTAAACGGGATTTTAGGATACAAGGAGCGTCCCTATATGTATAGACACTGCTATTCCCTTCCGCCACCTCATATTGGAATTATTGACTTTCTTTGAATTTATCCTTCTGAATAAACGGATGGGAGAAACTTTTTTAAATTCTAAATATAATATACTAGTAAAGAAGGAATTATGGAAAGACTTACATAATATATATGTTAGTGGCGATGGTATTGAAGGGAATTGATAAATCTATTTATCTATAGAGGGATGAAAGGAATTTACTCCTCATGTCTATTACCCTTCGCATACCACTTAACTATAGTCAATAAGAAAAACTCTAAAAGGATTGGAGAAAGGAGAAGGAGGTAAATATGGTGGAAGTATTGAAAGTATCATCCAAGTCTAGTCCCAATGCAGTAGCCGGTGCTCTTGCAGGGGTGATAAGGGAGCGCGGAAATGCAGAGATTCAAGCGATAGGAGCTGGGGCTTTGAATCAATCAATCAAGGCTATTGCCATCGCTCGGGGTTTCCTAGCGCCTAGCGGAATTAATCTCATCTGTATTCCAGCATTTACAGATATTGAAATCGATGGGGAGGAACGGACAGCTATGAAACTTATCATTGAACCTAGATAGCATAGCTAATAAAATGATACCAAAACAAGAAACGACTACTCATCGCCACAAAATGGAAGGCAAACTAAGGACACCGTATTTAATCGCTGATATGCATTGTGATACTCTGGCTAAAGTAATGAAGAGCGGAAAGGAACTATGGGAAAGAAATGAGGAACACCATCTGGATCTACCAAGGATGAAAGAAGCTGGTGTATGCTGTCAATTCTTTGCTGTATGCGTGCAAGAAGCCTATAGGTATGAAGGGGGATTTCAAAGGACGTCTCATATCTTTCAGACCTTTCAGAAGAAGATATCGTCAGAAAAAGATATAGTCGTAGTAAAAGACTCTATCGAATTAAAGAAAAACATTAAGAAGAGACGAATATCAGCCATTTTAAGTGTGGAGGGTGGGGAGGCCCTTGAAGGTAAGATAGAGAACCTTTTAAATCTCTATGAGATAGGCGTTCGTTCCCTCACTCTCACTTGGAATTGGCGGAATGCTCTTGGAGATGGAGTAGGGGTTACAGATGAGCCTAAGGGTCTTACCGCTTTTGGTAAAGACGTAATAAAGTGTATGAATGATATTGGAATGGTGGTAGATGTTTCACATATAGCAGTCCCTGGGTTCTGGGAATGTTTGGAGCTTTCAACTAAACCTGTTATTGCATCCCATTCGAGTTGTTATGCTTTAGCTCCACATCCACGAAACTTACGGGATTCGCAGATAAAGGCCATAGCAGATATAGGGGGGGTAATAGGCATTAACTTTTATCCTCCGTTCCTTCGGTCAGATGCGGATAAAACTGGAGCTATCCTTTTAGATGTTCTCGATCATATTGATCACGTTGTTGAAGTAGGGGGGATAGATTGTGTTGCCATTGGGTCTGATTTTGATGGCATAGATTCAGTCCCCCTAGGTCTTGAGGATGTCACTGGGCTTCAAAGACTTATAGACGGACTCATGTCACGTGGATATAAAGGGATAGACCTTGAGAAGATCCTTAACCGTAATGTTATAAGGGTATTATCTCTCCTGATCTAATCTTAGCCCCAGGATATAACCTGGGGCTTCTCAAATATGTCTTGCAATCTCAAGTATCCTATCCTATAATGGAATTAATGATGGTGTGGACAAGTAGTCAAATAATCCTTAATTGAAGGTTAAGAAGGGAACTTACTTCATGCTCATAGATTTGCATATTCATACTAATGAATCTGATGGCACTTATTCCCCTGAAAGTGCGGTCAGGACTGCAAAGGAATATGGAATTAAAGCCATTGCAATTACTGATCATGATTCAATAGATGGGATAAAGCCTGCAATTGCTGAAGGAAAGGCAATCGGGATTCAGGTGGTACCAGGGATAGAGATAAATACAGAATACGGAGATGTAGACATACATATTCTAGGATATTATATGGATATCAATGATAAGAGGTTCTTAGATCTCCTCAGATTTCTCCGTGAAGAACGAATAAAGCGTATAGAAAGATTTATAGAAAAACTTAAGGCTATTGGGTTTGATGTAGAATTAGAAAGAGTATTACAAATAGCAGGGAAGGGTAGCATTGGTAGACCACATTTAGGTAGGGTTTTAATGGAACAAGGATACGTTGGCTCTATGAGAGAAGCCTTTGAGAAGTATTTAGATAGGGGTTCTCCTACTTATGTAGAACGTCACGAGTTCCCTCCAACAAAAGCTATAGAGGCTATACGCCAAGCCAGGGGAATTCCAGTAATAGCTCATCCAGGGATATTAAAGAAAGATGATATCATTCCTGAATTAGTAAAGGATGGGTTAATGGGTATTGAGGTTTTTCATTCAGAGCATACTTGGAGAGATCGACAGAACTACATGCTCATAGCTAAAGAAACGGGACTTTTAATGACAGGAGGCTCTGATTGTCATGGTCCTGGCGGTAAGGATCGAATGAGAATAGGAACAGTAAGAGTTCCATATGTTTTTCTCGAAAGGCTAGAAGAGGCAAAAGCGAATATAGATAGAATAAATTATTGAATAGAGGAAGGCATAACGCTTATGCCTTCCTCTATCATGAATGTGTAAGATCTCTTTAACTTATGTCGCATCCCCAGTTCAAGCCAGAATTATTGTCCCAGTTATGAGCAGAATCCCTGAAGCAAAAGTTGAGCCTATCTGTTCCGTCTATAGTAAAATCACATGACCAACTTCCATCTACTCCACGGCTCATCATGATTTCTGTAGAATCAGTCCAGCCCATACCATAGCCGCAATGCATGTATATGCTGTCCGCGCCAGAGCTTGAGAGAAGCCCTTTATATTTTATTCTAGCTTTTTTTCCAGTTGAAAGTGGAACTGGATCAAGGGACACTCGACCATCAAGGTAGATATCAGCTAAACTTTTCTTTGCCATAATTACTTCCTCCTCCTTTAACTCGTGTATACATCTTCGCAGTCTCTAATTTGAAGAATAACCTTCTATAGATATTATTCTTTTTTTTCTATATTTTTAAACCCGAAAGGGTCTTGGAAACTTTATTCTTTATGGATACAATTCCCATGAAGGTGTTTTTTGTAAGCTATGAGCTTTTTTCTTTTTTCTCAGTAGATCTCAACATACAAATATGGTATAATTGGAGAAGACGTTTTTCAGACAAGCATTAGAAGAAGGGAGTTTGACCAGAGTATATGGGGACGAGAAAAGGTATTATAAAACGAAAGACAAATGAGACTGAGATTGAAGTGATCCTTGACATTGATGGAAGTGGTCTTGCTCATGTAGAGACAGGCGTTCCTTTCTTAGATCATATGTTGACGCTCTTCGCGAGACATGGGTTTTGCGATCTTACTGTAAAGGCAAAAGGTGACATAGAAGTAGACGACCATCATACAGTTGAAGATATAGGTATATGTATTGGTCTTGCTCTTAAGGACGCATTAGGGGAAAAAGAGCGAATTAAACGTTATGGCACAGCAAGTATACCCATGGATGAGGCTCTGGTCATGGCTACTATTGATTTGTGCGGACGTTCTTATCTCAATTTCCAATTGAAACTTGATAAAGGAAAGGTTGGTAACTTTGATATAGAACTCGTAGAGGAGTTCTTTAGAGCTTTTGTTAACAATGCTACTATTGTCCTTCACCTCAACCAGTTAGCTGGTAAGAATTACCACCATATAATTGAGGCCACCTTCAAAGCTTTTGGGAGAGCCCTTGACGAATCAAAGAGGTTTGATGAACGACTTCAAGGTGTTCCATCCACTAAAGGAAGGCTTGTTTAGTAGGTATAAATCTAGGGGGTGGTGCTTATATGTTACCTAAAAGGATAATCCCTTGCCTTGATGTAAAAGACGGTAGGGTGGTTAAAGGTGTAAACTTCGTGGATTTTAAAGATGCCGGTGACCCAGTGGAACTAGCTGCTTTTTATGATAAAGAAGGAGCAGATGAACTCATTTTTCTTGATATTACAGCATCCGCTGAACGAAAGGATATTCTTTCCGCACTAGTCAAGCGCACCGCAAAAGCTATCTCAATACCTTTTACTGTAGGTGGAGGAATATCTGATATTGAAGGTATGAGCCTGATTCTTAAGTCCGGTGCAGATAAGGTCTCAATGAGTACAGCTGCGGTTTTAAATCCTTCCCTTATAAGTGAAGGTGCTAATAAATTTGGGAGTCACTCTATAGTCGTAGCTATAGATGCTAAACGCGTAAAGAATAATAAAGGGGAAGATAGATGGGAAGTCTACACTCATGGAGGCCGAAACCCTACAGGTCTTGATGTATGCCAGTGGGCTAAAAAAATCCAGCGACTTGGAGCTGGCGAAATTCTCCTCACAAGCATGGACAGTGATGGTACAAAGTCAGGTTATGATAATTTATTAAATCGGGCTATTTCAGAGAACGTAGAGATTCCTATAATAGCTTCAGGAGGGGCAGGTACTCCTGAAGATATGTTACATGCCATTGTAGAGGGAAAGGTCGATGCAGTTCTGGCCGCTTCCATCTTTCACTATAGACATTATTCTGTAAGGCAGGTAAAGAAGTATCTTAGGAAATATGGTATTTCTGTGAACCTGTAAGATGACGATGAATTCAGAAATCTATCAAAAGGAGGAGCTTGATCTTGGAGAAAAAGGATACCTTTGATGTAACTACTTTAAAGTATGATGAAAAAGGACTTATCCCCGCGGTAGTACAAGATGCTGATACTAATGAAATTCTTATGGTGGCGTATATGAATGAAGACTCTTTGAGAAAGACCTTTGAGACTGGGAAAGCCTGTTTTTGGAGTAGAAGCAGGAAGAAATTTTGGCTTAAGGGAGAAAGTTCAGGCCATTTTCAGGTGGTTAAAGAGATACGAACTGATTGTGATAGAGATACCCTCCTTCTTAAGGTGGAACAGATAGGTGGAGCAGCATGCCATGAAGGATACAAGTCATGCTTCCACAATATGCTTCCCTTTGCTGAACATGAAGAAGGCGTCGTTGGCGATAGAGTATTTGATCCTGATAAGGTATATAAAGAGTAAGGGTCTTGGAAGCATAAGATGAATTATAGATGATACATAGAGAAGGGGGGGAGCACCACTTATACTACAAGGTCTGTGACTGAGGGTTTTGTGGTGCTATTTTTAGTGAGTCACTTGTTAGATACTTTAAATCCGGTACAGAGAGAAGCAGTAGAACATACAGAAGGACCCCTTCTAATACTAGCAGGAGCTGGTAGCGGAAAAACGCGTGTTCTGACGTATCGGATCGCTTATCTTATCCAAGAAAAGAAGGTTCCTGCATGGAATATACTTGCAGTGACCTTTACTAATAAAGCTGCAAATGAGATGAAAGAGAGAGTAGCAGCTCTCGTTGGTTCAGAGGGTAAAGATGTATGGGTAAGCACATTTCACTCTTTCTGCGCTAGGGTACTACGGGTTCATGCTCCGCTCTTAGGGTATGGTAAGAACTTCGTCATTTTAGATCCATCAGATCAAACTGCTTTAATGAGAACTATCCTTAGCGAGCTCAATATAAATGACAAAAGCTTTCCGCCAGCAACTATATTAGGCACGATAGGCAGAGCAAAGGACGAACTCATAACGCCCGAGACCTATGGAGCAAATGCATCGGACTACTATGAACAAGTCGTTGCTTCAGCCTATGATTTATATCAGAAGAAGCTTAAGAGGAATAATGCAATGGACTTTGATGACCTTATAGTCATGACAGTCAAACTCTTTAGAGAACATCCAGAGGTTATAGAAACATACCAAAATAGGTTTAAGTATATAATGGTCGATGAATACCAGGATACTAACCATGGTCAGTACGTACTTATAAATCTTTTAGCTAGGAAGCATAAGAATATCTGTGTTGTAGGAGACGATGATCAGTGTATCGTATCTGATGCTACTGTTCTTACAGATGCTGGTCCCTGGAGAGTGGATGCTCTTTCACAAGGCGCTATTATAATTGGCGCTGCTGGATGGAATTCCACCGCGCCTTCTCTTGTAGGAAGGGTAAGCAAAAAAAGTTACCAAGGTCCTATTCTCCATATTTTCACTAAATATGGAAAGGATCTGCGAGTAACTCCAAACCATATGTTCTTCTCTATAGGAGATAAAAGCTCTGAGCATGAGAATGTAATTAACTTGACTATGTTTGGTACAGATTCGCTGTGTCCTCAATTTCATTGGCATTCTCATAGCGTCTCGTGGGGAAATATAAGTGAGGGAGTTATAAATGAAGAAGAACTCAGTAAAGACGAGTTCTTAGATGCTCGTTCTCTTGCTCTTAAGTTATCAGGAGTATTGCCCCGTAGTCAAGTAGTTGAAGAAAGTAAGCTGACTTCGGGTAAGCCCTTTTCTCTTATGCCAGCTTCTTCTTTGAGAGTTGGGATGAAGATCCCATCTTACCAGGGGAATATAGTAGAAGATGAGATCTTACGTATAGATGTGCAGGAGTACACTGGGGAGGTTTACGATCTTTACGTGCCAGGGCTTCATAATTTTATAGCTAATGGGATTGTAGTGCATAATTCCATATATGGATGGCGCGGTGCTGATATAAGAAATATTTTGGACTTTGAAAAGGACTATAATGGAACTAAAGTGGTTAGGTTAGAGCAAAACTATCGTTCTACTCAGACTATTCTTGATGCTGCTAATGCTGTGGTAGCGAATAATACTACTAGGATGCGGAAGAAACTATGGACTCAGAAGGGACATGGGGCTGAGATCTTTTGTTATGAGGCATATAACCAAAATGATGAGGCTTTTTATGTAGTCAATGAAATAATGAATTTAAAAAAGAATATGGGTTTTAAATATGGCGATATGGCAGTGCTTTATCGAACGAATGCCCAATCTCGTACCTTTGAAGAGGAGCTTCTAAAGGCTAATGTCAAGTATAAGATGATAGGTGGATTTAAATTCTATGAACGCAAGGAGATTAAAGATATTATCTCATACCTTCGTCTCTTAGTTAATCCGTCGGACCTAGTTAGCTTTCAGAGAATTATCAATGTGCCTCGTAGAGGTATTGGCACAATTAGCGCTGATAAGTTAGCCATCTATGCAGAGGAAAAAGACATATCTATACTCGATGCATGTAGGGAAGTAGATGAAATTCAAGGGATAGGGAAGAAAATTAAAGAGTTAGTAAAGAGTTTCTCCCAGATGATGCAAGGCTTTATAGATCTTCTTGGAGAAGTTGGTGTGACTGACCTTGTTCAGAGGGTGTTGGATGCTACCGGATATATCCGTGAGTTAGAGGCAGAAAGGACCATAGAGGCTGATGGACGGGTGGAGAACTTAAATGAACTCCTCACAGTCACTCGTTCCTTTGAAGCTAGGGCTTCTAATCCAAAGGATCTCCAGACATTTCTAGAGGAAGTTGCTCTAATGACAGATATTGACAAATTTGATGAAGAGGAAGATGCAGTCACTCTTATGACAGTTCATAGTGCAAAAGGCTTAGAGTTTAATGTGGTCTTCATAGTTGGGCTTGAAGAAGAGATATTACCGCATAAGCGTTCTATCTATGAAAGCGTAGATGGTATAGAGGAAGAACGTCGTCTCTTTTATGTTGCTATCACTAGGGCAAGGGAACGCCTATACATGACTAGAGCTTCTTCGAGGATGCTTTATGGAGCGATTTCTAGAAATCCACCCTCAAGGTTTTTTGATGAAATTCCCGAGGGGCTTATGTGTCATGTAGAAGGGACTTCTTATCGGGAGATAGATGTAGTTCCTAACTTTAATACAAAGGCTGCTACTAGAATGAGAACGGGTAAGTTAAAGTCAGCACCTAGTACTAAGACTTCAAGGACTGGCTTTTCACCAGGAGATCAGGTGCGCCATAGCAGCTGGGGTGTAGGGACTATAGTTGCAGTAAAGGGAATAGGTCCTAAGTCAGAGATAACAGTGGCTTTCCCTAATAAAGGGTTAAAGCGTTTAGCAGCAGGGATTGCTCCTATAGAAAGAATATGAGGAGGGCTGGAAGTTATGGGTGAAGATTTGGGTAAAGTAAAGAAACAGATTGAAGAGTTGCGCGATAAGATCCGCTATCATAATCATCTATATTATGTCCTTGATAATCCTGAGATCAGTGACTATAAATATGATAATTTGATGAACCAACTTATAGATTTGGAAGCTAAGCACCAGGAACTTATAACTCCAGATTCTCCAACTCGGAGGGTAGGGGCTCAGCCCATAGCCGCTTTTGGAACCATTACTCATACCATACCTATGCTGAGTTTAAATAATAGTTATTCTATTGAAGAACTCAGGACTTTTGACTTAAGGGTGAGAAGGAGTTTAAGCCTTGATGAAGTTCAATATATAAGCGAGCTTAAAATCGACGGTCTCGCAGTTTCTCTAATATATGAGGGTGGACAGTTTGTTCGTGGAGCTACTAGGGGAGATGGTTTTGTTGGAGAAGATGTGACTCACAATCTTCGCACTATACGAAGTATACCCCTGCGTCTTTCGGGAGAGTTTAGCCACCTAGACCTTGAGGTTCGAGGCGAGGTATACATGAGTTTAAAGGACTTTCAAAGGTTAAATGAGGAGAAGGTATCAGTAGGGGAAGAGCCCTTTGCTAACCCTCGGAATGCTGCAGCTGGTTCCCTACGTCAACTTGACCCTAGGATCACTGCGAATAGAAGATTAAATATATTTCTTTATGGGATTGCTTATGTTAGAGGTAAGGAGTTCTCTACTCATTGGGAGGAATTGGAGTTTCTTAGGAAGGCTGGATTTGTAGTTAATCCAGAGTCAAAGCTCTCTTCAGATATCAAAGATGTTATATCCTTCTGTGAGCATTGGGGTGATATGAGGGATAGACTTCCGTATGAAATAGATGGTATAGTAGTTAAGGTGGACTCATTAGTCCAGCAGGAGAGACTAGGTTTTACTGCGAAAGGACCACGGTGGGCTATAGCATATAAGTTTCCTCCAAAACAGGTAAAGACCAGGGTAAAAGATATAATAATTCAAGTGGGACGTACTGGTGCCTTAACTCCTCTTGCATTATTAGAGCCTGTAGAAGTGGCAGGATCTATTGTTAGCAAGGCTACCCTTCATAATGAGGATTATATTAAAGAGAAGAACATACGCATTGGAGATATGGTTATTATTCAAAAGGCAGGCGATATAATTCCTGAAGTAGTTAAGGTCCTTAAGGATGAACGACAAGGTAACGAGGACCCTTTTAAGATGCCAGATATATGCCCCGTTTGCGGGGGAGAAGTTAGCCGTTCAGATGGAGAAGCTACTAAAAGATGCCTTAATATCTCATGTGCAGCTAGATTAAAAGAATCATTAATCCATTTCGCCTCGCGTGATGCTATGGATATAGAAGGGCTTGGACCAGCTACAGCTAATCAATTGATTGATGCGGGATTAATACATGATGCTGGAGACCTCTATCATCTTAATGAAGAGATGCTTCTTAAGCTAGAACGAATGGGTGATAAGTCCGTTGAAAACTTGCTCAAAGCCATAGAAGAGAGTAAGGGAAGGGACTTTTCACGACTCCTAATAGGCTTAGGCATACGCCATGTGGGTAAGGAAGGTGCTCAACTTTTAGCTCGTCATTTTAAGAGCATTGAAACTTTAAAGTCAGCCACATTTGAAGAGCTTAAGAAGATCCATGAGATCGGGGATGTGATAGCTAATAGCATAGTCTCTTTTTTCAAGGAAGAGAGAAACCTATATCTAATTCAGAAGTTGAAAGAAGTAGGAGTAAAGATGGGAATAGAGGATTCTACTGAGCTCTCCACTAAGGAGCTCCCCTTTGAGGATAAGGTCTTTGTTCTCACTGGAAAGCTTGAGACTTTGACACGGGGTGAAGCTCAGAAGCGCATAGAGGAATTAGGTGGCAAGGTATCATCAAATGTGAGCAAGAAGACTGACTTCGTCGTAGTGGGTGAAGAGCCAGGTTTAAAGTATGATAGAGCTCTTGAACTCGGTGTTACGATCTTAAAAGAGCCTAAATTTTTGGAGTTATTGGACAAACCAATAGAAAAGAAGGCAGTTCGTCTATCCTTCTCAACATTGCTTGAGTAAAAGGAGCTATTCTATAAAGAAAGGAGGAACGCCGCTTTGCTCATAAGATATGGTGAAGAGGATACTATCTTCGAAGCGGCAGACCATGAAAAATACGATAGATATAAATACTGTAAAACGTATGGCTTTCTTAAGTCGTTTGGAGATATCTGATTCAGAAGCAAAAGAGTTTTCCTTGCAGCTCAGTGAGACACTAAATTATGTACATAAATTAAATGAGTTAGACACAGAGGATATAGAACCTACTATCCACGTTCTTCCATTAAAGAACGTTTTGCGTGAAGATAAGGTGAGGCCTTCTCTCACACAGGAACGTGCTCTAATGAATGCTTCTTGTAAAGAAGATGGGTACTTTAAGGTACCCAAGATAGTAGAGTAAAAGGAGGGAAAGTCCTTGCGACTTAATGAATTTACAGCACAGGCCCTTCGTTCTATGGTAGTGGCTGGGGAGATAAGCTGTAGAGAGATCATTGAAAGCGTCCTACATTGCATAAAGGAAAGGGACGGAGAGATTAAGGCTTATGTAAATGTGACTGGTGAGGAAGCTTTAAAGAAGGCCGATGAACTAGATGATAAAATAAGAAGGGGAGAAGAAGTAGGACCTTTAGCAGGTATTCCAATCGCTGTAAAGGAAAATATATGTACAGAGGGAATAGCTACTACCTGTTGTTCAAAGATGCTGGCTAATTTTATTCCGCCGTATGACGCTAGTGTCATTAAGCGAGTAAAGGATGCTGGTGCTATAATTATAGGGAAAACAAACATGGATGAGTTTGCTATGGGTTCTTCTACAGAGACTTCGTGTTTCTTTCAAACACATAATCCTTTGGATACACAGAGGGTGCCAGGCGGTTCTAGTGGAGGCTCAGCAGCAGCTGTTGCAGGCCATGAAAGTATATTGGGCTTAGGTTCTGATACAGGTGGGTCTATTCGTCAACCCTCTGCTTTTTGTGGAGTAGTAGGTTTAAAACCCACATATGGCAGGATCTCTAGATATGGGCTTATACCATTTGCATCATCTCTTGATCATGTAGGTACTATTACTAAAGATCTAACTGATGCTGCTCTCCTTTTGCGTATAATAGCAGGTTATGATGAGATGGATTCTACCTCTGTAAATATGGAAGTGCCTGACTATGTAAAAGGATTAAAAGACGATCTACAAGGTCTTCGGATAGGGGTACCTAAAGAATACTTTGTAGATGGTATAAGTAGTGATGTAAAGGAGGCAGTCTTTAAGGCCATAGATTCCTTTGAAGCTATGGGTGCTAGGTGTGAAGAGGTATCTTTACCTCATACAGAGTATGCTGTAGCTACATATTATTTAATAGCATCAGCTGAAGCTAGCGCTGCTCTAGCTAGGTATGATGGTGTAAGGTTTGGATACTGCCATGAGGATGCAGAAGACATAGTTTCTATGTTTAGTAAGACACGAGGCCATGGCTTTGGTTCTGAAGTAAAGCGACGTATAATGCTTGGAACCTATGCATTGAGCTCAGAGAATTATGATACGCATTATCTCAAAGCACAAAAGGTTCGAACTTTGATAAGGCGTGACTTCGATAGAGTCTTTGAGAACGTAGATTGTTTAGTTTCTCCTGTTACTCCAAGTGTGGCTTTTAAATTAGGCGAGAAGCTAAATGACGTGCTCAATATGTATCTTTCTGATGTGTGTACTATCCCTCTAAACTTAGCAGCTGTTCCAGGGATATCTATACCATGTGCATTAAGCAATGGTTTGCCTGTAGGACTTCAAATAATAGGGAAGCACTTTCAGGAAGAGATGCTCTTGAGGGTAGCGTATGCCTTTGAGAAGAATGTGGACTTTCGTGAAGTTAATGTAGGGGAAGGGGGACGTAAAGTATGACCGAGTATGAGATAGTTATAGGGTTAGAGGTTCATGCTCAGGTGCTTACTGATTCCAAGGTTTTCTGTGGTTGTAGTACTGAATTTGGGGCCAGTCCAAATGAACATACCTGTCCTATATGTCTTGGGCTCCCTGGTACCCTTCCAGTGCTCAATAAGAAGACTGTGGAGTATACTATAAAGACAGGTTTGGCAATGAATTGTGATATAGCTGAGTTTAGTAAGTTTGATAGGAAGAACTATTTCTATCCTGACTTGCCTAAAGCATATCAAATATCCCAATATGACATGCCCCTTTGTAAGAATGGATATATAGAATTTTGGGTAAATGGTGAGAAGAAGCGTGTTGGTATAAATAGGATACATTTAGAAGAGGATGCTGGGAAACTGGTACACGCTGGTTCTATAGCAGAGTCTCAATACTCCTTTGCAGATTATAATCGCTCGGGGATCGCTCTTATGGAGATCGTTTCTGAGCCAGATATACACAGTCCCGAGGAGGCTAGACTTTATTTAAACGAGTTGAAGAAGATACTAGAGTATTTAGAGGTCTCTGATTGTAATATGGAGGAAGGTTCCTTACGTTGTGATGCTAATATCTCACTTCGTCCAGTGGGTACTGTAACCTTTGGTACTAAGGCTGAGGTTAAGAACTTAAATTCTTTTAGAGCTGTTCAACGTGCTCTCGAATTCGAAGCAGAGAGACAAGCAGATCTCCTTAGAGAGGGCGGTAAGGTAATCCAAGAGACGCGTCATTGGGATGAGAGTAAAGGCATCACTATTCCGCTCCGCAGCAAAGAGGAGGCCCATGATTATAGGTATTTTCCTGAATCAGATGTACCGCCTCTAGTTATCAAAGATTCGTGGGTAGATGAGATTAAAAGAGGGTTACCAGAACTACCTGCGGTAAAGAGAGCAAGGTTTGTAAATGAATATGGTATACCTGAGCAGGATGTAGAGGTTTTGACTGAGACTAAGGCTATGGCGGACTTTTTTGAGGAATGCGTGAAGGACTATAATGAGCCTAAGACTGTGAGCAATTGGCTCATAGGCGAGTTTCTCAGGTTACTTAATGCTGAAGGTATAGAGATAAAAGAGAGTAAGGTAACATCGAGGCATCTTGCTGGTATGTTAAAGCTGATAAAAGACGGTACTATAAGCGGGAAGATCGCTAAGACAGTCTTTGAAGAGATCTTTAAGACTGGAAAGACAGCTGAGATTGTGGTAAAGGAGAAAGGTCTCGTTCAGATTACGGATGAAGATGCTATAAATGATGTTGTAGATAAAGTAATATCGGAGAACCCTGGCGCTGTAGAGGACCTTAAGGCTGGAAAGAATAAGGCCATTGGATTCCTCGTTGGGCAGGTTATGAAAGAGACCAGGGGGCGAGCTAATCCTCAATTGGTCAATGAAATATTGAGGAAACGATTACTATAGTAAAGAGGAGGATGAAAGGTGGCGTATAACGTTACTTTAATACCTGGAGATGGGATTGGCCCTGAGATATCTGAGGCAGCCCTTAGGGTAATTGAGGCTACTGGAGTTAATATAAATTGGGAAGTTGTAGAAGCTGGGGAGAAAGTCATGGCAGAGTGTGGGACTCCACTTCCTGATAGTGTATTAGAGTCAATAAAGAAGAATAAGGTTGCATTGAAAGGTCCGATAACTACTCCAATTGGGACAGGGTTTAGAAGCGTTAATGTAGCCTTAAGGAAGGCTTTGAATCTTTATGCGAATCTACGGCCAACTCGCTCCTTTGAAGGAGTCAAGTCTCGCTATGAGGGAATTAATTTAGTCGTGGTGAGAGAGAATACCGAAGACCTTTATGCGGGGATAGAGCATATGGTTGGAGATGATGCAGCAGAGAGTATAAAGATAATAACGAGGAAGGCTTCAGAGAGAATAGTGAGATTTGCTTTTGAATATGCAAGAGAAGAAGGTAGGAGAAAAGTAACTGCTGTTCATAAGGCTAATATAATGAAATGTACTGATGGACTCTTCCTTGAATCTGCTAGAAAAGTGGCACAAGAGTATCCTGATATAGAGTTTGAGGATAGGATCGTTGATAACATGTCCATGCAATTAGTTATGAAACCTGAACTTTACGATGTGTTGGTCCTTCCCAATCTCTATGGTGATATTGTATCGGATATCTGTGCTGGCTTAGTAGGCGGATTAGGCATAGCTCCTGGAGCCAATATAGGGGATGAGATAGCACTTTTTGAGTCTGTTCATGGAAGTGCACCTAAACATGCAGGGCAGAATAAAGTTAATCCAACTGCTATTATCCTTTCAGGGGTCCTAATGTTGAAACATCTGGGAGAGAAAGAGGCAGCGGATCGTATCGTAGCCGGGGTTGCCCGTGTTTTAAAGGAAGGGAAGAAGGTTACTTACGATCAAGGCGGAACTGCTTCAACTTCTGAGATGGCAGATGCTATTATAGCAGCTATGCAGTGAATCGCATGATAAATATCACCGCTCTTTTCAAAGGGCGGTGATATAACGTGGTGTGCCCGGCATAGGGGTTGGCAACAGACCTACCATCTGTAAAGCGGAGTCTGAAGGAAACCGGGGAGAACCTCCTCAACCGTGGACTAAGTCCACAGGTTCGATGAGTACATGTAGACAGCTGAAAATTCCGTTACCCCTCGCTTATATCCTATTGATTTGCTTTTATAATTTTAGAAGCATTTTATGTAGGTTACCGCTGGTATTGCTCTTTCCTGTGCTCCCGATAAGTTACGGTTCTAACTATTTAAATCACATATTCCGCATCCCCTTGATAATTAGAAGAGAAAAGTTGTTATCCCATAGGAGCTTGCGCAATATCAGAGATTAGGGGTGGAGCATAATGAACGCTACTTTAAAACCAGAGAAAACACTCGTTTTAGCTACTTTCTTTGACTATGTGTTCTAAGCTATACTATTCTCACAAGAAAAGTTAGAACCATTAAATTACACGTGATTGCTTATGAAAGAATTAGGACTTTGCCACAGAATGAGAGAACTACATCAGGCAGTTAAGGAGCAATTCATGTAATATTGTAGAATAAAGAAATTATTATGTAGATAGCAATGAGCCGTTTAGGGAAGGGGCTAAGTGATGTCACCGCTATTCTTTGCATCTATAGCTATGTTTTTTGGGGGAGTAGCTCCGATTTTTGGAAAGATCGGTTTGACAGAGCTTTCTCCCTTTATTAGCCTGGCTTTACGTACATTTTCTATCTCTGTAATTCTCTTTCTATATGGATTAATCAGTGGGGAATTAAGTGAGTTTATGACTATGAGTTGGAGATCAGGACTCTTCATGGTAGCAGAGGGTGTCTTTGCATCCCTCTTAGATCATTTAGCCTACTTTTATGCTCTTAAGTATGATACTACTTCACGGATTATACCATTCACTGCTGCATATCCAATCATTACTATTATTTTAGCTATTATATTCTTAGGTGAGAAGATAACTTGGAACAAAGGGCTTGGTGCTATCTTTGTTGTAATAGGATTGATTCTTTTAAAGAGATAACCTAGGCTAAGAAGAAGGTATATTCTGATGTATAAACAATTCAAATATTCTTTCTTTCTTTATATTTCTATATACGCAGCTAACGGTGTTCTTATGCCTTATTCCAGTTTGCTATTTAAGTCTGCTGGTTTTAATGAAGTTATAATAGGTATCTTAGCTTCAATAGGCCCAGCAGTCTCCTTAATATGTCAGCCTCTCTGGGGGATAGCTAGCGATAGAGCACTATCTAAGAGAAATGTGCTTAAAATAACATTATTCTTGACTTCTGCTACTATATGGTTTCTCCTAATAAGTAAAGGTCTTTGGGGTATGGCTTGTGCTCTGGTCATCTTCTATATCTTCCAATG
Source organism: Firmicutes bacterium UBA5435 (assembly GCA_002426645.1). Classification (GTDB taxonomy): domain Bacteria; phylum Bacillota; class UBA5435; order UBA5435; family UBA5435; genus UBA5435. Next base: position 708 of record DIRN01000115.1, on the reverse strand, counting down.
TGCAGTCTTACCTCTCGCTGATACCATAACCCTTGAAAGCTTGGAGGGCACATCTTTTAAGTTTTCTCCTATACGAACAGCAGGCTCTATTGGTTATGCTATATTATCTGCTTTAGCTGGAAAGGCTTTAGGCGGCGATATTTCTTATTTCTTTCTTTTTTATTCTGTTCCTATCTTTATAGGATTCCTTGTGTCCTTTAAATTGCCAGATATAGAAGGACATCAACAGGGTAAAGAAAGATTCTTTATTAGAGAATTTTTAATGGATAAAGAATTGTTAAAAGTATATCTCTTTGCATTTGTACTTCAAGCGACTTCAGGGTATAACTATGCCTTTTTATCAGTATATTTAGAGGAGCTTAATATTGATATGTCCCTTGTGGGCATAGGTTTTTTAGTTGCTTCCTTCAGTCAATATCCATTCCTTTTCTTTGCCGACTCTCTCTTAGAGAAGGTGGGTATTGAAAATGTTCTTATAGTATCTGGTTTTTTTCATTCTCTCCGGTGGCTCTTTACTTTCACATCTATGAGTAACTCCACGCTCCTTTTTATACAGGCTCTCCATGGAATGACATATATAGTTCTCTATTATTCCCTTGCTCAGTTTGTTAATAAACGTGCTCGAAAAGAATTAAAGGCAACTGGTCAGATGCTAAATTGGGCTCTCTTAAATGGTCTCTCTAGAGAGTAATTTCGGAAACTAGCTTA
>DIRN01000057.1 GCA_002426645.1 Firmicutes bacterium UBA5435 | reverse complement strand
TCAGATGTTCCTGTTAACGACGTTCCGATAGATTCGCTTAAAAAAAGCCTTGAAAAAGGAGGGTCTATAATTCTTTAGACATAGTTAGGAACGCCTTAGCAGAAGATGATTTTTGGATCCATAGCAGATATCATTTCCTTGATTGCATCTAAGGTAAAAGGGTTTAGGTTCAACTATGAAGAGAGAAAATGGAAGGCTATAGTAAGAACGGTAGGTGGAAATTTTAGCTACATGGCAGGTTAAGATTAATAAGTCCCTGTGATAACATGTTTTATATCAGAGGGGCTTATTTTATTATATCAACTCTTTGAGCCCTAATAAAGAGCGTAAGCCATATTTAAACAAGATTTGTTTAAAATAAGTTAATATTTGTGTTGTGAGTATATCCTTCTCCAAATAACCTATGATATAGGGATCTCTTTAAAAGTGCGGATAAGCTAAGGGGGAGAAGAATGTGATAGATTTTACTGAACAATTAAAAAAATATTCAAGAGAGAGCGGAGCTGATCTTATTGGTATTGCTCCTATTGAAAGGTTTAGCGATGTTCCAGAGAACAGACATCCTGCTTCAATTTTTCCAGAAGTGAAAAGTGTTATGGTAGTAGGAAAAAGGATCACTCGTGGGGCTTTAAGGGGGATAGAAGAAGGGACTCAGTTTCATATATACAATATTTATGGTCGAGATTGGCTTAATAATCGTATTTTAGCTATGGCCACCTTTAAGACCTCTGAATTCCTCGAAGATAACGGGTGGGAAGCCATTCCTTTACCAAATTTACCTCCAGAACTACCACCAATGGGTATACCTGTAAGAGAAAATCAACCAGCACCTAACGTAATGATGGATTTCGATGATATCGCTGTCAGAGCAGGAATAGGAGAGGTAGGATACTGCGGTTTTCTTTTAACACCACAATTCGGTCCACGCCAGCGTATTCAAGTGATTTTAACCGATGCTGAACTTAACCCTGATCCCATGTGCTCTAGAAAGATATGTACCCATTGCATTGAAAATGAAGATATTTGCCATATTGGAGCGATAAAAGGGAGTAAAGTAGTAAGTATATGCGGGAAAGAGATGAAAGTTGCTGATATAGATTATGAAAAGTGCAAGGGATGTAAGAATGGTGCTTTTCCCAATCCATATCACTCTGCTGGGAAACCTGATCGTTTAGGTGCACTTTGTGCGCGAAATTGTGTGAATGCCCTAGAAAGCAGAGAAGAGATAGAGAATACCTTTAAGAATTCTTTTAGGAAGAGACCGCCGTGGAGGGCTATACTTGAAGAGACTAAGGTTCTCCGTTAGAAGGGGAGGAGAAATAAATGAAACTTACTAAAGAGAAGATAAAGGAGTTTGGAGCACGTAAGGGTTTAGATCTAGTTGGTGTGGCAAATATAGAAAGGTTCAAAGATGCACCAATAAACATGCACCCAGCTTCCATATTTCCCGAAGCAAAGTCAGTAATTGTTGTAGGAAAACGGATCCTTCGCGGAGGATGGCGCGGAATTGAAGAGGGAACTTATTGGCCCTCTTATACATACTTTGACTATCATGGTCTTCTTAACAGTTTCTTTATAAGTAAGCCCCTTTACGAATTGGCTTGCCTAATAGAAGATCACGGTTGGGAGGCAGTCCCTTATTACTCAGGGGTACCTGAGGCTCAGCCCGTGATGGAACCATTAAGAGAGGGAGGCATCTCTCCTAACGTTAATCTTTCCATTAGGATCGCTGGAGTCGCTGCCGGGATAGGAGAAATAGGTTGGTCAAAGGTTTTTTTGACCAAAAAATTTGGACCTAGACAGAGACTTCATGCTATAATTACAGATATGCCTATAGAGCCTGATCCTTTAATGGAACCTAATACCATCTGTAAACGATGCATGGAATGTGTGAAAGGGTGCGTAGGAGCCATACCTCATATAAAAGAAGGAAAAAAGATAAAGATAAAAATAGAGGACAAGACCTATGAATGGGCTGATGTGGATATGGGGAAGTGTACCCTTTCATATCACGGAGGAGATCCACGTGTTTCACCATTTATTCATAAGGATCTTCCTGGCTGGGAGTTTGATGTAACTAAACAGGAAATGTCTGAAGAGGCTGCATATAAATTTGCTTGGACCCTCTCTACAGGGAAGTGGCGAAAGACAGAGGAGTTCCCTTCAGGATACATTATAGAAGGTCATGCAATGATACAAAAATGGGGTTGCGGCGAAAGAGAAGGTTCCAGTTACGGAGTAGGTGGATCACGCGGTTGTATGCGTAGCTGCTTTAATTATTTAGAGAAGAAAGGCATGGTTGAACAGACCTTTAAAGGCGGTGAATTTATTAAAAGAGATAGATGGTTACTCCCGGCAAAGGTCGATCCAAAGTAAATAAGCTTAACATTACCTATCCCTGCTTTAATGTGGGGATAGGTAATGTGGGAGGTTAGATTCTATATGGAATTTTGTGAACCAGAAGAGATGGGATTCAATAGAATAAAACTAGAACAAGCTCTCGATTTGGTAGAACGGAACACCTCAACTGGAGACTATGAAGGAGTATATCCAGGAGCAGTAGTCATGATCATACGCAAGGGCAATATTGTTGTTAACGAGGCATATGGCTACCGTTCTCTAGGCTCAAAGAAGGCTTTAATGACCACAGACACCATATTTGATCTTGCTTCAATTACCAAGCCTGTAGCTACCACATCAGCCTTTTTAAGGCTTTTAGAGATGGGAGAGGTGAAGGTTGATGATCCTATAGGGCGTTATCTACCAGAACTTAAACGGTCAGAGGGACAGAAGATAACCATGTTTCACCTTTTAACTCATACTTCGGGACTCCCTGGTTGGTTGCCAACCTATATACACGGTGACTCACGTGATGAACTTATTAGATATGTGTTGTCATTAAGATCAGAGTATGAGATGGGAACGAAAGTCGTATATAGTTGTATGGGATTTATTATACTGGGGTTAGCATTAGAGAGAATCTTGGGATATGACTTTAGTGAATTTTTAAGAGAAAACATCTTTGAAAAACTACAAATGGAAGATACTAGATTTTATTCTGTTGAAGAATGTAAGAGCCCAGAGCGTCTGGCACCAACGGGAGAAAGGAGTGAAAGATTATGGGCCTGGTTAACAAAGAATAATCTTTTTCTCAATAAACATATTGATGGGAAAGTAGCATTTGGATCTGTAAACGATGAGAATGCTATAGCATTAGGTGGGATAAGCGGAAATGCTGGTCTCTATTCAACAGCAGCAGATCTTTCGCGTTTCGCTATAATGTATCTAAATGGGGGATTATATCAAGAAGAGCAAGTTCTTACCCCTACCTCTATCAAGCTTGCAACAACTAATTACACAGAAGGGAAAGGAGATAATAGAGGGCTAGGATGGCTGCTTAAAGGTCCTAAGAACGCCTTTGGAAATATCATTTCGGATGGTGCCTATGGTCATACGGGCTTTACAGGCACTGGCTTATGGGTAGACCCTATCCGTGAGTTAGTTATAATCTTACTTACAAATCGGGTTCATATGATGAAGAACGCTGAAGAAATACACAATATACGTCCACAGTTTGTAAATGCAGTCGTCTCTTCGATAATCAAGACATAAAGTCAATTTATTGTCTTTTTCTAGTATCCCTTATAGTTCCGTGCAGGAAAAATACACTCCATGGAGAAAAGATATTATAGAATGACTTTCACGGACTAGGAGGGGTAACATGGAAGAGTTAGGTAGCGTTGTGATAGATAAGAGACTATGGATTGGTTCTTTCTGGAACAGCCTTATTTATCCTGAAAAATGCACTGATGCAACCTATGACCCTGAATGGACTGTATCATATGTTTATAATACCATTATGCAAGACCGATTCCCAGATTTTGTAGTATGCGTAGGAATAGAAGATCGCATATCTTCATCTGATATTAATAACGATAAGACATTAGACAATATAGTATGTCAGATCCGTGCTTTAATTCCAGAAGACCAGCGACGCCTCATAGGATTTGCTCATTATAATATTTACTTTTGTGGTTTTTATGAGAACAGAGCTCAAGGTGTAGACGAGAGGCTCATTCAAAGGCTTACTTCTCTACAGGAAACTCTTAATAAAGACGATGGTATCTTTGTTACCATTGGAATTGCTTTTTTACCCGAATATTCTCTAGATGGTTGGAGATGGGCAGCACAAAGAGCTGTAGTAGCTGAAAGGCAAAAAATACGTAAAGGCCCGGGCCGGGTTTACCTTTATTCAGAGGATTATTCAGAACGGCCTCCTATATTCACATATCAAGAGCTGATCGAAAAGTTATGGCACCTCGTATTAAATGGCCGACTCCCAGAGGTAGATACATACTTTAATCTTTTAAATAGAGAGCTATTTGAAGCTAACTATATCCCCATATTAGATTTACATCTACTCATACAAATAAAGATTAATGTTATGGGTTGGGCTGCTATCCAGGCAGGAGTAGAATCAAGCCAGATCTTCCCCAGGGTTCAAGACTACCTATCAACTGTTAGTACTCTATACGATTATGTTAAATTAAGAGAACTACTCTTTAAAGCAGTCACTGATTTTACTTCTTGTGTTTACAATCACTATGTATGTACATCAAGTTATATTATAAAAAGAGCTGAGGATTTCATTGATAATAATCTAGACGAGGATCTGTCTTTAAAACGGATCTCTGATGCTGTAGGAGTCCATCCTTCATATCTAAGCAGAAGCTTTAATTCTGAAAAGGGAATAAGTTTAACTAAATACATAAATCAGAAGAGAATCGACCATGCCAAGCAACTCCTTTTAGATAGGAAACTTACAATAACTGAAATAGCACTCTCTGTTGGATTCAATACAATTCAACATTTTGGACGAGTCTTTAAAGAAGTTGAAGGCTGTAGCCCTTCTGATTATCGGGAGATGGCTATTGTAAAGAATAATAATGAATAAGTCTCTTGTTATGGAGGTAAAGGAAGTGAAAGAGAATCTATGGATTGGATCCTTTTGGAATCGTTTAATATATCCTACTAATTGTGTTGATGAGACCGATGATCCACAGAAGAGTATTGAGTGGGTCCATGAGGAGGTAATGAAAGGTCAGTTTCCTCATTTCGTAGTATGCATGGGATTTGATAATTATCATGACATACCTGCACCAAGGGATCAAGAGATACTTATTAAAGCCCAGGAACATATCTGTAAGGTTTTGCCTGATTATCAACGTAAACTTCTAGGCTTTGCACACCATAATAGTCTATATTTTTGCGGTAATTTTCTGGTGTCTAATGAAGCGGTACGTGAGGAATTGATTCAAAGACTAGAAGATATAGTAAAGGATTTAAAGAATAAGGATTCTATCTTTGTAACTATAGGTTTAGACTTTCTACCTGATTATTCTATAGATGCATGGCGATTGACGTCTCAACATGCTGTAGTAGCTCAAAGAGCAAATGTAAGAACTGGAGGGGGGAAGGTCTATGTTTACTCAAGACCCATGGATTCTTCATCAGCACAAGTACCTATCCTTCTATACAAAAAAATAATAGAAGAACTTTGGAGCCTAGTGCGTGAAGGCGACTTAAGTAGACTAAACCTAACTCTTAATCTTGTATATAAGAAATTATTTGAAGATAATCATATATTCTTAAGATATATGCGCGCATTATTACAGATTCAAATTATTATCATGGGTTGGGCTGCTATGGAAGCTGGTGTGGACTCTGCTGAGATTCTCTTACAAGTTCAAGATTATTTATCCCAAGTAGGTATGTTATATGACTATGGAAAATTTAAAAATCTGATAACTCAGGCAGTCACTGACTTTACTAGCAGAGTTTATAACCACTATTCTCGCTCTTCTAGTCTCCTTGTTAGAGAAGCAGAGGAGTTTATTAATACTAATTTGGAGAATCCTTTGTCATTTTGTCATTGGGTGCATAAAATAATTGCGAA
>DIRN01000089.1 GCA_002426645.1 Firmicutes bacterium UBA5435 | reverse complement strand
GGAAAACATCTCGCCATATCTCCACTGTATACCAAAGCAACCTATATGGCATGAGAAAGTCAACTTTCGATTGAAGCTCAATTAAAACGAAGAATACTTCCTGTTTTTTCGCCTATTTTGCCCCTATATACTATGTCTCCTTCTTTTTCAGCGAAATCTTGAAGTATGTATTTCTTATCCACTCTGACTATACTATTCTCATGAATCTTTTCTTACTATACAATAAAGACTTATATCCTTTATCGTGTTTATTATATTCAGCGCCTTTATCATTTACGTAAAACTCTATTGTCGCAGCTTCTATCGAGTTTGCATCCCCCTATTATTTTTCCTATATTTACATTATATATCAATTCTAAGATGGTGTAAAATAAGGGAGCGAGCCGAATCGTAGGATACTAGCTTATACAGTCTCTAAAATTATGGTGTTGCCCATATTCCCCATGATATGATACTTTTACTCTTCTTTCCACAACATTTCTCATTAGGAGAAAAAATAATAATTAAATTTCCTATTGATCTATGTTAATCATAAAAGGAAGTTGGTATTAAGATATATCAGACGTTCCACTCAAGCTCCCTCTTAGAATAGCTGCTATTAAAAGAAACAGCTTGCTGGATGCTAAATGTAATTACAGTCTCAAAACCCTTTAAGGATCACTTGATGATATTCCCTTTTAGATATTCATTCCATACATTTTCAAACCAGTTATCCTCAGAGGGTATGGGTCTTACTGGGCTCCACTCTATACTACAAAAAATATTATCCCCTTCTATTTTAAGTTCAACTTCCCCTACCTTATCAGTGAGTTCACCTTTATCTAAGGTGAACTTAAATTTATCTGGTAATTCTTCTATGGGAAGTCTACCTTCATCATCGCGAATAAGGTAAGAGCCTCTACTTCTACCACCCCCCTCTATATACGCCTTGATGGCATTTAAATAAACATATTGGGTTAAAAGTATATCTCTATTTCTAAAGGCATCAGGAAGTTCATCTATAGAGGAAAGCTTGGTATCTTTCAGTAACCGTTTCAATTCTCTCTCGCACTCATCTATAGCCTTTATACACTCTTCTAGGGATCTTATAAGGGCTCCTGCCCTTGTCATCCGTCTTTGCATCTCTTTTCTTCTGTCTAAGACATTGGAGCTTTCACCTATATTATCTCTAAGCGCCCTAGCTAACCTCACCTTGTCACCTATCTGGCCTGATGCTATATGCAAAAAACTCTCCACAGACATGGGTGCGTCTTTATAATTTGTAGCAATATATTGGGCTGCTCTAAAGCTCCCGACTTGAGTCGAGTTGAGGGCACTTCCACCTGGTCTATATATACCGAATGTACCATTTACCTCTCCCACAGGGAAGAAATGCTTCAGATTACTTTGGTACCATATATCCCCTAGGAGGCCTCCATTATTGTGCTGGGCACACACATCGATCTCCAGATATTCCCGGGTTATATCTATACCATTTGATTTATACAGATCGATTGCAGGTTGATTCATCTTGACCAGACGCTCAATTGGAGTACCGAAGAGGGCATGGGAGTTCTTAAGATATTCATAGCTCTCCTCTCCTAAGTGAGAAAAATCTAATTCTCCATCTTTGCTACCCCAACTAGGGTTTCGGGTAAAGTCTAAAAATACCCTTCTGCCTTTCATCTGGGTTTCATAATATACCAGTATATCTATTAAGGATGAACCGTAACCCTCCACCTTTCTAGGGTCAAAAGGCCACTGATATCCCTTTAAAAAGATAGCATCTAACATCTTACCTGGCTCAGGGAAGTAGTCCTCTAAAAATTCTCTCTCATCCCCACCCGCTTCATCTGTAGATACATATCTGGGAATCACCTGCTGGTATGTTCCAGATAAATTCCAACGAAACTTTATAGATGCTATACCATATTGCGACTCTGTCAGATTTACTCCCTTAGCTCCTGCCTCATAGGCTATCCCTGATGCTCCTATTTGGCTCATAGGATAAACCGATTTGAGATACATACCTGCGGGACCGCCTGTTGCATATATTATATTAGTACAGTTAAATAAGGTTATACCCATATCAGGACCATCTAGCTTATCCATATCAAGGGCAACGAGACCTATGCTTTTTTCTCCTTTATCTGTCAATATACCTATGATCAGATAGCCGTCAAAGATCTTTATCCCCTTCTTCTTTGCTTGGGCTTCTAACTTCTCCGTCATAAATTTAGATGTCAAAGGGCCACAAGATGTTGCCCGCTGCCTAGGATCATGATCAGTCTTATAACCTACATACTCACCGAATCTATTATGGGGAAATGGCACACCTATATTTACTAGTTTATAGAAACACCGGCTAGAGAGGGCAGCTTCCACCAGAGCGATATCCCCATGCATAGCTCCACCTGAAAATAGAGTCTTAGCCATATCCAGTACAGAATCAGGTTCATCGCCAGCGAGGGTTAGCTTATAATAGGTCTGCTTATCTGAGCCAGTATTTCTAGATGTACCCATATTAATACCTTCTGTAATCATGGCAATATCCCGGTGACCAAGTGAGTAAAGGGTGTCAGCTGCGTTAAAACCTGCAGCACCGGTGCCTACCACCATAGTATTCAGTGAATATACATCAAAATCTATGCCTTCCAAATTAACTACTCTCTTCTCCATTCTATAACCTCCGCATATTAAATCCACTAACCTATTGGCAAAGAGTAAAGTTGTCATACTCTCCTCTATAGTTTCTAAGATGTCTATCTGAACCTTAGGTGCAACACCTCCTATTAATCTTTATCATGACATCTAAGGTTATTGAATCTAACTTTGATAATCAAATTTTCAGTTCTTCTGGTAAGGCTCCAAATTTCCATCACAAAATTTAACAGTTGAAAAGAAATACTTTATTTGGATAGATTTTATGCTGAAATAAGAAATAAAGGTGACCTTCCCTTTTGCGGCAAGTAATTATTCAAAAGATTCCTTGCTACTGATACCTTTGAAAATATTTCTTTAAAAACCTATCATGTAGATTCTGAAGCCTCATCTTATCACTTACTCACCAATATTATACCATAGAATTTATAAATATCTACATCAATTGGTATAAGGGCTTGAGCATTACATCCTTGCCACTGAATCTTTTGGATGATAAAAGGAAAGGACCTGCTCACGGTATTACAAAAATGGGAGAAGTTAGGCGTAGACTATAAAAACCCATCGCCCTATTTAGGAAAAGGTAGGCCATGAACAAAGAGGGAAAGTTAAATTATGGTCACTATTTAAGCAAAGTGACGAATTGTACTAGTTATTATGCTCGATGGCGGAAAAACATTTTAGTCTCAATGTCAACAATAGCACATTATTTATAAATTAACTTTTTTATTATATCCACGCCTCCTTAACCCCTGTTATACGGGTTGTTACCTCTGTAAGGGATATCATATCATCCATATTCACCTGAGATATATCGTTCTTACCAACAGCTGCAGTTAAAATAGCCATCTCTTGGGTGGATGCTGTTAGGAAATTCGCTAGAGCCTTTGAGCCCTCATCTATATTAAATTTATCCCCATGTTTGCCCCAATAGAGAAAAAGCTCTGCTGGTGCTGTCCCTATAGGGACCTTTTGCCATTGAGAATAGGTCATAGCGACAAGAGCCGACTCTGCTATGTATAAAGCATCTGCGCCAAGGGCTAAAGCCTTTAAAAAATCACCAGCATCCCTAAGACCACCTGTGACTATAAGGTTCATCTTATCCCTTACACCACGCTTGATAAGATGACTATTAGCTCTTGGTATAGCATAAACTAACGGGACTCCAAGATTATTTATAGTAACCTCTGGAGCATTAGCAGTGCCACCAGAAGCACCGTCAATAGTTAGAAAATCACAACCAGCATCTATAATCTTATCAATATCAGCTTCTATATTCCCAGCAGCTACCTTCACTCCTATTGGAACGCCCCCTGTTACTTCCCTAAGTCTTGATACCATATCCGGAAGGGTCTTTCCCTCAGACAATTCCGGATAAACTAGAGGTCTACTAAGACTTTGACCAGCTTTTACTCGGAGTTGCATAGCAAGAGCTTCATCTACATCAGCTCCATCAACTGTCTCAACGAGACCTCCCATTGCGCCTTGGCCGAATCTTATCTCTATCATATCAGCTCGTTTCAGATCCTCATCTGTGTTCCCATAATGTGCACGATTATATTGAAGGATATAGTTTTTTGCATGCTTTCTCTCCTCTAAGAAAAAACCCGCATCACCTGAATTAGTCGCTGTGTCAGCAAGTGCAGAACCCTTTGCCACAGCCACCTTTATCCTATGGGTCACAGAGAGTCCAAAAGCCATAGCACTAATCATAATAGGCGTAGAAATAGTCATGGGTTTCGCTGCCTTTGGGCCTATTGTAGTCATGGTATTTACCATATTATAATCAGTAGGAAATTTATCGATCTGAGCTGGTATGAACATTAAGTCATCAAAGCCAAGGAGAGAGCGACTAGAGCCATAAGCCTCAGTAAGGGGTTTCCCATGCTTTGCACGTTCCCCAAGACCAGCTATTCTTAGCCAATTAAAGCCATGAACCATAGGAGGACCCTTTATTGTCTCTAACTCCCGCATCCTCTCTAATAAGGACCCTACAACATCTTTTATAATTCCATCCATAATCATAATCTATTACCTCATTTCTTTCTGCTCAATTGTCTGCCCTATCTTATCTATAAAGTTCAGGACTGGGCTCTCTTGGATTACCTCTGTTAGAGAATTACGTTCTGTAAAGAACATAAGCCATATTAGACCTACAAGTAAAATCACCTTAATAACAGGCAATAAGCTCAATACAGCGAAAAGGCCTAAAAGAGCACCTAAAAGGTTAGAACCTGTATCACCCATCATCATCATAGCACTTAAATCCATGGGAAGGTATATTATGAGGCTACTTAAAATAGGTAAGAAGAGGGGAAGACTACTTCTATCACGTGCTAGTAAAATAAGGAGTAGGAACCCTATAATAAATCCCTTCCCCGCCCTTCCTGGCCTTAGGTCTAAAAGATTTATAGTATTCATCATCAAAGCAATTAATAGCCCATTAAGAGCTCCTATAACTATATTATCATGGGCTACCGCATATCCTGCTACAAAGGCTGAGAGACCACCAAAGATAGCCTTCGCGCTTCCAGTAGTCAACTTTCCAGCTTTAAACAATCTTTTAAAGTGTCCTGTAAAACCTTTAGAATCTGCTTTACCCAACACATCATCTATAAGTCCTAAAATTGTAGCCGTAATTAAAATAAAGAGCAGAATAGCTCCTTCCCTTGCAGGAAAGGCACGTAATCCCAAACCTAAACCAATAGTAATCCCCGTCACTGTAGACAAGACCATCCCCCCAACAAATGGAATAGGCTCACCTTTATAATTAGTCTTAATCAAAGAGCCTTTTATGGCGACTCCATGAAAGATAGGTATTAATAAAGCTGTTGTGATTATTGAAACAAAGAGGATAATTATTGATGTCAATGAAATCATATGTTACTCCTTAACCATCTTTTATATATAAAATTTATAAGCGAGCGAAGCGCTTAGAAGATATAAATCTCCGTAAGATCACAAGAACGATATGGAAGAATTGTCTTCCCCTATGTATAAAACCAGCTAAATCGCGTCCGCTCTCCTTATGAGTCATTTCTGTCTGGACCTCTACTAATCGGAAACCGCCCCTGCCTAATTCTATGGTCATTCCTACCTCTGCTCCGAAACCAGAATCAAAAGAACCTAAGTAATTTAGCACCTGTCGCGTTATAGCTCGTTGTCCTGAAAGAGAACTTTCAAGGTCTATACCACCTAAATACTTAACGCTCCATCGAGCTAGGCGCCTTACTAATCCAAATCCACCTTTTTTATCTGCCTTTGGAAACTTTGCAATAGATACATCTGCTTCGCGTCTTAAAAGAGGCGCCAGTAACTTCCTAGCTTCTTCCGCTGAAGCACCTAGATCCGCATCAATGAAAACTAAAATGTCTCCTTTAGCTGTCTTAGCTCCTTCAGTCATAGCAGCACCTTTACCCATATTCTCTTTTTGTTTTAGGAGAATGGCTCCCGCCTCTTTTGCAACTTCTGCAGTATTATCTATAGAACCATCATCTACTACTATAATCTCGTTTATCTCTTCTATCCTTTTAAGAGCCTTAATAGTATTTGAGATAATATCAGCTTCATTAAATGCTGGAAGAATCGCTGAAACAAAAGGTCTTTCCATAGCCATCACCTTCTAAGTTATAAGGGTGGCAGAAGGCTACTGGCAGAGCCCTTCACCCCGAAATTACCTTTCTTTCCTAATAATATATGAATAAGGGCTAGTTTCCCTGGTATTGTGTCTATATTATCAACTGTTGATATCCCCTTAGCCTTGTATTCATTAACATATGATGTCTTAGCGCTAACAGTCTCAACCCCTATTATCTCTACATTTAATCTCTTTAATGCATCTATAATAGCCAAATCTAACCTATAACCTTTTCCAGCAGCCTCCGACATATTTGATGGAATTATAACTACAGAATCTACAGGATTAGACCCTTCATCCTCAATAGAGATAAATCCAGCTTCTAGGAGAGGCGAAATGTTCTCACTCCCTCTACCAGATATAAGGGTTCTGACTATAAGATCAACTATATGATAGTTTATATCATTTGGATAAGTCACATTTAAACCCAGCTTATCTATGAGAGATTCTCTTTCAGGAAACTTCGTCAGATCCATACCTTCTAGGATATTACCTGTAGTTACAGAGTCAACACCAGCTACTCTCAATGCATCTACTATACCCTCTACTACCTTTCTGTTATTACTTTCCGTTAAATCAATAATTAATACATTTTTCGTCTTTAGAGCTCCATTTATAAGGAGTGGAAATGTATAATTTATAAAATCATCATTGAGTTTCTTCTCAGCCTCTAAAAGAGTTATTTTTGTCTTTAACTGATCTCTTACTGTCATTAATGAAAGGAGGTCTTTTTCTAAAGCAGCCATCAATTTTTTCTGCTCTTCCATAATGACCCCTTCATTACTTAAAAAATTACCTATGAGTATGCCTATACCCAATGTCAAAAAGATAGTAACTATAGAAATTATATGATAACGCATCTTTAGAATCAGGGTAAATCACTCCCTTAAAAAATCTAAAAACCCAACATTATTCTGAGCTTTATAGCTAAAAGCCGTATAAATTGATGAGCTACATCAGAAGATATAAGAATAATAATTATAGGTATAAGAGCTGCAAAAGCTACCTGAGCTATATGGCCTCCTTTTATATACCCTTTATAGAGTAAACTCACTCCCTTAGCATCTACCATTATAGAACCAACCTTTAACCTAACTAAGAACGTGCTAGCCATGCCTTTTCTTCCCTTTTCGAGGAAGTCTATTATATTGGAATGCGTCCCTACTGCTACAATAAGTGAGGCTCCTTTCTCATATGCCATGAGTAACGCTATGTCCTCGCTGGTTCCAGGGGCAGGGAATAACTTGCAATCCAAGCCAAGAGACTTTACCCTCTCTAGTCCTGGTGCCTTTCCGTCTGGATAAGCATGAACTATAATTTCTTTAGTAGCCATAAGAGTCCCATCACTTACACTATCCATATCACCAATTACGATATGGGGAACAAATCCAAATTCCATAAGAGCATCCCCGCCACCATCCACCCCGATTAGAACCGGCTTCTCTTCTTCTATATAAGAAGTTATTACGCTAAGATCCTCCTTATAATTCTTACCGCGAACTACCACAACCACTTGCCTTCCATAAAGGTCTTCACTGATCTCGGGTATAGGTATTTCTCCTAGAATAAGGCCTTTCTCGCGTTTAGCGTATTCAAGAGTGTTTGTGACAAATTCATCTAAGATAGGACCAAGATTCGCCTTAGCCTCTTTCATACTAGTAAGGATCATATCTTCTGTAAGGACTCTTCCCTCTCCTATCATGTTCCCATTTAAGAAGATCTTACCTCCATCGATCTCCAGGTATTGATTGTCATTGATTTTGTCTGTTATTTCCTTTCCAACATTGTCTATAATAGGAATCCCGGCCTCGCATAGAAACTGAGGGCCGGGATTAGGATATCTTCCAGTAATAGATTGTAACCCATTAATAATGGCGCTTACCTGAGCTTCAATTAAAGTTCTAGCTGCTGTCTCATCTATATCTTCGTGAAGAATTACCGCGATCTCCTTGGGACGCAAACGTTTTACCAAATCTTTAGTTCTTTTATCTGCTCTCGCTACGCCCCTTATACGCATAAGAATCCCTCCACATAGCCTCCCTGTTCTCTTACGAAACTATAACTTGAGAATAGTATGTGAAGGGTTAAAGATAAAAATACGTTGATTCATATGAAATAAAAATCCAAATAAAATTTAAAAAAGGTTTTGCTCAAGTCGAATTTTATCAGATAACCTAGCTATAAAAGCTGAGTTCGTTGGCCTGCCATGTTCCAAATCAAGGCTATGGCCAAAGAGCTTGTCTAAAAATTCTATATTTCCTCGTTCCCACGCTATTTCTATAGCATGACGGATAGCCCTCTCCACCCTTGGTCCAGTAGTATTGAACTTCTGAGCTACTCTTGGATAGAGATTCTTGGTTATATTATTTAATACATGAACCTCATCCACAGCTATTAATATTGCTTCGCGAAGATATGCATATCCTTTTATATTAGCCGGTATGCCCATTTGGTGCATTAATCGCGTGATCTCTGCAGTTAGATCACTTGATTGCACTCTCTTTCGCTTATTAAAGGTTTTAGATATATCGTTTAAAATGTCTTGGGAGCCTGAAAGTTGTCGTATCCTCTGTACAAGGGTCTCAAGATCAAAAGGTTTCATAACATAATAATCTGCGCCCATATCTATAGCGCGACGGGTTATAGTCTCATGACCCAGAGCAGTAAGCATTATCACCTTAGGTCGCTTACTTAAATTAATACTACTCATCTTCTCCAAAACACCAATTCCGTCAAGATGAGGCATAATAATATCTAAGAGCACCACATCGGGAGTAAGCTCAGAAATTAACCGTACGGCTTCGTTGCCATCGTGAGCTACACCAGCTAATCTTATATCCTCCTTATCTTCAAAATAATCTCCAATAATCTCACAAAATTCCCTATTATCATCTACTACAAGCACAGAGATCCTTTCTTCACTCATAATAATTGTTTACCTCCATTTTAACAATATTTTCTCCATAAGAATCCTTCTATACGTAAAATTTCACTTTAATGTTATTCCCATAGATACTGACTGATCTCTGACTCCTTTACTTTTTGGGGTCTGAGTAGACTATAGAAATTAGCGCTTAGATCCTTCGTATTAGAACCTCCCTTCTATATTTGATACAGCAGAAATAGTGAAACTGAATGGAATATATTCAGCAGCACCTTTAACTATATCATGCTTTATACACAATGTCTCTTATAAACTATATGGCATTAATAAATAGAGATACATCCCAATTTAGCTGCAAGTAAATCAAAGATTAACAAGATAAATTATTTCTTTGTTATGTTAAATTCTACAAAACTTATGAAATTCCTTCCTAAAAAGAAAAAAAGAGGCCAATCTTAACTGGCCTCTTTGCCCAATCCCATCTCTTCGTTTATTAGAATCCCCGTCTCTAATAGCATCCACTCGGCTAAGATCCCATATCCGCGAGTAGGATCATTTACAAATACATGGGTTACTGCCCCAATTAGTTTACCATTTTGAATTATAGGGCTTCCACTCATACCTTGAATTATGCCCCCAGTTATATTCAGTAATCTGGGATCTACCACCTTTATTATTAAACCTTTACCATCAGGTGTTTTTTGTCTTATTACCTTTTGTATGAGAACATTAAATTTATCTATTCTATTATCTTCGAGAACAGTAAGGATATATGCTGGGCCCTCCTGAACTTCTTCAGCAAAAGCTACAGGAATAGGTTCCCTACTACTCGATGCAGTTGGCAATGTTATTAGCCTTCCAAATATTCCAAAGTCGCTATTCTTATCTATAACTCCTATTATGTCTTTTTGTCCTTGGAATGTTCCTATCTTTTCTCCGGGTCTTCCACGACTTCCTTGGTTTATACCACAGATTTGGGCCTCAACAAGACGACCATCCTTTATATCCACACGTTGGTTATTCCTTGAGTCGCTTACCATGTGCCCTAAAGCTCCGTAGCGCAACGTCTGGGGATCATAGAAGGTAAGGGTCCCAACACCTGCTGCATTATCATCTACATATACTCCAATCTTATACTGACCAAATCCTATGTTCTCAGTAGAACTTAAGTACAGAGGATTTATTTTCTTCACTAACAAGACTCCATCCCTCTTTATTGTTATATCTAAAGGAGAACCATTACGACCATATTTATTAATTAAAATGCTTAATTGGACACGATCATAGACTTCTTCCCCATTTACTCGAAGGATTATATCCCCCGACATAATGCCTCCGTCCCTACCTGGCGATGAACGAATACCATTCTTTGTTGTAAGTTCTTCAAACCCAGTAACTATAACACCTTCTGAAGTAACGAGGATACCTATGGCATCGCCCCCAGGAATTACTCTTACATCTGGTAGAACATCAATCTTCATCTTTCGCAAAGGTATTATTCCAAAGAGACTAAACTCAAGGTTAACCTCGCCCTGACTTACAGGGCAAATAGAAACTGGTGAACGTAGGTTTACGCTGGTGGAACCTTTTCCTATGATCTTGTCATTTATCTTTATTATACCTTCTTTGCTAGGTCGTATATGAAGAGTAATAGGCAGACCTATCTTTAATGAGTGTTCATAACCTTCAGATAAACGGAGAGAATCTGGAAACGTTAAAACAGCTTTAAACTGTGGAGTATTACAGAGTCCTATGAGGAGAAATATGAGTAGCAAAAGATAGATTCGTCCGCGATAAGACCTCACTACTGTCGCCCTCCTATTTTACCTCACCTCTCCCGCATACCTCGTATATATCTGATTTTGATGTTATTAATAGAAAATCAGCATGCTTTTACGATTAAATCTCCTCCTTATGATTCATCATTCATCTCTCTCGTGTGATTAATTTGCCCTTTGAAATTCAATTATATACAATAGAAAAACGCGCCAAATGGCGCGTTTAGAAGAATATCTGATATTTTTACGAAATAACTTGCTATTATGAAATTTTACGGCAAAATTTAATTATAGTTTTTGCATGCATGCGATAAAGAAACCGTCGGTTCCATGGATATGTGGAAAAAACTCCACGAAACCTTCCGGCCCTCGAATTAAGGCTTTACCATCCCTCTTTAAAGGTATACTTCCATGTACAAGACGAAACCCATGTTCTTTTTTTAAAAATTCTTCAACCGTGGCTTGATTCTCCTTAGGTTCTATTGTACAGGTACTGTAGACCATTATTCCGCCTGGCTTGACACATTTTGATGCACTTAATAGCAACTGGACCTGAAGTTCATGGAGCTCGTAGGCTTCATGTGGATTTTGTCGCCATCTAGAATCAGATCTCTTAGCAAGTACACCCAAACCAGAACAGGGAGCATCTACCAAAACCCTATCAGCTTCATTATTGAATCTCCTCCATATATCACGTCCATCACAATGAAGAGTTTCAACTATATCTATAGAAAGACGTTTACATGAATCATCCACAAGCTTGAGCTTATGCAGATGAAGATCACAGGATATCACTTTACCCTTATTATCCATAAGCTCTGCAATATGAGTTGTCTTTCCACCAGGACCACCACACACATCTATGACAAAGTCGCCTGGCTGTGGATTAAGGACATGTCCAACCACGATTGAGCTTTCACCCTGGACTTGGAAGAGTCCTCTTTGAAAGGATTCAAGGGTCCCTATATCACCATGATCCTTTATATATAGAGCTTCCTTTGCGTATCTTCCTTCCTCTACTTTGATACCCTCTTGCACCAAAAGTGCTTTTAATTCAGATGTGTTTGTCTTGAGATAATTCGTCCTTATACAAGTAACTGGCACTTTGTTATTGGCCTTGCATAACTCGATAGTCTCTTCAACGCCAAAGAGTTCTATCCACCTAGCTACCATCCACTCAGGATGTGAGTAGCGTAATGAAATATGTAACACAGGGTCCTCACTAATATCAGGGAATGTAAATTCTTCTCCCTTCCTGATAATTGCGCGTAAAACTCCGTTTACAAACCTTACTGTACCGGGATGGCCATAAATCTTACTCAACTCAACACACTCATTAACCGCAGCCGCATTAGGCACTTTATCCATAAATCGAATCTGATAAACTCCCATACGCAAAATGAGTCTAATCCACGCCGGCGTTTTTTCCATATTTCGATTAGCCACTGATTCTATAACCCAATCTAAAGTACCCTGGGTCCTAAGTACTCCATGTACTATCTCAGTAATAAAGTCTTTATCCCTTCTGTCTAGCTCATACTTATTAAGGCGCCTGTCCAGTGCTATACTGGAAAAGGCACCTCTTTTTTCAATATCATATAAAACTTTTAATGCTATTTCCCTAGCCGATTTACTTTGTCTTTTAGTCATCTCTTCTCATTCCACGTAATACTAGAAGTCTAATTAGATGCATTACCGCTACAGCAGTAGCAGCTACATATGTCAGAGCAGCAGCAGTCAATACGCTCTTGGCCTGACGCACCTCATTATTTACCAAATAACCGCTATCCTTTAACATGACCAATGCTCTTCTACTAGCATTGAACTCAACAGGTAATGTTACTACCTGGAAGAGTACAGCAGCGCTAAAAGCAATTATACCTATTTGCATTAACGACTGCTGGGCGAAGATAAGCCCAATGAAGAATAAAGGCATGGCCAAGGTTGACCCAAGATTAGCCGCTGGAACTAAGCTATTCCTAACATTAAGAGGAATATATTCATTAGCATGCTGTAGAGCGTGACCTGTCTCATGAGCTGCTACTCCTAAAGCTGCAATAGACGTGCTCTGATAAACCTCAGGTGATAATCGTAACACCTTGCTCCTAGGATCATAGTGATCACCTAGTCGTCTATTAGTCATTTCAATCCTCACATTACTCAACCCATGGCTATTCAAAAGATTCCTAGCTACCATTGCTCCTGTCATACCGCTATAAGCTCGAACTCTTTGGTACTTATTAAAGGTCGTCTGCACCATAGATTGTGCAAACAAAGCAAAAAGAATCGCTGGCAGGAGAATGATATACGTTGGATCAAAGTACGGATAGAACACTCAAAATCCCCTCCTCAAAAGAATATATAGTCTCAGATGCAAGATATCCTCTTATAAAGATTATATTATAAATCCAATGAGACTCAATTATAGGATTTGAGCGGTATTATAGGCAATACGTATATTATAACATTAACTGCAATGGGGTGCAAGTAAAATAACCGCCCCAAAAACTCTTTTTTCGGTTAGACGCGGGCTATCACGGCTTCAGGAAATTTACATTTCAGCCAATGGAGAACTTTTTTGATCTTTTGATCCCAGTATCCCCACTCGTGTTCTCCAGGCTCTTCTTCATATGTTAAATTTAACGATAACCCCGTGATAAAATCCCTAAAATTGATATTATCTTTATAAAGATAATCTTCTATTCCACAAGACTGATATAAAATGGGTTTGGGGCCATCTGATCCTGCTAACTTTTTAGCTAAATAAAAAAGGTCGTTCTCACTTCCTTTAATATCTCCAATCTCGCCAAAGATATTTTTAAATTCCATGCTATGTGCAGAATACATTCTTTCAACATCCAAGGCACCTGAAAGACTCGCTGCCGCAGCAAACTTCTCTGGGCAGGCAAAGGCTAATTTGAAGGCACCGTAACCGCCCATTGAAAGACCTGCAACAAAATTATGCTCTCTAACATCGGATAATGGAAAAAACCATCGAGCAATAGCGGGTAATTCTTCACTGATAAAAGTCCAATACTCATACCCATTTACCATATTCGCATAAAAACTTCGATTAACGTTTGGCATCACAACTGCAAGCTCAAGCATATCTGCATATCTTTCAATAGAAGTCCTTCGTTGCCATATTGTATGATCATCTGATAAACCATGAAGTAAATAAAGTGTAGGGAGCTTATGGGTCTGTGATGGGGTCCTTTTGAGTTGCGGAAGGATCACATTCATAGAAGTAGAACCTTTAAGAACCTCTGAATAGAAATCGCATTGAATGAAAGCCATTTCAACTATCCCCTATCTTCAAAAAAAAATCTATAGCTTCTCTTATCTTCTCAAGATCAGCAGTAGTATTAATACACGGACCTTCTGGACGTTCATTTACTACACCTAATACTGGAAGGCTACTAACATCTTGAATACCGCTGGTTAAGTCACGTTCACATGCAATAGCCACAATGGCATCGGGTTTTAATTCCTTAACAAGGCGCCTTGCCTGACTTCCACCACTAGCTACCCCTACGTTAATTCCATATTCATCCTTTAAAAAGAGTATCTCGCATATCAAACATTTACCACATCGTCGACAATTATCTGGTTTTATAGTAATCTTGTACGGGCAACCAGACCACTGAATACAGTGGGGAACCAATAATAAAATTTTCTCGGGTTTTACCTTCTTCTCCTCAGAATGAATTAACTGATTATGAACTTCTATAAAAGAACCCCTTACCTTATCCTTGTCAATTCCGAAAAAACGGCCTAGGAATACAGCTAATGGAAGGAAAGCCCTTAATACTGAATTTATTATGCCGTTACAAGCTCCTATATTTCTCTGGGTAATTAGGGTCAAAGAAGTAAGGATCAATCCTATAGCCAAAAGAAAGCCCATGATGCTAAAGAGTATACCTAGTATGGAGAGTATATTCTCAGAGAGTCTATAACCGGAAGTAATGATGTACCACAGAACTGCTGTTATTATAAGTATTATGCAAAATGCTACAGAGAGCAGACCAATAAAGAGTCGTTTCTTCGCTTTCAACTTCCTCGCCCCTTGCTATTCCCCTAATTAACACTATTTAAGACTACACCTTCTTCCAAATGATAGCCGCGGACATATTCAAGTACGTGAATACGACGACCATTCTCTGGCTGAACCTCCTGAATAAGAAGGCTACCACTACCAGTGGCCACATAAACACCTTCTTCATTATCTATATTTATAACTTCTCCTGGAAGAGCTTTGTCGCTTCCACAATTTCCCGCGTCTTTGGCCTTCCAAACCTTTAAAAGCCTTCCACTGTGAAAGGTATATGCACCAGGCACAGGATTTAACCCTCTCACCAGATCACTCACTTTCCGCGAAGATGCGGACCAATCTATTTTAGCTTCATCTTTTGTAATCTTCGGAGCATATGTTGCAAGGCTATCATCTTGAGGGACAAGGGATATGATACCCTTTTCCATATCATCAAGAGTCTTTAAGAGAAGTCTAGCCCCTACTATGCTGAGCTTGTCATGTAGAGTCCCTGCAGTATCCTCTGATTCTATCTTTACTAACTCTTGTGAGAGTATATCACCTGTATCCATATGTTCATCCATGAGCATAATAGTAATCCCTGTTTCCTCTTCTCCTGCCATAATTGCGCGTTGAATAGGAGCTGCACCTCGATATTTAGGGAGATATGAAGCGTGAACATTAATAGCTCCATGTGGTGCTAATTCTAAGAGGGGTTTCTTTAATATCTGCCCATAGGCTACTACAACTATGACCTCAGGATCCAATTCTTTGAGTTCAGCTATAAATCCTGGATCCGAGGCCTTCTCAGGCTGATAAATTAAAAGACCATTCTCCTGAGCAAGTGCCTTTACAGGAGATGGAATGAGTTTCATGCCCCTCCCTCTTCGCCTATCTGGCTGGGATACAACGCACAGGATATCATGTTCTGATGCAATTAAAGCGTCAAGAGAAACTGCTGCAAACTCTGGTGTTCCCATAAATACAAGTCGCATCGCTCCCCCTCCTTTATAAGGTTATTCTTCTTTCTTCGAAGAAGCATCAATTAATTGTGTAGCTTTATCTATAAAAAGGATTCCATTTAAGTGATCAAACTCATGCTGAATAGCCCTGGCGAGAAGACTATCCCCTTCTATTCTTACTTTGTCACCCTGAAGGTTCATAGCCTCAACATCTATCTTTTGCGCTCTAGCTACTTCTCCCCATAGTCCAGGTATACTCAAGCAGCCTTCACGACCATTTTCTTCTCCTATACGTAGAAGTATTCTAGGATTTATCATGACTAATGGTCCATTTCCTACATCAATCACAAACATCCTCTTATTTATCCCTACTTGAGGAGCAGCAAGTCCTACTCCATCTGCAGAGTACATAGTCTCTAACATGTCACTAGCTAGTTTCTTTATCTCCTCATCAATAACTATTACTGGTTTACATTTCTCTCTTAAAATAGGGTCTCCGTTCTTTCGTATTTCAAGTTTCAATACTATCTCCAGTGCTAAGAGTGCACTGGCCCTCCTTTCTAAAGGGTACTAGCAGGATCTACATCTACTTGAATCGTGAGATCCGCATCTTTTCTATAGGATGTAGAAGAAAAATCTTTAATAGAAACATTTATAAGATTCGCAAGCCCCTGAACATTAAGAGATTTTAATAATATTTGCCATCTATATCTACCTTGTATCTTACTTAGAGGAGCAGGTGATGGGCCGAGTATCACCAAATCTTCAGGCGGCTCATTAACTTCTATAAAATCTTTTAATTTATAAGCATACTTGTAAACTTTATCCTCATCTCTATGGCTCACTATAATATTAGCAAGATGTGTAAATGGAGGATATGCCAACTCCCTCCTTGCAATTATCTCTGCTTCATAAAACTTATTATAATTATGAGTCTTTGCCGCTACTATACTATAGTGCTCTGGGGTATAAGTCTGTATTATGACCTCTCCTGGCAACATGCCTCGACCTGAACGTCCAGCGACCTGAGTGAGAAGCTGAAATGTTCGTTCACTAGAGCGAAACTCTGGGAAATGCAGAGCCGTATCTGCAATTATTACTCCTACCAATGTAACATTAGGAAAATCAAGTCCCTTGGCTATCATCTGGGTCCCAATAAGGATATCTACATCTCCTCTACCAAAAGCATCTAAAATTCTCTGATGTGAACCTTTCCTTGTAGTGGTATCTGAATCCATACGCATAATAGAAGCTTGTGGAAAGGCTAGCCTAGTCTCATTTTCAACCTTCTCAGTTCCAATACCAAGGTATTTAATGTACCGACCTTTGCAATTGGGACATACATCTGGTGAAAATGTCTCATAAGTACAATAATGGCACCGTAGTAACTTTTCCCTATCATGATAAGTCAGGGAAAGATCGCAGTGCTTACATTTAAGTACATATCCACATTCTCTACACATTACAAATGTGGAATGTCCCCTTCTATTTAGGAATAGGATAATTTGTTCCTTATTAGCGAGCCTCTCTTCTATAGATTGTCGTAATTTAGAGCTAAATATGCTTTTATTATCAGCTTTAAGTTCAGCCCTCATATCGATGATCTCTACTGCTGGCATAGGCTTCTCATCAATCCTAGAGCCAAGAGATATTAAAGTATAGTCGTGGTTAGAAGCTGCATAATAGGATTCAAGGGAAGGTGTAGCACTGCCCAGCAAGACCAGAGAAGATGTCTCCTTAGCACGCTGAATAGCGACCTCTCTCGCATGGTATCTAGGAACTACTGATTGTTTATATGAATTCTCGTGTTCCTCATCTATTACAATCAAACCTAAGTTCTCAAAGGGTGAGAAAACTGCTGACCTTGCACCAATAGCTATCTTGACATCTCCCCTGCGTATCTTCTTCCATTGATCATATCTCTCTCCATAAGATAAATGACTATGGAGTAAAGCAAGATTCTTTCCAAAACGAGAGGTGAAAATACGCACCATTTGAGGAGTTAAAGATATCTCTGGAACGAGAACTATAGCGTCCTTTCCATTCTTAATGCAGTGATCTATAGCTTGAAGGTATATCTCAGTCTTTCCAGAACCAGTAACTCCATGGATTAATATAGTTTCATAAGTACCCACATCTATTGCTTCCTTTATTTTACGCAAAGATGCTCTCTGTTCTTCATTAGGAACAAGGAATGGGCTCATATCAACATGTGTACCAGCTAAAGGATCTCGTTCCACCTCAATATCCCTGCATATGACGATACCCTTCTCTTCTAGTCCTCTAAGACTACTATAACTTGCTCCTGACGCATCGAGGAGATCAGCAACATTTAAAGGACCTCCACCAGTTTGTATAAGGGTTTGGGCGATCCTAGCTTGCGCGGGTGCTATTCGCTGTAAGTCTTCCATCTCATCTACGAGCTCATTACCATCAATGATGAGTTCAGCAAATTTTTTCATCATAGGTTTAACTTTAGGTGTCCTCCACTCACGTTTTAGGGTAATAAAACCTTTAGACTGTAGACCAAGGAGAGGACCACGAGGTGATCGCATACCTAGAACTTTTCCGATCTCTCCTACTTCCATCTCCCCGCCTTTTTTCCTCAACAATTTCAAGATCTCAGCTTGCTTTGGAGCACGTTGAAGATTTGTATCAATATAATCTTGTTCCTCTGATACCCTTGCGACCTCTACAGATTCAAACTTAATCCCAGTAGGTAAAATACAGCGCAAAACCTCTGCTTGAGTACATACGTATCTTTGTGCCATCCACTTAGATAAATTCAAAAGATCCTGTGTAAGCATAGGGAAACTATCAAGTATCTCTTCGATTACTTTGAGTTCATGTGCTTCCACTTCAGGCACATCTACAAAACCTAAGACATATCCTTCTACCTTACGTGGTCCAAAAGGTACTATAACCCTCATACCTGGCTTTATAATCTCTCTAAACTTATCAGGTATAATATAGTGGAAGGGCTTGTCTATACTATACGCAGGTATATCAACATTAACCTCTGCATAGAGATGATGCTTTTTTTCCTCTCCCAAATCAATAATATCCATCTATTTTCAACCCCGATAAATATGTTACCATTCTCTATTAAAACGCTACCGCGTCAACGTTAGCATTATCCTCCTCCCTTGTAGAAAACCGCCTCTCAGCTTTGATATATACCACCATTTTATTTGGTACGCATACTATAACTTCTCCAGGCCCTTGAATCCAACCACGTCTAGAACAGACCTTTAAGGGACACACGTCATCATCCATGGGAAGGATCCTAGCACGTCCGTCCTTTACCTCAAGATATGCTATTCCTGTATCTAAAGGTACCTCAATTATCTGAACTTCATTAGTTATGGGAAATGCGATTTCCTTTGCTATTCTTCCGTTAATCTCAACCACAAGATATTTCTCTCCCTGGACCATTGGAACCAGACTCTTTCCCATAACAGTTGCTCCAATACAGGAGAAACTTATTATAAGTAAGAGCGTGAAAAGGATCTTATCCCCTTTGGTGAGTAACGAAAGAACATCTCTCATCTCGCAAAGGCCCCCCTAAAATTAATTCTTACCTTATCTTTACCCCCTTAAATTCTATGCCTGAATCAGCTGAAGGGAGTAACTGTACTGGCTTCCCAAGCTCAAAGTTTCCTGCTTGTATCCGTTCTTTTAGTATAGTAGCTATCTTGCGTGCCTTTGGATAGCTTGACAATGGCGAAGTAGGTATTTCACGACCCAATATATTCACTCGACCTGACTTCAATTCAGCATAACTTACTTCTGCTATAACCTCAGGTTCGCCTTTGGGATATCCAGTTCCATAATCAATAACAGAACCGATGATCTCCTCATCCTTTACAGAGACATACTTCATCATCTCTTCATTCAAAATAGGAATAGGAACCCCAATACCTACAGCAAGACTACAGCCATATCCAAGGTAGCTCATTCCAACAAGCCACTCCGGACTCATATTCTTTAGATCACCGATTACTGCTAGAGTACCAGCACCACCTTTAGGAACTCCATTCTCTCCTCGAACTTCGCACGGACTATGCTGCGTTCCATTCCACACCACATAACCCGTACCACCTCCTAAGAATATTCTAGTCCCTATTCCTATAGTCTTATAGTATGGATCATTGAGTAAGGGACTCAGTTGACCTGCGCTAGAGTAATGAATATTCCCATATCGTGGTTTTAATACACCCATATAAGTATATATAGTCTTGTTAGTACTATTTACTCCAACATTGTAATTCTGATATGCATTCCTAGGATTAAAGAGAAACGCATCATTTAAATCATTTATACTTATCCATGTCTCCAGCTCTCGTCTAGGATAGCAATCAGTTCCATACGCTGTAGCCTTTAGTTTAATATCCTTTCCTGCTACAAGATCTTGGATTACATGACCGCCTCCATACCTAAATTCTCCTGGGAAGTTTTGATTAAGGGGGTCTCCATCTCTTACCTCAGTAGCACCAATATAAGTATCAACAGCAGCTATTCCCCCATAGGCTGCTACATCATTTAACCATATCTTATGCATCTTCATCTTAGGCTTGGTATGACCAAAGTTAAGAAAAGCTCCAGAAGAACACATGGTCCCAAATGTGGCGGTAGTTACAACATCCACCTCTTTAGCAGCTCCTTCTAGACCCTTTTCTTCAACTATATCTATTATCTCCTCAGCAGTTACTACAACAGCTTCTCCACGCCTAATCTTCTCATTAATCTCCTCGTAAGTTCGTTCCACTCCCACATTCTACACCTCCAGATATTCTCTTGGTGTTTAATTATAAATCATTAGTTTCTTCAAGATCTCCTAATACACTAAGGTATCGCTCACCCGTATCTGGGAAGAGCGTAACAACCTTCTTACCTGGTCCAAGCCTCTTTGCTATAGATATACTTGCCCAACAGGCAGCACCAGATGATATGCCAACTAGAAGTCCTTCAACCATAGACAACTCTTTAGTAGTTGCAAGAGCATCTTCATCTTTAACTGGAATGACTTCATCTATTATCTCCCTATTTAAAACCTCGGGTATAAATCCTGCTCCAATCCCCTGAAGTCCGTGAGGCCCTGGCCTTCCCCCTGAAAGGACCGGAGAAGAGCTAGGCTCAACAGCTATAATAAGAACATCAGGAAATTTCTCCTTGAGAACCTCCCCAACTCCTGTTAAGGTGCCTCCAGTTCCTACTCCGGCTACAAAAGCATCAATTTTACCAGGAACTTGCCTTAAAATCTCCTGAGCTGTAGTTCTTCGATGAACTTCAGGATTTGCCGGGTTATTGAATTGCTGTGGCATGAAGAATCTCGGATTATTAGCAAGTATCTCTTCGCATTTACGTATAGCGCCTGCCATTCCTTCACTGCCCGGAGTAAGAATGAGCTCCGCACCGTAACTTGTAAGCAATCTCCTTCGTTCTATGCTCATAGTCTCAGGCATGACTAATACGCACTTGTAACCGCGATTTGATGCTATCATAGCCAAGCCTATACCTGTATTGCCACTTGTAGGTTCAATGATGGTGCTACCAGGATGCAGCATTCCTTCCTCTTCTGCAGCACGAATCATACCCAATGCTACCCTATCCTTTACGCTCCCACCTGGATTAAAGAACTCCACTTTAGCAAAGATCTCAGCCCTATCTACAGAACCAAGTTTGTTAATACGCACTAGCGGAGTGTCCCCCACAAGCTCCACTACATCCTTTGTATATATGGTCATGATTCTTTCTATGCCTCCTACTCCCAGCCGATACTTAGCTCGCCTTCATCTCCCACTTTGGACAACGTCCGCCCCATCTAGCTACAACCACGTCATCCTTCATTATCTCTATTATCTCGCAGCAATTAGAACATCCGTCGCATTCAAAGCTAGACGCCCTATACTCAAAGTTAGCCACTTCTAATCCCTTAAATTTGGTCTTGCGTCCGTCCTTCTTTACCTCTTCTTTTGCTAAAAGGGCCGCACCTATAGCGCCCATGACTGCAAAATTACGCGGCACAATTACAGGAAAACCAAGAGCCTCCTCAAAGGCTACCTTTATTCCCTGGTTTGCTGCTACTCCACCTTGAAAAACCACTGTTGGGAGTATTTCCTTACCCTTACCAACGTTATTCAGGTAATTCCGAACTAATGCTTGAGCCAGACCCGCCACTATATCTTCTGGTCTGTGCCCCATTTGTTGTTTGTGCACCATATCCGACTCTGCAAATACTGTACAGCGCCCAGCGATCCGTACAGGTGCAGTTGCTTTAAGTGCCAAATTTCCAAATTCCTCAATTGGAATACCAAGCCTTGCAGCCTGCTGATCCAGAAAAGAGCCAGTGCCAGCAGCACATACAGTATTCATAGCAAAATCTACAGCAATACCGTTTCTTAATATTATAATCTTTGAATCTTGTCCACCGATCTCAATAACTGTTTGAACGTTAGGTTCAGCATAGGAAGCAGCAACTGCATGCGCTGTAATTTCATTCTTCACCACATCTGCTCCAACTATTACCCCTGCCAAGTGCCTACCGCTCCCTGTAGTTCCAACGCCCAGTATCTCTACTTCATTAGCAAGAACATCAGAGAGCTCTTTAAATCCATCTTGGATAGTAGCTATTGGCTGTCCGCGCGTTCTGAGATAAATCTTTTTCAGTAGATCTCCTTCTTCATTGATAAGCACTATATTCGTACTTACCGAACCTACATCAACACCCATATAACATCTTATCATATGCCAGCCTCCAATCTCTGGCGTCTTCTTCTATATAGCAAATCCACGAAGGCTTCCACTCGTGTGGTCAATCCAGCTTTACCTGTCTGTTCATCAAGGACAATAGATAAAACAGGTATATCATAGTCCTTACTCACTTTTGGTAAGATGCTCATTGCCACAATCTCCGGGATACAAGTAAAAGGGGAGAGCTGAATGACGCCATCAAATCCATCTTTCGCATAGATTATAGTATGCCCAATTGAGTCCTGTCCATGCCCACCTATCATCTCTGGAAGGTACTCTTTAGCCGCCCTTTTAACACTACGTCCGCCAGTTAACCTCATAGCATCAGCAACGGCATTGTCCATGGTCCATCCAGTAAGAAAAATAGACCTATCCACTTCTGCCCCTAGTTCCCCTAAGATCTCCTCTAATTCTAAATTAGCAGAAGGTTCTAAGACTACATAGATCTCCCCAACGATACCTATCTTTAAGATATCTCGCTCTGGATCCTGAGGAATCCCTTTAAGAGCTGCGACACCTGCTTCATGTGCTTCTTTTATCTCCTTTATGGAATTAGCTTCAGCCATCCAAGATAAAGTCTTCTGATATACGCGAGTAGTTGACCTCTTCTCAATCTCCCTAGGTCTTACATAATGTGATAGACGTTCCAAGTCATCCAATGCCTTTACCTTAGCCCAGCCTTCCCTGACAAGTCCCAACAGGGCTAACCATGAAAGTTTATCTGCATTTAGCTTTTGAAGCTTCCTATAAATATCACCTATGCCTCTACTTGGAGGTTCAATTATTATTATCTCAAAATCATATCCTAGATCTTTTAATATCGCTTCATGCATGGGCGCATAGAGCCCAGCTCTGCAAGGGCCAACACCTCCGCTAGTGAGTATGGTATCAGCTCCTCTTTCTAAGGACTCAATATATGTTCCTGTAACTAGCTTGTAAGGGAGACATGCGAATTCTGGTGAATACCTCACACCTAGATCTAAAGTGCGCTGACTAGGTCTCAAAGGAGCAATTACTTCATTACCCATCTGCTCGAGCAGCCGTCTTATAACCATGTGAGACGTCCCCATATAAGGAAAGGTCACTCGACTCATTCCATGCCACACCTTCCTTCTCTCCAGCCTTTCGGAGCTTTACCATATCAACAAAAGCCTGTAGTCTCGTTAAAACCCCAGCATCTCCCGTTTGTTCATCTATCATCAGAGACATAAAAGGCATGTGTGTTCGTTTCTTAGCCTCTAATTCTATGAGTTTATTAACCATAAAATCCGGACCGCATCCAAATGCAGTTAAATGAATAATCCCGTCAACACTTTTAGTATCAAATAAATAATGAGCCGCCTTTAAAGCTCTATGGCTTAATATCCAGAAAGCCTCCTTTCTGAACTCAGGAGAATCTATATTCAGAACCTCATCTGGTATCATCTCTGTTGTTATTACATTTACTCCCATATTATGAAGCTTTCCGATCACATCAGCACTAACATAAGGATCATAGATATTATATGGGTACCCTAAAACAGCGAAGGTCAACTCCCCATTATGCTTAAAGTCGGTTTCACTGCCCTTACCATGCAGAATTTTCATAGCATCAGTTAAGCCAATTCCTTTCTTGACAAGGTCCTTAAAGGAACCAAACTTAGAGATAGATTTATTATAAGCATCATAGATCTTAAAAATATTCTTAGTAAAGAGGGACCCCACCCTATAGCAAATCTTTAAAGCTTCTAACTTTCCTTTTCTCAAATCTATCCTTACATCAATTATAGGTGGGAGATCATCCAAAGAATATCTTATCATATCAGGCAATCCTAGAAATTTAGGACAAAATACGGCATCCCTCGCCATATTAACTAATCTCGGAATAAAAAGATAATCAACATCTTTGTCAGCAAGATCTTGTACGTGACCGTGAAATAATTTCAAGGGTACGCAAGCATCGCTAACTGTTTCCCGGACCCCATTATCCAATATTTCTCTTGTCGTAGGAGAGGATGCGACAACCCTTACCCCTAGAGCCTCAAAAAACTCCTTCCACATTGGATAATATAAATAGAAACCAAAAGCCCTGGGGATCCCAACTGTTATCGGACGCCCCACAGTTACCTTCCCCCTTCTCACAGAACATTGATGAATAATACTATCCTTTAATTATATGACTTAATGTGCAATATCGTCAACCTCTACAAGTCCCCTTTCTTGATGACTAAGTACTATAATACAACTTGTAGGACAATTTTCTGCGCATTTGCCACAAGTCGTACATTTCTCATAATCTATAGATGCGAGAAAATCAGTAACTGAGATGGCACCCGTATCACATACTTTTTCACAGCGTTTGCATCCGATACACCCCGCAGAGCACACCTTCCTTACTGAGGCCCCTTTCATTGTTGATGCACAAAGCACATGAACGTCTGAAGTCTCTGGCACCAGTGTAAAAAGGTTCTTGGGACAAATATCCACACATATTCCGCATCCTGTACATATATTTTTATTTACTATGGGTAAACCATCATCACCCATTTCAATGGCTTTAAAGGGACATGCATCAACACATGTTCCTAATCCCAGACATCCAAAGCTACACGCCTTTGTTCCTCCACCTAATAGGGTGGCTGCTCGACAGTCTTCTATACCGCTATACTTACCGCGATCCAGAGCTTTCTCACATGTACCGCCGCACCTTAAAAGGGCTTTCTTTGGAATGACAGCTCCTGCAGACTCAACTCCCATGATCTGACTAATCTTATCTACTATTCCAGCTCCTCCTACTACGCATCCATTTGCTGAGACTTGGCTTGAAACAACTGCTTCTGCAAAATTAGCACATCCAGGGAATCCGCAAGCACCGCAATTAGCACCAGGTAGAAGCTCCTCAATGGCTTCTATCCTTGGATCAACTTCTACAATGAACTTCTTCGATGCAAAAGCTAAACCAGCACCAAGCAAAACCCCTAGAATACCCATGCTTATAAGGGAGCGAAGAAGTACAGGTTCCATAATGATATACACCTCCTCATATTACCACTATATCACATGGCGATCAATCCTGAGAAGCCCATGAGCGACATAGACAAAAGCCCCGCGATTATTAGGGCTATTCCTGCTCCTTGAAGCGGCTCAGGTACATCTGCAAATCTTAATCGTTCTCGTATCCCAGCCATTATGACCATAGCTAGGGTAAAGCCTACACCAGCCCCAAAAGCAAAGACAGCCGTTTCAATAAACCCATATCCTCTTAATGCTACTAAAAGAGCTAAACCTAAAATAGCACAGTTAGTAGTGATAAGGGGTAAAAATATACCAAGGGCCCGGTATAACGGTGGGCTTGTCTTACGTATCACCATCTCAACTAGTTGAACAAGGGCTGCAATTACCAGAATAAAGGAGACATACTGGAGGAATGGCAAACCAAAAGGTTCTAATATATAATTTTCAATGAACCATGTTGCAAGCCCCGAAAGGGTCATAACAAAAGTCGTTGCTACCCCCATACTAAAAGCTGTCTCCACCTCCTTAGAGACACCCAAAAATGGACAAGTCCCTAAGAATCTAGCTAAAACAAAGTTATTCACTAGGACTGATCCTATAAAGAGAAGAAAGAGCTCTTTTAGATCCATCTAGCCTTCAACCACCCTTCTTCGTTTTAAGGTATTAATTAATCCAACTAGAATTCCCAGGGTAAGAAATGCACCAGGAGGGAGTATCATTATGACCCATTGGACATATTCAGTTCCTAAAATAGACTTGCCAAAGATCGTGCCCATTCCAACAAGCTCCCTTATAATAGATAGAAAGGTTATAGCCCAGGTAAAGCCCAAGCCCATACCAAGAGCATCAAGAATACTCCTACCTACTGGCATCTTAGATGCAAAGGCCTCCTGTCTTCCTAGTATAATACAGTTAACCACAATCAAAGGAACGAATAATCCAAGTACCTTGTGGACAGCTGGGTTAATCGCGGCAAGAACTAGATCAGCAATAGTAACAAATGTAGCTATTATCACTATATAAGCAGGTATCCTGACCTCTCTTGGTATAATATTCCTTAATAGAGATATTACTATACTTGAGGAGACGAGCACAAAGGTAGTAGCAGCACCCATAGCAACACCATTAATAGCAGCATTGCTCACTGCTAAGACAGGACACATGCCTATAAGTTGCATAAAAGTAGGGTTTTCTTCCCACAAACCGCGCGTAAAATCCCGCAGCATTTACCTATCTCCTTCCATATCAACATTAGTAAATTTCCCAGAGTTGATTAAATCAAGCAATCTATTAATACTATTCTTCAAGCCATCAGATACAGCTCGCGATGAAACAGTAGCTCCTGTAATAGCATCCACGTCTTCTCCGGGGATAAACTTATCATTAAGAGATTTTCCTTTAAACTGATCCTGAAACCAAGATTCATTAATCCTAGCGCCAAGACCTGGGGTCTCAAGATGTTCTATAATCTTCATACCAGTTATTTGCCTTGATTCCATGTCTACGCCAACCATCATACGAATGACTCCTTGGAATCCTCCAGCCTCAACTATAAAAGCCACACCAACATCTCGTCCCCTATCATCTAACCCCTTATAGAATATCTGACCATCAATAGCTACGCTCTCGAATGTAGAAATGCCGGGCAAAACTTCTATTATGGCTCTTTCCGTATCCTTCTCCCTATTCTCCTCTATTCTCGGATTAGCAAATTTATAAGTTTGAGCAAGCACGCCTCCTGAAATGAGGGAGATAACTGTTAATACTAAGATTAATCGAAAATATTCGCGCAAGTGCTTCGCCCTTTTGGGCTTTCCCTCCTTTTTATGTCCCAAAGACGCGCGGACGAGTATATCTATCTAAAAGGGGAGTAATTGCATTCATTAGGAGAATGGCAAAGGAAATGCCCTCAGCATACCCCCCATATAACCTGATAACCACTACGATAATACCTGCTCCTATACTAAATAACCATTTGCCTAACTGGGTGACAGGAGTTGTAACCATGTCAGTGGCCATAAAAAAGGCCGCTAAAACTAGTCCTCCTGACATTAAATGAAATAGGGGATCATGTCCTAGTGTCATCGTAAGAAGGGCAACAGTACCTAATAATCCAAGGGGTATCCTCCAATCAATGTATCCCTTGTAAATAAGGTAGGTAGCACCGATTAATAGTAAAAATACTGATGTCTCACCCAACGACCCTCCTACATTACCCCAAAAAAGATCTGAATATGGTGTCATCTGTCCCTCAAATTTCATAGCTCCTAGGGGAGTTGCCATGGTCATTCCATCTATTATCCATGTAGTCATGTGACGAGGAAAGGTTATAAATAGAAAAACCCTTCCTACAAGGGCAGGGTTAAATGGATTCTGCCCAAGGCCTCCAAAGACCTGCTTCCCTATTGTTATAGCGACTATAGCACCAACTGCCGCCATCCAAAAAGGCAGAGCGGACGGGAGGTTCAGGGCTAAAAGCAAACCAGTTACAAGAGCACTACCATCCCATATGGTGATCTCTTTCTTCCGTGCAATTTGGAATATAGCTTCTGTAGCCAGAGCTACTCCTATAGTCACCACAATTAGAGCAAGAGCCCTTAAACCAAAGAAATACACAGCTCCTATTGAGGCTGGTAAAAGAGAAACCACCACACTATACATTATTTTAGGTATGCTTTCTTCTGAAGTTATATGTGGAGATGAAGAAATAACGAGATCATCTAACGATATTTCCTCCTCACCTTCATGATTCTTAATGGAATCTATATTATTAGCTGTAGTCACGCGCATCTACTCCTTCCACCAACTTGAATTACCTTAAGCTAGCTTATTCCGCCTCTTTGCAACTATCTCTGCCTTTCCCATTCGGATAAGCTGAAGATTTTGGCGTTTCGCTGGGCAGATATATGAGCATGCACCACATTCTATACAATCCAGGATATTGTATTCCTCTGCTTCGTCAAAGAGGCCTTTCTCGCTCAAATGTGACAGTTCTAGCGGGATAAGTGACATAGGGCATACCTCAACACACTTTCCACACCTAATGCATGGGCCTGTCCATATTCTTCCCTTTTCCTTTTGCGAAAATATAAGAAGCCCAGAAGTCCCTTTAACTACTGGGGCTGACAACCCGTATTGAGCAATACCCATCATCGGACCGCCCATTATGATCTTAGTAGGAGAGCCTAGTAATCCACCGCACTCAGCGATGACATCTTCGAATGGAGTGCCTATCCTTACTTCAAGATTACATGGTTCTTTGACTCCGGGACCAGCTACAGTTAAAACCCTTTCTATCAATGGCATCCCTGTCTTTATAGCTCGTGCACATGCTACTGCAGTTGCTGCGTTATTTACTACTACACCTACATCCATAGGCAACCCCCCTGAAGGGACGTGACGATGGAGGATAGCATCAATAAGGTGCTTTTCAGACCCTTGAGGATACTTTACTTTGAGTAGCACCACCTTTATAGAGCTATCGTCCCCTATTACAGCCTTTAAACGTTCTGCCGCATCTACCTTATTATCTTCAATACCTATGTAACCTTGTTCCACGCCTAACGCTTTCATTACGGCACGCAGTCCAAAAATCACTTCTTCTGGTCTCTCTATCATCAGTCGATGATCTGCAGTAAGATAAGGTTCGCATTCACATCCATTTAATATAATAGAGTCTATCTTCTTATCTGAAGGAGGTGAAAGCTTAACATGAGTTGGAAAAGCTGCTCCGCCCATGCCAACTATACCCGCTTCCCTGACAATCCTTTTTATCTCTTCCGCTGAAAGTAGATTAAGGTCATCTCCATAAGGGATTATACCTTCCCAGATCTCATCCTTACCATCAGATTCAATGACTATAGCCGTACTTTCCCCACCGCGACAATCAGGGACTGAAGCTATAGATGCCACCTTGCCTGAGAGGCTCGAATGAACTGGAGCAGATACAAAAGCCTTAGCTTCGCCTATCTTCTGCCCAACTTTAACCTCATCTCCTACTGCGATCAAGGGCTCACATGGTGCTCCAATATGCTGTTGCAAAAGTATAAATGCCTTTTCAGGAGGCATCATCTTTATTATTCGTTTTCTTTCAGTGCTTTCCTTAGCATATTCAAGATGAATTCCACCACGAAAACTCCTCACTTTATCACCTCTTTATAGTTACATCTGACTCAGGCACATAAAAAACCCAAATATGTAGTTCATAGATGGTTTACGATTTTATAGCGTCTATCAACTAAAACAAAAAATTCTATAGAAAGGCACGCAACTAGCCGCCTTCCCTCTGAGGAGGCGGCTATCGATAACCATTTCTCTCTTAGTCCCTTATGTGATAATTGTGCCTCTATTATTTAAAACTTGGGAACCTTATCGAAATTCACATTATTCATTACCCAATAAACAATGACCATAAAAATCCCTAGGCCAATCCAAACTGCAAGCTGAACTTTTGTGCTCCATTCGCTCTTCCATGGTTGCTTTTCTTCAAATTCTTCCTCTTCAACTTCATCAACGGTATTCACCATATTTTCTTTTGTCACTAAATTCACCCCCTGATATTTCTAAAGCAAAAATCCGATAATAGATACAGCCTATAATTATTTTACTATAAAACTTCAATTGGGTTTAACGAAGAAAAATAAGAGTTTGGTACTCTTAATATCTTTCATGCTAGTTCTCCTTATATATATACTACTAAAAGACGTTATTTCCTGCTTTTCAAGGGTAGTTTTTTCGATTTTATCTTTCTTTTCACCCCAAAGAAAAAAAACGTCCCTAAAATCACAAGAAAAACGATCCATAAATTTTCTTTTACATATCCTCCTACACCGGGAGGGCTCTCTTCGTTATTTTCTTCAAATACTTTATTATCAACTTCTACAGCCCTCATCGTGGAGAACGTACTTATATTTTCAATATTGTGTTGAGGAGGACTAAAGTCTCCTTTAAAGTTGCCAAAGAGCATTATGGTGATAAATAACATAACTACTACACTTGAGAGAGCCCCTATTAACCTAGGCTTTGAACTGCTTAATGATGAAAATTTGTCTTTTAATATACCAAATGCATTGTATATAAATGTAAGAGAGGCTTTAGGGGATGCTTCTTTATTGAGTTCAAATAAACGTGTATGCAGCTCCTGCCTAAAAGATGGATCAGGAGAAACCGATTCAAGGCCCTTAAGATCAGAGATAACGGTATGGAGCTGCTGGAGTTCCTGGTGGCATTCCTCACAACCTGAAAGATGTTCCTCCATCTTTAATCGCTCTTCTTCTGAAATTTCTTTATCATAATAGGCAGAAAGAGATTCTTGTACTTTCCTACAGTTCATCAACAGCACCTCCCATCTTAGTGGAGCTCTTTACGAGAATTTTTTTCAGTTGAGCCCTGGCTCTACTTAGTCTAGATTTTACAGTTCCAATAGGTACTTTTAATATTTGGCTTATCTCTTCATATGAAAATTCTTGTATGTCTTTTAGGATTATAACCATCCTATATTCATTAGCCAGACAGGTTATGGCCTTTTGGATACGTTCTTTTCGCTCTACAACTTCAATATGTTCTTCGGGGCTAGGTCCATCGTCTGGCAACTCACTATAGAGAGTATTATTCCCATTAAATATGGGTTCGTCAAGAGAACGTACCGGATGCCGTCGTCTCCTCATTTCATCATAACATAAATTTGAAACTATCCTATAAAGCCATGTAGAGAAGGCTGAGTCCCCGCGAAATTTTTTTATACTTTTGTATACTCTTATGAATGCCTCTTGTGCTATGTCACAGGCATCTTCATGATTTCCCATAAACCTAAAGGCAATATTATATATATCATTTTCAAAGATATCCACTACTTCCTCAAAGGCTTCTATATCACCATTTCTGCACCTTTCTATTAAATCACTGAGGATGCGTGATTCTGCCAAGCACCTTCACCCCTCCCCCATAAAGTATTAGACGGAAATTCTTTTAGAATGTTCCCTTAAAATCATACCATATAAAAGTGGTAAAAGTCTATCACCTATCCTTTACAAGGGCTCCATAAATTACAGGTGGAAATCTATTATAGACTATGTTATTATGTAAACAAGATATGTAAAACTTATCTTTAGTCCTCAAATAAAGATCTTAAACCTTCTTATAAAAGATAGGAGGAAGGGAAAAGCTTATGAATAGACTAAAAAAAATCTTTCTTTTAATTACAGCCATATCATTATCTTTTACCATCGTAACTGGTAGCATATATGCTAGTAAAGACGGCGTGTCTCCCATATGGAAACAAGATCCCGTTCAACGCATATTACAATCAAGAGATAATATAATAAACGGGACCCCTTATATGTACACCGCAGAACATCTGGTTAATAAGATGTGGAATTCATATGAAAAGAAAAGTCATTCTCAGCCGTATGACGAAAAAATCTTTGACCCCATTATTATCGGAGGGAATGATGCAAGCGGGAAAATCGAAGGAAAAATAACGAGTGTTGACCCACTTTCTGGGACCATAATCGTAGAAAAGTCGGATGGAACATCGTCAATAATAAAGATAGGTAGAGGAACATCTATATTAAAAAATGGCAAAGAGGGAACTTTACGTGATATTGAGGAATTCGATAAAATCTATGCCCAACTCTTACCCGATCTATCATGGAGTATAGAAGCGGAGACGCCAGAGTCTAAAAAGACTACCCCTAGCTCTGAAGGCGAATCAGTATTAGAGAGGATAATGGCAGAAGGACTCCTCACAGCTGAACAATTAAATGCCCTTGCTATGGGGGATTTAGAAGGAGTTGCTGAAGGTCTTAAAAGAAACGTATACAACAGACTTCTTACAGATGGAGTAAATCCAGCAGAAGCTGAGGCTATAATTACTCAAGATTGGAACAGTCTTGCAGAGTTCAGTAAAACTCGCTTAGCAAGTGCCATATCCGATGAACTAGGAATTTCTAAAGAGATGGTAACAGCCCTTATGAATCAAGATTGGAAAAACGCAAGGGCATATGCTCAAATAGAAGCAGCTAACTATCTAATAAGCTATCTTTTAAAAGCATCAACATCATAAATGTTAACCCCACCCATCCAAAAGGCAAGTGCCTGAAGAAGCCCGGAGAGTCCTCCGGGCTTCTTCGTCTTACAGCCCAAAGCCTGGGGGTAACGGAGCAGGCTGAGTACATGTACTAGCTAATTCCACGTGTTTGCCCTCTAAGGAAGAATCATGAAAAGCATGCATAATATCAAGGACATGGTACGCCATTTTACCGTTAGCGCGATGAGTCTCACCTGTCCCTATAGCACGAGCCATATCCGCAACTCCGATACCTCTACTATTTTCAGTATAACCATGAGTCAAGGGGACCTCATTCCATTCCTTATTCCTCCCTAACAGAATGCGAACAGGCCCTCCATAGGTATTAGGATCTGGTACACTTAACGTACCCTCTGATCCATAAATCTCTATACGAGGCAACTGAGAGCCCCATATATCAAAGCTAGTGATTATCGTACCAATAGCACCACTAGCAAAGTCCATAACACCTGTAACGTGAGTAGGAGTATTGACTTTGATCGTAGTACCATACTGAGGCTGGCTGGTTATTATTCTTTCGGGAAAGGTAATTCTGGTAGAGCCAGTCACCCGACGCACAGGCCCCATTAGACTTATAAGAGCGGTAAGGTAGTACGGCCCCATATCAAACATGGGTCCGCCTCCAGGCTGATAATAGAAGTCGGGATTAGGATGCCAGCTTTCATGGCCATGACACGCCATA
This sequence comes from Firmicutes bacterium UBA5435, assembly GCA_002426645.1. GTDB lineage: Bacteria > Bacillota > UBA5435 > UBA5435 > UBA5435 > UBA5435. Next base: position 15,551 of record DIRN01000089.1, on the reverse strand, counting down.
AAGGCAGTAGCTGCAATAGGCTCTCCAATTACACCATCATCTATAAGTTTACGACAAGTTTGTAAACCTCCACCCATAAAGGTATCAGGAGCACAACCTATTCTGAGCCCCTTAACAGCGGCCATACTTAACATTTCCTGTCCATCCTCCCGATTTATTGCTAATGGCTTTTCATTATATAGATTCTTTCCAGCTTCAATAGCTGCAACACTTACCCTACTATGAGCAGCAGGTACCGTAAGGTTAAGAACGATCTGGACATCTGGATCCTCTAATAGTTCCTCAACAGTATATACCTTAGGTATACCATATTCCTCTGCACTTGCCTGGGCTTTCTCCATGACAAGATCTGAGCAGGCAACAAGTTCTAGTTCATCTAATCTTTTGCACATCTTCATGTAGATTCCACTGATCTTGCCACACCCGATTATTCCAATCTTCTTTTTGGTCATAATCTTACAACCTCTCCTTCGATCTATTAACGGCTTGCCCACAACATACCTCGGTTTACTATTTCTTTTGCTTCTGGTACAAGGAAGTCCTTAGCAACGTGACCTAAAGATGAGTAAAAGATACGTCCTTTACCCCACATGCGTTTCCAAACAACTGGCATGACACACCCTTTGATCCAAGGAGCATATTCACCATTAAAAGTAGTAGTAGCTAGGACTTCGTTGGACGGATCAACATGCATATAATATTGCTCAGACTTTATTTTAAAATCTCGAAGCCCTGCGGTTATTGGATCCTGGTGATTTATAATATTTACTTCATAGTCTACTATACCACCTGGATGTGCTACCCACTGACCTCCCACCATATACTGATAATTCGGATTCCTTCGGAATGAATCCCCAGCTCCGCCATGCCAGCCAGCGAAGCCAACTCCGCTTTCAACTGCCTGCTGTAACCCTTTTAGCTGTTCAGCTGTGATCTCACCTGTTGTCCAGGCCTGTACCACAAGACTTAAGGAATTCATTTTTTCTTGATTAAGATAAGAATCTAGGGTATCTGAGATCTCCACTTTGTAACCTTGCTCTTGAAGATAAGGAGCAAATATATCCACGCACTGCTTCGGCTCGTGTCCATCCCATCCACCCCAGACAAATAACGCTGATTTCATTCTTTTACCTCCTTGATTTTTACCATTTTGTCTCAATTTTCCATCATAATTATCCGGTTGGATAGACGTATATACCTATAAATATTATTCGACTAATAAACTCAATCTCCTACCCTATTCGTAAAACTTTTTAAGTTGAAATTTGCTAAAGACTTTAATATGCAAGCCTTTAGCAAATACTCTAAAACTATTTAGCGACTTTTTGCGCCTAATTCCATGACCTTTATCATAGTTCTAGTGAAAGCAGAAGAGGCTACTCCATCTTCAAGGCATCTGCGAGCATGTACGTCCTCCCAATCTACCCTTCGCATTTGCCATCTATTTTATTTAATGGCTCATCCATAGCAGATTAAAACTTAACAAATATCCTGGAAACGTCATCACTACAAAATAATTTGCATTAACAAACAGTAACTGACGTTTCCCCTTTAAAAACAGATTCGACGAAGGCGGATCAAATATGTGCTTAAGAAATTTTCAAACGCACTTAACATAACAAAAACGTTCCTGTAAAAAATTAAGCCACAGACCCATCTTAACTAGGTAAAAGGCAAAGAAAGAATGGGAGTCTGTGGCAATACACAATAATAATGTTACCATATTAAGTTTAGAGCATACGGTATTAAATTTGAAAGATGCTGTCTATTATAGTTTCGATTTGGGATTCATGGGACGCATTTATTTTGACAATTATATCTTCTGGTACTCGACCAAATTTTAGGGTTAAAAGCTTTATCAAAACCTCAGCTTTACCTTCTGCTCTATATAAAAGACTAAACTCATTAGATTACCGACTTCTAGTAACTCTTCTTCATCATACCTGTTTACATCGATTAGTATATATTGAAAGTCAGGTATATATTCTGGGAATAGATTATTCTGACCGATAATATCTTTGAAAGACTTAGGGGCAGTCCAATTATTCTTCCCATTATAAAGGACTATTGGTATAATGGGTGAAAATCTAAAGTCTTTTTGTTCCCTTACCTTCTTGGGAGTATCGCGGAAAACATCTCGCCATATCTCCATTATGTACCAGAGCAATCTATATGGCATGAGAAAGTCAACTTTCGATTGAAGCTCAATTAGTTTGCTTCTTTTTCAGCGAAATCTTGAAGTATGTATTTTTTATCCACTCTGACTATACTTTTCTCATGAATCTTTTCAACCCAACCGTGCTTAACAAAACTGCGTAGAAACTCTAGTGCCGTAGCTTCTATCAATTTTGCACCCCCTATTATTTTTCCTACTGATCAACTCCCATCGCTAAACTCTTCTTCAATAATTACTCAATGATTTCTTGAGTAATTACGAAACCGAAACGCATTTTCATAGAATATACTTCCGGGAAGTATTATACACTGTGGCAACTCGCTTATTTAATAGACGACTTAAGTTTAGTGCACATGCTAACATAAAAGCCGTTAGGCCTTTATAATTTTTATAGCTCATGGAGGATATAATTAATCCCTAAGCTGACCAAACTCTTCTTTTGCAAACAAACTATCCATAAATTCTATGTATTGCTGTTGAGTAAAGCGTGGCAAATACTCTTCTTTGATCTTGATTGCCCTATTCCCATCGTCATATAGGAGATCCACTACGCTCATTGCCAGAGCCTTAGCAGCTGTAACATAAGCTAGTTCAGCATCACTAACCTCGAAATCTGCACCATGGGACGTCCCTGAAAAACCTCCTACACTCAATTCAGCAACTGGCATCAAGTGGGAGAGATCCCCTAAATCAGTAGAACCAGCTCTGTGACCAAATGAAATTATATTTTCAGGGCCAATAAGTTCACTGAGATTTTCCTCAAACACCTGAGAAAGTCCTTTATTCATGGTTAACGGTAAATAACCTGACATATCTTCGATCTCTACCTGCGCCCCTAAGGCCAGCGCTCCACCTTTTAGCGCTTGATTCACTTTCATGTTAGCATCTTCTATAGCTTCTAGTGTCTTCCCTCGTACGTATGTCTCTAAACGCACATCAGAAGGAATAACGTTTACTATATCTCCACCTTTGATCATTATAGGATGGACTCTAACAGAATCTCCATCTTTAAAGGTCTCTCTAATAGAGTTTATAGCTGTTAACCCTAGCAAGGCTGCATAAAGGGCATTTACGCCTTTATCTGGTGCTCCTCCAGCATGAGCTGGTCTGCCCTTATACTTTATAAGCTTAGTGATACATCCGTTGTAAGACTTAGCCATTCCAGCCTTAGAATCGCCAACACGTGCATGCATCATAATAGCCATATCTACGTCATTAAAAGCTCCTTCAAAGATAAGCTGGGGTTTACCAGCGAGATACCTTATGATACCATCTTTTCTAAGTCTGTTTCTATATGAGAGTTCAATGAATTCTTCTGCTGGAACTCCAAAGAAGAATACATTTCCTGCTAACTCATTTCTAACACCAGCTCCAACCAATCCCATAGCTGCGCCTAACATAGACGCGACTTGAGCATTATGACCGCATGCATGGGCAGCTCCAGTCACTGGATCCGCCTTTGGATGTTCAAAGCAAACTACAGAGTCCAGTTCACCCAGGATAGCCACAGAGGGACCATTCTTCTTACACCGCAGATATGCCTTTACTCCTGTTATACCCAAGTTAGCCTCATATTCTAACTCTAGTTTTTTGAAGTATTCAGCCACTAATTTTGACGTCTTCTCCTCTTTAAATCCTAACTCTGGGGCCTCTTGAATACGCTTCCCTATATCAATAATTATATCACGATTCCTATTTATCTCCTCAATTACTCTTCTTTTAACTTCCTCTTTACTCACCTTTAAGTTTCCCCCTCTCTAAAGTCTTGATAGTAAGTCAGGGAGCCCCCTTACCTTTTTCTCAAGGTTCAGGGACTCCTCTCTGAAATATAAAGTACCATACAGTTACTTAGGGTACTAGCTCTTCAACCTCATCAATGAGATTTTGAATATAAAGTATGTCCCGTTCTGCTGCAACGCTAGGATCACCCAAACCACAGTACTCAATTGTCATAAGCTCAGGGAAACCTATTCTGCTGAGTTCAAGGACTATGGGGAAATAATCTATATCGCCATTTTGCAAGTACCAACTATAATCATAATGTCCTCCAATAGCTCTGCAGTTCTTAAAGTGGAAGTATCCAATTTGACTTTGTAAAAGTCTTATAGCGTCAACTCCATCTTCAGCATGTGGTGTTGCATACATATTACCAGGATCTGGATTTGCCTTAACAGCTGGGCTCCCTATCATATCTAGGAGCCTTAGAGTGGAGGCAGCAGTATCGTGAAGAGAATTCATATGTATCTCAAAGGTCACTGTGATACCCTCTTCTTCAGCGACCTTACTGATCTCTGAAAAGGCTTCAGCAGCCATCTCATAATGACGCTCTTCAGCCATAGCAGAACCATTAGCGCCAAAATCTCTAGAATCTGGTCCTATGAGAGAACCCACTCCACCATTTATTATCTTAGTACCGAATTTACTAGCGGCCCTAATTACTCGTTTCACAAATTCAATACTCTCACGCTTCCGCTCTTTATCGTCAATAAGCACATTGCAGGAGTAGTCAACAACCGGAATTGAAATGTTAAAACGCTGGGAGAGCTTATCCACCCTCTCTAACTCACTTTCAACGTTTTTAAGGTCGAAATGTACAGGTTGAAGCTCAACAAAGTCATATCCATATTTTCTTGCCTTCATAAGGGCACGTTCAAGAGAATATCCTCGATAAGTATATGAATGCATGCCAATGAGCATATACATCCTCTCCTCTTATAAATTTCTATTCGTAAAGAGCTTTTGCCTTAAATCTATAATTCGTCAGACAAATGCCATTTCCTGCTTTTAAAGGAGAACTTCTATTGAATTAGCTTATAGAAGATGTATTAACTCTATATCCCCATGACTATCTCTTTAAAACGTTTACCACGTTCCTCAAAGTCTTTGAACATATCAAAGCTAGCGCAGGCTGGGGAGAGTAAGACTATATCACCTTCTTCAGCTGCTGAAGCTCCTAGTATAACTGCATCTTCAAGGGTATCGCACCTATTTATAGATAAGCTCTTACCGCTTTGTTCCATTACGGCTTCAACCACCTTCTGAATCTTATCAGCAGTAGCCCCTATAAGTATTAGGCTTTTAACCTTATCAACTATGACATGTGCCAATTCATTAAAATCAAGATGCTTATCATACCCTCCAGCAATGAGGATTATTGGTCTTTCAAAGGAATTAAGACCATTTATTGTTCTTGTAGGACTGCTAGCAATAGAATCATTATAGTATTTAACTCCATTTAAATCTCTAACAAGTTCCAATCTATGTTCCACCCAAAGCAGATCCCTCAAAGCACTGAGTATAGCATTAGAGCCTACTCTGTAAGGGAGAACCCCACAGGTGGCTGCTAAAACATTCTCCACGTTATGGTCACCCCTGAGGCGTATCTCACTAATAGGAAACAAAGCCTCTTCTTTGCCTTGGAATCTAGCTATAACCATACCATCTCTAAGAAAGGTACCTTCTTGTACTTCTCTTTTCCTACTGAAGAAGAGTCTACTATAAGGTGCTTCATTCGCCATCTTCTGAGTAATAGCGTTTTCATAGTTAAAGACGCCAAAATCTTTTGGTCCTTGATGTCTATATATATTCTTCTTAGCGTCTATATACTCCTCCATATTCTTATGAATATCCAGGTGGTTAGGGCTAAGGTTCAATACAATCCCAATATTAGGGCTCTTTCGTATGGTTTGTAATTGGAAACTACTCATTTCAAGGACTACTACGCTATTTTCGTCTATATCTGAAACCTTCTCAATGAGAGGCGTCCCTATATTACCTCCTACAAACCTCTTTATACCTGCTGCCTCTAGAAATCTTCCAATAAGGATAGTTGTTGTTGTTTTGCCATCACTCCCTGTTATACCTATGACTGGCGCTGGGCAGAGCTGCATAAAAAGATCTATCTCACTAGTAATTAAGGTTCCCCTTTTACGTGCTGATATCAACTGAGGTAAATGGTTCGGCATGCCTGGTGTCTTGAATATTATATGAAATTCATCTAAAGAATCCATATAGCCTTCGCCTAAAGATAATTTAACATCCATTGCACTAAGTTCTTCATAAGTCTTGCTCAGTTCTGTCTGTGACTTTCGATCACAAGCAGTTATATCTACATCCCACTGACTTAAGAACCGTATTAAAGCTAGATTGCTTCTTCCAAGTCCAAGTACGCCTATTCGTTTTCCCTTAATATCATCTATAAAGTGCTCTTTCATTCGTCCCTCCTCCTCTCTATGTTTATTATAAGGTTATTCTTTCTATATAAGGGAGGTTCAAAATCTTTATCCTCATTCATATCTAAGGGCATCAATTGGGTTTAGTTTCGCCCCTCTGTTCGCTGGAATTATTCCCGCTATTATAGCTACTATACTTGATATTATAAGAACTAAAGGAATAAGCCACCAGGGAAATATAGATATGTTAAAAGCCTCATATTCTTTAAGTATAGTCATATGGGCAATGACATTTGCAAGTCTTCCAAGTACCCATCCAGCTACAACACCCAAAGCTCCTCCTATAAACCCTATAAGCGCAGCTTCAAGGAGGAACAGCCATCTTATAGTGCTATTTGTAGCTCCAACTGCCTTCATTATCCCTATTTCGCGAGTACGTTCATAAACTGACATAATAAGCGTATTCGCTATACCAAATGACGCCACTAAAAGAGCGATGGCTCCGAAGAGGCTTAGGATAACCTGTACCACCCTAAAAAAACTTTGAATAGATGCTGCAATACTTTCAGGTGTTTGTGTGCCAAAGCCAAGGTCTTGTATGTCATTAGCTACTTTACTTATATTAGCTTTATTATCCACTTTTACCTGAAGAGTAGAACCCCAGATCTCTGAATAGAGCTCTGGATTATTGAAGATGAAACGACCTATTTCGATGGCATCATTCTTAGTTATAATAACTTCAGTTGATGCCATAGTTCTCTCAGTTACTCCAACTATCTCAAATTCAATTTCTCGTGGCTTTGCAGGAATTGCACCACTTAAGATCCCAAATAGATTTAACTGGCTAACCTCTATGATCACCTTCTTACCTATAGCTTCCTCAGCAGTATCAAAACCAAAGACAGAGCAGTACTGTTTGGAAATGATGGCCTTTCTGACATCGTCTTTAGCAAATCTAGTACCAGCTGTTAAGCGTCTTATATCCAACTCATAATCAGGTAGACATTGGAGATTAACCTCATACCTAGTTGGGCTGGTATTTAATCTGATAGAAGTTGCTGAGAGAATATATGTAGGATCAACTTGCTGAACATGGAGTATGGAGCGGATAGTTTCAATGTCTTTACTGGTAAAGGACTTTTGTCCTCCTATATGTCCAAAACCTAAGACAGAATCACCGTCTTTAACCTCTCTGGGTTCTCCCCCTAAAGAAGGTCCTTGGAAACCACTTTTCCCAAATTCAGGTGATGTGGAAACTATAAGAGAATTAACTGGCATGAAGGACCTAAACTGACTTAGAATAAAATCATTAGCTCCTGTACCTAGAGAGATCATGAGTGCGATAAGGGTACCTCCTATTACCACGGCAAATATAGTGAGCCATGCCCTTAGTCCTGCTCTCCAAAGATTTGAAAAAGCCATTAAGATTAAATCTGAAAAATTCATAGGGAAATATCCTTCCTTTGCCTCACCTTTTAGTGTAATATTTAATTTAATAGTCCTCCATCTGATATATGAATGATTCTCTTAGTCTGGCTGGCAATTTTATCATCATGGGTCACTATAATTACCGTAGCCTTTCTAATAGAATTGATCTCCTTAAGCAAGTCCACAATCTTCTCACTGGTTTTGCTATCAAGGTTACCTGTAGGCTCATCAGCTAAAATGATCTTGGGATTATTAATAAGAGCTCTAGCTATACTTACCCTCTGCCTCTGACCGCCTGAGAGTTCAGAAGGCCTATGTTTTAGTCTATCTCCTAGCCCAACTAATTCAAGTACTTCCTCTGCTCTCCTCTTTCGTTCACTTCGATGTTCTCTAGTAAAGACTAGGGGAAGCGCTACATTCTCCAGAACTGTCAATGATGGTTGCAGATTGAAGCTTTGAAATACGAAACCTACCTTCTCTCTTCTATACTTTGACAACTTCATGTCGCTTGCTGCTCCGAGATCATCTTCATCCACCACTATCCTACCATCTGTAGGCCTATCAAGACCACCTATTATATGCATTAAAGTAGATTTCCCAGAACCTGATGAGCCTACAACTGCCATGAATTCTCCATCATTAACTACCAAATTTACTCCTCGCAGAGCATGGACTGTATCTTCTCCCATCTTATATTCTTTACATACATTAATTAACTCAATCATAGTCTTTCATCGCCTCTCTTATATAATTCACTAAAGGAGATATGTCATCTATACATCTCTCAGAATCTAGTTACGAGAGACGATTATAAAGAATATTAGGCTTTTGATACCTACTAACTATATTCCCATTGAAACCATCTTTTATTCAATTTATATCCTAAAGAACGACAGCTCCATTTCTCCTATAAACTCTTCGTTGGGTGCAAGTGCACGAAAGCCAGTGATCGAAGAGGGTATATGAAGATTTGGAGCATTAGTAACCCAAGTGTATGGTTCAAGACATATAAAGTCAGCATCTATCGTCTTTCCGGAATAAATCACCCAATGTAAAAACTGACTATCAGCAGTAAACCTTAAACCGACTTTAGTCCCTTGATCTATATATTGGCATGCAGAGCCATCCCCTTGGTTCTCTAAGTCTGTATATACATCATCTAAAAGCATACCCTCAAGTGATGCTCCATCCCTCAAGTCTTTGGGATCACCTTTAAGATCTATGAGCCTTCCAGTAGGTATGCATTCTTTCAATTCCCATACTTTATTAGCAGGTACATTTATACTGCACATAGACTTTGATGAATTTTCAGATAGAGGAGCCTTAAAGTATGGGTGAAACCCTATACCAAAGGGCATTGCATCTTCCCCTTTATTAATACACCTGCTAGTAATCTTCAAAGCACCATCCTTTAAGAAATATTTCATAGAGAGTTCAAAGTCATGAGGAAATTGCCTAGTTATATAGACTTCATCTATAGAACGAATAACCGTTTCTATCCAAGCTCCCCTTCTATCTGCTCCTATATCCTTAACTCTCCACGGTTTATTATGTACAAATCCATGAATATGGTTTTCTCTTCCGCGTTCATTGATGTCCAATTTATATTCTCTACCGTCAAAGGTAAACCTACCATTCTCAATGCGGTTAGGAGGCATTAATATTGGAAACCCAATGCCAGTTGTTCGGTCTTCTAGAGATTCTGGACCTTTAATAAACTCTACTCCTAATTCCTCTGAATAAAGGCTTATTAATTGGCTTCCCATCTCTGGTAAAAATGTAGCCCTTAGCTTTGCTTTTGAATCTTTAAGTATATATGTTTTCGCACTTTTAAAAGTACTTTCTTCAACTGAATATCTCTGCATAATATAACTCCTTCCCAGAATATATATGCCTAAGCTGCTTAGCCTCTATGATATTATATCCCAGTTTGCCCTAGTGATCAACATAAATATACAAGGTAAACTCATGAACTCATTTTACCTTATTCTCTTTGCTGACAAGGTCAATCCCTTTACTATAAACAAATAAAAAGCAGTCACAGGAGTAACTTCAATCAAATACTATATATTAATACTTTTTTAATATACTGCTAAATAAATAATTGTCCGAAAGGGTGGGTGAAAATGCAGTATTATTATGGTGATAAAACGTTTTTGAGAGTTCTTGATGAAGCAGAGTTTTGGAAGCACCAGGAATCTGAACACACGGTTGTTATACGAAAAATAGCCTCGGGCTTAGAGGATAAATACGTAAAGCAACTACAAGATTGGAAACTGGCTCTTTCTCAAGCCCAGGCAACTGCTGTAAAGTATATAGAAGCGGTAATAAGATCAGGCTCATACATTAGCCCACAACTAGAGCAACAAATAGTGCAGTTTATAAATTTCTGTATTCGGCAAAGCCAGGATTTCATCATATTCCTCAATTTGATTTCTTCCAAAAGTACCGCTATCCGGGATAACCCCGTAGCAACTACTGTTGTAGACCATATCCGCAGGGAATCAGAGTATTTTATAGGAATAGCAACAGTTGCCATGCAAAGGATAAGTTAAATTTCTCACCCAAGAGCAACTTCAGTTGAGGTAAGTTGTTGTTCTCTTTTCCTAATCATATTTTAGTCTAATCTTCAAGCCTGAGAAATTTTTCTTTCCTAAAATCATTTAAAAACGCAAGAACCGCCTAGTTCAACGCCTAGACGGTTCTTGAAGCTACATTCCATATATACTATATAAGCTTTTTCGATTCTTCGCAAGAACTCTCTATCTGCGTGCTGGGCTTTCTGCCTCTAAGGACTCCTGCGTAAAAGGGCCCCGCATCAGCCAGATAGCGACTGACATTACCGCTATACAATTCATCAGCCGCAGCTTTTATAAGCTCATGTGTAGTCTCTTCTATCGTAACATTCAGCCGTTTAGTGGCCATTCAGAATCCACCTCACCTTCCCAACCTTTTTCTATGAGACCTTGCTCTACCCTTAATCTACCCTGTAGGTCAGTAACGACCTCATACAAAGGGGTTCTTGTTGGCTTTAGCCCGTTCTTTTTCACGTCTAAAAACGCCTCGTAATTCATATCATGTGGTCGTTCTATGTGTTTTCATCTATATATCTCCTGCTCGGGTCTTTAAATCAGTCACCTGTACGATTATAAACATACTTATAGATCTTTTCTATAACACTATCAACTTTATCAGGTGAAATAGGGATAGGATAAGACATTAAATAAAGGCGTACTTCATTTAATGTTCTGTCATATGCTGGCTGCACATAAGAATAGTCATTTAAATAAAAACCTAGCTTTTTATAGAACTTGATACGTCTTTGAGAAAGTATATTGTAGGGAGGCTCTACCTCTAATACTATTTTCTTTTCATACTTTTCTTCTAGGTTAGCTATGATTTTGCTCCCATATCCATGACCCCTAAGATCTTGCCTAACCGCAAAGTGCTCAATGAAGAGGAAGTCATCTAAATCCCAGAATGCCATGAATGCTGCCACACGTTTCTCTTTATAATAAGGTATCAGCTTATACCTAGGATTATCAAGTAATCTCTGCTGACACGCCTTATCTCGCCTTTCGTCTTCTGGAAAAGAATCTTCATATAACTCCCAAAACCCTTCAAATACTCCCACTATGTAACCCTCCATCTTTAAAAAGAACATCTGTGAACCTTTAATTTAATCATACCATAAGAACAAAAAGGAATCTACAGTTTTAAAGATAAAAGGCCTCAGATATGCATTGCCAACCCATGCTTTCGCTGTAAAATTATAACCCTTACTGCGCAAATACGTAAAAGCGGATAGAACTAATTCTACCCGCTTGGTTGTGCACTATAGTATTTACCATGAAAGTTATAATTTATCGGTTCCTTCTGAGCTATCCCCTTCTTTATCAGCAGCGTTTACTTGGATAACTTGAGTATTTGCCCAACGGTCCCCAAGACGGCGACCATTTTCGTCTGTAAACACAAAGAAGAGTTCAATTAATCCAAAGACAACACCAACTAATCCACCAATAATCCAGCCGAGAATGGGTATAACCATAATAATGTTCCCAATTGCCAATGGAATATTCCTCTTTGCTGATACTGCCAGGTCTACACGTTCGCCACTAAAGTTTACTACTTCTAGATCCATAAGCTTCTTACCTATGCTCTTATTCTTCCATTCATCTTTCTTGAGTATCTCATACATAACCCCATCCTTACAAAGCGTATAAGCAAACCCTATTAGACCTCCTAAAACAGGAATTATAGCTGTAACAAGCGAAACTATTATACTATCAATTACTACTGCTATAAAACGCTGAACAAGATCGGCTTTCTTAAGTTCCATCCTTATCCCCCCTCCAAAATTACTACCTCTAATTATACTTTATTTATCTACGTTATACAACAATGAATTCTTATTTTTCGCCATATTTAGGCCCATAAGGGAGTAAGTCGGGTCTTATATCTGGTTCAGGTTTTGGCTCTTCTACTGTATTTCCCTGATATCCCCATACTCCACCTTGCGGAGCTTCCCCAAAGAACGATGGGTTATAAAAACCCGAACCATAGTCAGAATAATCATCGTCATCATCATCGAAATCAAAATTGAAATCGAAATTTCCCATACCCATATCTGGGCCCATAGATATTCCTCCCATACTACCAGCTATCATAAGAATTTTAAGCATACCGTCACCTTGCATGAACTCACCAACTGTAGGCAATTTAACCTCTACTACGTTGTTTACTCCTTTTTTAACCGTAAATGTTATCCAAGCCATACCTGGAGCATCAAAGAGCATTTTATCTACATCATACCCAAAATCTGATGGTTCCTCTAAAGTGATCATCGCATCGTAAGTGCCGCTGGGAAGGTTACCTTTGAGTCCATTAGATGTTCCTTCAAAGACTTGCATTAGCTGACCCTGGGCTGTCATTATAACGGCTGTACAACCATTGGAAATATCTTTCCCTTGAAAGGTCACTTTAAAAGTTACATCTCCATTAGCTGAGACATTGCATGTGAACATAAAGAATGTAGTCATAATCAAAGCTAATAGAAGAAAACCTTTGCGTTGGGTTATTGTACCTTGTTTGGACATTATATTTTCCCTCCTTTTAGAAAAGCAGTCCTTAGTAGCTGCCTGATTTTATCCTCTGCAACGCCATATCAGCCCATAATCTCACCGTATAATTAGACTCGGTTTTTAATAGACTCTCTAATGCGGGGATTGCATCCTTTGCATCTGAGCCTATATGATATAGCACCCATATAGCTTTGGTCCTGATTTTGGAATCCTTATTGTTTAAAGTCTGTATCATTTCTGGTACAACACTAGTTCCGCCAATCTTTGCCACTTCCTCTGTATAAGTGGAATCATCTTCAGCCGCCCACATACGTTGGAGTATTTTAGGTAAAGCCTTACTAGCATTGGTTCCGAACATTCCTAATGCCCTTATAGCATCCTTCTCCAATTGATTATTATTCATTATTTCAATAAGTTTCTCTACTACTGGTTGGGACTCTTTGATACCACGTTTTGTATAGCATAAATAAGTAATAGTTTCTATGGCTTTTTTAGCAACTTCAGTATCACTATCTGACAGGACTTTTGTGGTTGCTGAAACTATCCCTGAACTTTGACTATCTGACAGAGAATCAAAATTATATACAAGTCCCTGCATAGCAGCAATGGCTTCTTTACGTACTTCAGGATCTCCGTCAGAAGTAAGAGTTAGCACCACAGGTAATGATGAATCCACTGTGAACTCAATTATTCTACTAAAGCCTTTTGCAGCCTGCACGCGAACGGAAGAAAAACTATCCTTAGAAGCGTAGGTAAATCCATCAACTAAGGAGCTCAAGCCATCATAAGTAAAATCCAATTCAACAAGGCTGGTAATAGCAGCCAAGCGAACCCATTTATCTTCATCTTTTTTTATTAGTCTACAGAGTAAATTAACGACTTTCTCATTATATCCATAAAGATTACTAAATGACGAGACTACAGCTTCCCTCAATACTGGATCTGAACTTTCTGCTAAATCAGTGAGAGTGGAAATGCCCGAAGGACCGATGCGTATAAGGGCATGGCCTGCTTCAAGCCTACCCTGTAAATCAGAACAGTTCTCCATTATTTCCACTAGTGTAGGTATGGCTGGCTCACCTATATCTATGAGCTCATACGATATGTTATAGTAATGTTTACCGCTAATAAATATATCACGCAAAATAGGAATTGCCTTCTCACCGAGCTTACCTAAGGCATGTATAATAGTATAAGAAAGCTCTGCATCGTCACCCCCTGCATAGGTAGTGAAAGAAACAACACGGTTATCCTCTTTGTCCAAAGCAATACGAAGCGCATTTAAGACGTTATCACCGTCATATCCAATGGATCCTAAAGCTTCAGCCGCAGCCACCTGTACCCATATACTTTTATCATTCAAACAATTAATGAGCCCATCGACTCCATCTCGTGCAGGAGCTCCAATTGAACCAAGTGCTCCTATCGCTGCCCATCTGGTATCCCTATCTGTGTCTGAAAGGCACTTAATAAGAGCTTTAACCACCTTCTCCGGTCGAGGACTAATCTTTTGTAGAGCATAAGCCGCAGCACTTCGGACACGTGGATCACTGTCGTTTAAGCTATTAACTAGCTGTTCATCAGCTAACTGCGCGGGAAAACCAATATTTCTAAGAGCAAATGCCGCATTGGCTCGTACCTTCCAATGCGAATCATTAAGAGCGTTTGTTAGCTCATCAATAGAGGATTCTAAATACCGTCCAGACGACAGTTCAGCCCAACTATACTCAGGCATACGGGCTAATGTATAGACTACATCAGCTCTAAAAGTAGGATTGCTAGAGCGAAGTGCCTTAACCAACGTGGGTATAGCACTTGCACCACAATAATAACTTAATTGTTCTGAAGCGTTTTCCCTTTGATATGCATCTCCTTGCTCTAACTCTTTCATAAGGGTGTTAATATCAAATGCCTGTACAGTCAAACCAAAAGATGCCATAAGAAGAAAGACAATAGACCAAATCAGTATACTCCTAGATTTCATCTTCTTCAACCCCTTTGAATTTACTATGCATATTCAAACTCACCAATAGACTGATAAAGACATCACCTCCAGCCAACTTTCTATAGCTAAGGTGTGTCTGTCAATTGAAAAGTCATCATGCAGGATATCTCTTTTCGTATTTTACCATATTGCTACGGAGTATTCTTTTATTTTTTTGCTATTGTCTTTATTAATATTGCTATATTTCTATCCTAAAGCTATTTCAGATAGCTCACAAAATCATTACATCTTTAAATTATGGTCTCCCGATATTTAGTAGGTGTCAGACCAGTTTTCTTCTTAAACGTAGTAGAGAAATGGCTTGGATTCGAAAAACCGCATTTCATTCCAACATCAGTTACCTTATATTCGTTAGACTTAAGTAGTATTTTAGCCATCTCAATCCTAACATCAATTAGATATTCAAAAGGGGTTTTTCCTGTTTCAGCTCTAAAGACCCTTATAAAATGATATGGGCTAAGGTTTGCAATAGAGGCTATCTCCGATAGGCTAAAACCCTCGTTATAATAAGTTCTCATATGTTCAATAGCCCTATTAATCCCCTTTTCCTCTGCATATCCGAATTCTACAGGGTCGGGTACTAAATTGTTCTTAAGGTATCGCAAAAAGTAAATAACAAGCTGAGCACCTAGGCATTGAAGGACAAATTCATGGCCTATCTGCTTACTATAGTTTTGCACTTTCAGAGT
>DIRN01000090.1 GCA_002426645.1 Firmicutes bacterium UBA5435 | reverse complement strand
GGAAAGAAAGTAAACCCTCCCTTCCTTCTCTGCCTCATTGGTGGTCCCAGCAGTTAACTTCGGAGCATACATGAACACAACAGCGATCATTATAAGTAGTATCTTAAGCGCAAAAACCTGTTCCATAACAAGATATTTCCTCCTTATTAGCTAGCAATCACTTAGCATCCCAAATTTATAGTAACTATCATTGAATGTCAGGCATAATAATGACTTCATCAAGGGAGTACACAGGTCCCTTGAAATAAGTTGGAGTGCAACCTGCTGAATCGAATCCCATCCCCTCTATCACCTTGACATCTGGGTAGAGTTCCCTGATTATTCTAGCATCTATCGTCAATTCATGCCATTCGCCATCGTCAATAAGAATCACATTTCCTACCCTATTTTTTGGTGCTGGTATAACTGATGGACTCAATGCTACATACACTCGACGACTCTTTCTTTCGTGATCAGGAAAAGGCCCTATCCAGAGACCAACAGGGGTTTTCGGACCTGGTGAGACCCTGTACCGTACCTTAACGATTGGATATTTATCAATATCCCATACTACTGGGAAAACCCAAGCAGGGATCGTTCCCGTCCCCTCTTGCGGTAAAGGAGTAAATATATTCAGAATTCCATTACCTGTTTTCGGATAAACTTCTCTATCCCATGATGTTGGTGAAGGCCGATAGCACTGCCACCTTCGCCACCACTCTTCATCATCAACATCAAAAGTGATATGCATAAGTGGCTCTTCTGGTTCACGCTTCTCAGCGACTGCGTATCCAGTCCCCATATACGTGTATCCCTTGGCATCAGTAACTCTGACTCGAATCGGATGGTCGCTAGCCTCATGGTAAATGTGAACTAATTCTAATCCTTCAGCTATAGTACCATCACCTAGATGCCATACGGCAGAGACGGGCTCTTCTATCCCACGAAGGATAGCTCTAATGGTTACCTCTTCGCCTGTCCGACTCAAAAACGGCATAATCTGGACTTGGACTGAAGGTCGTGCACCATCCCCGTATTCGTATACTCCAAGATCTGGTGCTCTTCCTGTCCACGGTAGACCTACTGGATCTCCGCTTTCCCATGCGATAACCCGATCCAAAATAAGTTGGTTTTTATCTCGGTCTATAGATACAATTCTCGCCGTATTATCTCCGGAACCAACTGCAATCAAATCCCCGACTTCGCCTATAATCCCAAAGCCATCGTAGAAGTATAGTGCGTCTTTAACTGGGAGCACGTTACTCTCGCCGGATCCTACAGCAACTGTCAGATGTCTGCCTGAATTCAGCGCTTTACTCTCTGGGCGCAACCCATGATCATAATTATCTAAATCTACAAAGCCTGGTTCTATTCTCAAACTATTTCTTTCCTGGATCTTTAAACTTATCAGCAGGTCTTCGGCAATGTCAAAGATGCGTTGCTGGGTAAAGTGCTCCTGCACTCCAGCGATGGGAGTTACTATATTATTGTTAAAAAAGATATGTTCTGGAGATGAATTATGCATTGTTATCTGTCGGTGACCACCATGGGGATCATTTCGGTAGAAGATGTTATTTATATAACCAAGATCGTATAACTTCTTCCCGTCAGTAGTAACGGTCATAGCAGGTCCAAAATTATGGTCAAATACGTTATTATAAAAACGTACACTCCGTAAATAAAGGTCATCTAACCAAGGTCCAGAGTAGAAAACTCCTCCCCAGTTCCGAAAGACACGATTAAAACGAAAAATACCGCCGTCTAGGTAAAAGTTAATTCCCGCTGACCCAGACCTACCTCCGTTAAAGGAATTTGTAACTATATTCCCTTCGAAGAGTACATCTCTATCACCAAAAAATTCAAAGGCTCTCCCCCAACCTGCATGGATCACATTGCCACGCACTACCACGTATTGGTTGGATCTAACAGGATAGAATTGTAAGGGAGAATGGCCAGCTCTGCTAATGGCATTGCCTTCTAGTAAAAGATATTTGTTATTGCTAAAACGTGCCATATTATGAGTACTTCCTGAATAAGCACGGATTACATTATCACGCAGCTGAACCTGTTGGCTCTCAGTCACCCAGAATGGCATCCCTCCACGGGCATCTTCCATTAGGCAATCAATAATACTGATGTATGAAGCTTTGCTAACGAGCAACCAACGGTTCCACTCAGATTCTGGCTGGATATGAAAACCTTCAATTTTAATATGAGAAACATTAGATAGATTTATAATATAGGCATGGGCATTAGCTTCGTCACCCACCAGTTTTACACTCCGCCTCTCAGCCGCGCGAAAGGTAATAGGCGCATCTTGCGTACCGCTGTTTTTAGGCATAAGAACCCCTTTATATTCTCCTGGCAAGAAGATAACTGTATCCCCAGGATTAGCTCCCTTACTGACCTTATCTAAACTTGCCCACGGAGCATCTTCAGTTCCCGGATTATTATCATTACCATTAGGAGCAATAAAGTAATGCTTACTATTCACGCTGGATAAAGACGGAGAACCCAGTACTACCTCTTCTAAAGCTAGTACCCCGCCTATAGTAAACATTAAAACTGCTGCTATTAATGTTATCCGTAAGAGGCGCTTTGACATCCTCATTTCCTCCTGACTTTTAAAATATCCACTTTTAGTTATTATCTTAAGTCATCTATTCTTATCTCTTTCCCAGTCCTAGCTGACTCATATACAGCTAGTATCACCTCTACAGCCTTCTTAGCTGACTCACCATTTATCGCAGGTTCTCTATCTTCTTTAATTGCACTTATAAGATCAATTACATGACGAATATGTCCGGTAGCTGAGATATCAGTAGGATGAGACGACCCCCCTACCTTCTCATCTCCTTCAAAGGTTTTAGACTCCTCTCCAATGACTTGCCATTTAGTTATCGTTTGCTCCTCCATGATTATGCTTCCTTTTTCTCCATGAAGCTCCAGGCGTGTAGGAATGGCTGGATATACAGAAGTGGTACCTTCTATAACACCATAAGCGCCATTTTTATATGTAACCACTATTACAGCTGTATCCTCAACCTCTATATCACGGGCTAAGGCTCCAGCTTTAGCAAAGACGCTTTCTATATCTCCCATTATCCATTGAATAAGGTCTATACCATGTATACCCTGATTCATTAAGGCGCCTCCGCCATCCATAGACCAAGTGCCTCTCCAATCAGCGCTATTATAGTATTCCTGACTCCTATAATACTTTAGATATGCATCACCAAGGACCATCTTCCCTAGTTTCCCGCTCCGTACTGCCTCTCGAGCCTTTATAGAGGAATCATAGGTCCGTCGTTGAAATACACCTGATAGCTTAACCTTATTTCGGCGAACTGCATCTAGCATTTTATCTATAGCTTCTATAGATATATCTAAAGGCTTCTCACAGAGGATATGCTTCTTAGCATCTGCAGCTGCCACTGCCATCTCTGAATGCATGCCACTAGGAGTGCAAATACAAACTACATCTATGTCATCCCTCTTTAACATCTCCTGATAATCTGTGTACCAACACTTTACATTGAACTTCTCTGCAAATGATTTAGCTTTATCCTCTATAATATCAGTTACAGCTATTAACTGGGCATCAGCCACAGCATTTATAGCGTTAGCATGAGAAGGTCCAATGTTACCACATCCTATTATCCCAAAACCAAATCGTTTCGTTTCCATAGTTCGTCTCTTAAGTCTCCCTAATACGCGAGACTATTAAAGCCTCCTTTCAATTCTCTTTGAGTTTATAGTTCACGGTATATCAATTTAACCTTTTCTCAACATCTCCCCTCTATGACTATAAGTCAAATAAAAGGCTCCAGCCTTATTACTAGATAATAAATCATTTGCATAATGGAAATAATAGAACGAAGAGGGTCGGAATACTTCTTGATATATTATGTATTTAGTAGAAAATTTCCTCCATATTCATTATTCTACATTGCTTATAAAGCTCCTCCTCGTTCATTATAAAACTTAAATTTTTACCCTGATATGGCTCACTAAGAGTTTATAGAATGCTGCCAATAACTTTACATCTCTTTTCTTAAATTAATAAGAGTATCCCTTTAAAGAAAAGGAAACGTTCTTCCTTATTCTATCTATCATCCTTATATATACTTCACGAAAGTATTAATCCTGCTGAGCCAATGATCCCTGCCCTATCTCTTAGAGCAGAA
>DIRN01000116.1 GCA_002426645.1 Firmicutes bacterium UBA5435 | reverse complement strand
CACGTATTTTAGGAAAAGTTAAGGCTTAATATTAACCTCACCGCATTTTAAGGCCATGGCTAGTAGTTCGTCTATTGTAGGATCTTCCTTTGTCAAGAAATACAATGCCTCATGGAAAAAGGTATATACCTCTTCATCTTCAACACTAAGGATCTGCGCGTGATCAGCGTATGCTGCCATACCTTTGAGACCAAAAAGAATAAGATCTTAAAGACCTATCTTCTCTGCTGGTTCCCAATTTGCTGGGCCTCCAAGTTCCTCTCCATCCTTACTAGCTCGTATAGAGGCTTCCAAGTAAAGCTTTCTTGCTTCTCTCTTTATGTCTCCAGCCTTATTTATTAATTGCTGAAGCCTTTCTGGATCAAAGGTGATTATTGTAAAGAGAGACTCTACTAGGAAGGCATCAATATCCCTAGCTATAGCGCCAAGGTCGTTAGCTCTCTTCCCATACATTGAGATACCCTTTAACGAGTGGATCAACAAATCCTGAAGGTCAGATGTGGTTGGGTCTTTTCCGCATACTCCAAAGGCTGTGCAGCCTACACCTTTAGAAGTTTGTTCGCATTGATAACAAAATATAAAAAAACCTCTCCTTTTCTTTAAAGTTTCTCTCTTCCCTGTGTTAGTTGATAAGATCAGATATATTATGGTTGTCCATATAGTCCTTGAATTTCTGTGCTGCTACGTCAAGTAGTCCATCAAAGAGACACTTCTTGAATAAGCAGGCTTTCCTGCCCATAAGGCATGCCTTTACAGTTAATGGACCTTCCATCGCTTCGTATATCTCCAAAAGCGTTATATCCTCCCTTTTTAGAAAGAACCCTCCTTTAGGTCCCCTTACTGAATGTACTATATCTGCTTTCACGAGCCTCTGTAATACCTTTGAAAGATGTGCTTCTGATGCATGGAATTCGTCAGCTATCTCCTTAACGCTTAAGATTTCTCCTTTCCTTAGCATCAATGCTGTACTATGAAATGCTAGTGAAGTTGCTTCAGATATTTGAAAGATTCCCGCCATATCATCTCACCAACTTTCTATATTGGCATTATAGTACCTAAATACTTAAATGTCAAGAGGTTTTAAATATATTATTAAACGTCCATCAATAAACCGTTAGAGGAAACCATTTCTTCCCCTAACGGTTTACTTATACTTTAATCTCTTATAGTATCTTTTCCGCCTCTACTTCTAACCTCATCATTGAGACATGAATAAATCCATTATCTATAGGATGCTCTTTGATATATTCCTCTACTATCTGGTCTATGAATTCAAAGCGAATATCTTTAGGTATCCGTTGAATATATGGAAGCCATGTGGTACGTATCCAAGAGGCAAACTCTTCTTTTCCTAGATGAGTCATGTCTTTAGGGATTAGCTCTATTCGTTTCGCTTCTAGCCCTGCATCCTTTAGCCAAATACTATATTCCTCTGGTCCGTAAAACCTATATAGAAAAGAGAACCCAGTAAAGTATTGGTTCCACCTCGTGTGTGTAATTATTCTCTCTATAACATATATAAGTTCACAGGCATTGCCTCGTCCTCCCATCTGAAGTAAGACTCTACCTGATGGTCTAAGGCTTTTACTCATCCCTATAAGGACAGGTCTATGATTAACGATCCAATGTAAAGCCGCGTTTGAGAAAATTATATCAAATTCATCTTTAAACTCTAATTCCCTGGCATCTTTTACTTGAAACCTGAGATTAGAAAACTTGTCAGGAGGGTAAATTCTTTGGGCTAGGATTATCATATCTTCAGAATTATCAATACCAATCACAGAACCGTATGGGACAAGTCTACTGAGTTCAAATGTGACTTTGCCATCTCCACATCCAATATCTAATATTCTTTCTGTTCCTGAAAGAGAGAGTTTTCCCATAAGTTCTTGTGCCCATCTTTGCTGACTTGAAGAGCTCTTTCGATAATCTTGAGCATCCCACTTATACTTTTCACTCAAAGCTTATCTCTCTCCTTCTTACTCTACTAATTTACGGACTTCACTTATCAACGTCTTTTCAATCTCTGTTGAATAGACTGCTGGAGCGCCCCAATCTCTCACAGAATTAGCTTCATAACCACCTTCTCCGATTATCTGAGCAGTGGGGATATAGCCTATGCATCCATTGGAATACCCTACGGTTAGATTCAAAGTCGTCTCTAATAACTTCTTTATTGCAAGCTGATATTCTACGCATACTTCACCTTCTAGACCTATTAAGGATAACTCTTCAGCTAAATCAAATCTATGGATCCTAAAAGGATTAGCAGTAGGAACCTTGTCACCGTAAGATAATATAACTTGAGCCCACTTTCGCTCTCTGTCATTTCCACTCTCCGATTTCTTCTTTAATTCCTCTTGTGATGGACGGCCAGCAAAGGATAGACCTACCTCCTTCCAAGCGGTGAAAAGCCGTGGGACTATCTTAACTGGGTTTGACTCACATATCCTGATTACTTCACCACCTAATTCTTCGCCAAAACGCCTGGAATCCTCGATGGTACCTGATCTGAATTTTTCCCCTTCTATAAGTCTAGGGCGAACGTTGCCACAGCATCCTTGGAGAAATATAGCGGTTACGTCTCCTCCCATATCACGCTCTATAACTTTCTTTGCTTCACCTGGGTAATCAGCAGTTATGTTATAGCTATAGACTGTAGTGGGATGGCAGGCATAATGAAATAGAATAGCCTTTATGCTTCCATCCTTTCGTTCTACTTTAACAGCAATGACTTCATTATCGCGTGTTCCCTCTTCATTAGGTAGCATATATGTATTACCATCTATGATCTTACGTCGATTAATACTTATGTTGCAGCTTCCACTACCCATATAGAGTTCACATGTCTCAAGATCTTCAAAGGCTTCTACACAAGATTCCTCAACTGCATCTGTTAAAAACTCTGAGTAGTTTCCCTCTGGTTTCCAGTTTAATATAGGGGTATCTATGTATCCGCTAGGAGGACCACTATGGGTATGCGATGAGGTTATGAGAATATCCTCTGGTGAGAGCTTAAACCTTGAAACCAATCTTTCTCTTACCTTATCATCCAAATCCCTATTTAATCCCAGAAGATCCAAGGTTACTATGAGTCCTCTTCTATCCCGTGAGCTAAAGGCCATGCTTTTAACCTTTAAATCATCGTACTTGCCTTCTGTCAACTTGCTTCCTCTTGAACCCCATCCCGAAAGGGTAGTTTCCCCAATTTCAGGGGTTATATTCCTTATTCCTATACCTACTTTCATAAAGCTAATATCGCATCTATACAATTAATTGATGCGAAACGCCTCCTTTCAAAGTGATATATCACACCCTTCAACGATAAATTCGATACTTAAAGACAAACTCCTACCTAAATACGAAGTTTTTAATTGTGGAAGATGGTAATTGTCCTCCATCTTCCACAGCTGTATAAAGAAGAAACGCTACAACTTATCATGTGTTTGTTTTCTTAAAATTCGATATTGGCTTTGCTCAAGTCCTTTCCTGCAAAGTTTAAAGACGGTTATCTTTATTTGATATGAAAACTTCGTCTGTTTGATGAGTTCTAGTATAACAACATCACGAGTTACAAAACGTACCATCCCTAATGTATACTTATCAAAGGTATCATAGATCCGACCAGCACTATGGCAACCCTTAGGTACTGTGTGTACACTATTGGCTACATAGCCAACCTTACCTATAGGATCAATGACTGCTTTAATTGCTTCCATATCAAAGTCATTATCTGGTTCCTTCTCAAGCTTAATAGGCATCCCTGGCTTAAATATCTTAAACCCCAAATAACTATCACATCCTACCACTGCTATGTATCTTGTTCCTGACATATCACAGCACCTCCCTGGAATGTCATCCTCACTTTTATAAGAAAAGATTTGCCTTATAGTATATATTCCATATGAGTTACCATATTCCTTCTTAAAAGTATAATCCTACAATTATCCTTTCTTTGCAACAAAGATAAGGGCGTTCTCTAGGAGCTTTACCGTACCCATTTGAATACCATCATAGACAAGAATCTGATCATCTCTATCGTTAAACCTTACTTCATCAAAGTCTACGCCTTCAGGGTGAGGACTAAAGACTACTACACGGCCGTCTCCATACTCAGAAGAAACAATAGCACCTAGGGTGCCATTAATATCATATGAAGCTATAATATGTACATCTTTTTTGGCTTTAAGAAATGGGCCGTTCAACCTAACCATTGTTATCTGTTCATAGTCTCTCCATGGTTGGGCTTCATCCTTCTTAGCCACCCCAGCCATAATAGGATGGTTCCCATCTATGATCTCCAATTGATGCGGTCCAAGCCCTCTCACATCTAAAGACTCAGCATCGAGCAATCCCAACCAAATCGCGTTATATGCGCCACAGCAGATCCCTACATATCCGCCACCTGATTTGACAAATTCACGCACATTGTCAATGAGAGGCCCTAGGAATCTATACCGCCCTCCTGGGAAGAGAAGCACATCTACATCACCAGGTTTTATCGTTGCCAATGTATCCCTATCAAGGGTCCTAAAAGGAATCTCCAGGTAGACTAGAGCTTTCATCACCCTATGGCACATACATGAACCCTTTTCAGCAAATATCCCTACAAATGGTCTGTCCTGTACTTCCATGCTGAATCCTCCTTTCTAATCTCTCTTACGAGGGTTGCAATTAAAATATCTAGAATGATATAATAAGAATAGAATCCTATTAGGAGGTTATTATATGAAACGCTCTTTACCTATTCTATTGGCTATCTTAGCAACATTAACTCCAGTAACGTCTTACGCTGCCTTCTCAGTCAATGTAGATCTGGTAGATGCAGATATAGGAGAACTATTACTCCTTGGCGCAGCTGCTCTCTTCTTTGACTTGGATACACAAGTAAATCTAGAGTATAGCAATGAGACTCAGTCAGCCACTACTTCAATATCTCTATATTATATTTCTGGGGAAACTCAAAATACCCCTGAAATAATCATGGCTGATAAAAAGAAATTAAGCGGCTGGGGAGCCTTGGCAAAGGGAAAGATACCTCCTGGTCTTGCAAAGAAATGGGGCCTTGATCCTGATTTCTCTGCTAAGGACGACTCTGAAATCGAAAGGCAGCTCACAGTATACTTTCTTTCCTCATATTATGATATTCCTCAAAAGGATATTACACTGTGGATAGATAAAGGTCTTCCCCTCCAGGATATAGCTGTTTGTATCAACTTAGCAACAAAGATCCAAATAAACCCTTCAACAATTATAGAGCTTAGGCTTAAAGGACAAAATTGGTCTCAGATCTCAACTAAATATAACCTGACACTTGAAGACCTTAAAGAACCTGTAAATACTAAGAAAAAACATGATAAGAAGTTGCCCAAAAAATCAAAGTGATCTATCATGCCTCCCCTATTTATTTAATAATAAGGGCATAATATATTAAGAAAAAGAAGGTATAGACGTTGAAATATAACCCTTCATACGTTAAGCTATCTAAAGAAGACTTCCAAAAGCGAATAGAATCACTACGAAGTATGATGGAAAGATGCGTAATCTGTCCACATTGCTGTGGAGTTAACAGGTTAAAGGGAGAGATAGGCTTTTGCAAGGCAAGGGACAAGGTTAAAATTTCAAGTTGCTTTCCGCACTTTGGAGAAGAGGATGTTCTCGTAGGGAGACATGGCTCAGGCACTATATTCTTCTCTTACTGTAACTTAAGGTGTGTATTCTGCCAAAACTACACCTTAAGCCAAGGAATTGAAGGACGCGAGGTAAGTACAGAAGAACTCGCTATGATGATGCTTAAATTAAAAGAGCAGGGATGTCATAATATAAACTTAGTCTCTCCAAGTCATTATGTGCCTCAAATCGTAGAGGCTATTTCAATGGCGGCTAGTGAAGGATTAAATATTCCTATAGTATACAATACTGGAGGATATGATAGTGTAGCCATCTTAAAACTCCTTCAAGATATAATTGATATCTATATGCCGGATACCAAATACATGGATGAGGAGCTAGGTAAAAAATATTCAAAGATAGGAAATTATCCTCGCGTCCTTAAAGCAGGATTAAAGGAGATGCATAGACAAGTAGGTGACTTGGAGATAAAAGACGGACTAGCTGTAAAGGGTCTACTAGTCAGGCACCTGATCCTTCCTAATAGGTTAGCTGGAACAAAAGAACTACTTCAATTCATATCTGAAGAGATAAG
Organism: Firmicutes bacterium UBA5435; assembly: GCA_002426645.1. Lineage (GTDB taxonomy): Bacteria > Bacillota > UBA5435 > UBA5435 > UBA5435 > UBA5435. The sequence goes on along the minus strand of DIRN01000116.1, from coordinate 8,536 downwards.
TACTAACACTTACATAAACCTTATGGGACAATACTATCCTACACATGAAGTCTATAAATACCCTGAACTCACAAGAAGAGCTACCCGAGAAGAAGTGAGGGAGGCCTTCGAATATGCCGAAACTCTTGGATTAGATAGGGTTATTTAAAGGCCATTATGATTTCTTTAGCAAACCTATATACGATCTTATAAATCCCAACCAATCTACGCTCTTTCCAAAGTAACTCCTGATTAATCTATGAAAGAAAGGATATTTATCTTTATAGGGAAACCAATTCACTTCTCTATGACGCTTTCCTTTATCCACCATCACTGAAGTTTGATGACAGAAAGTCTGGAGCCCAATATCTCCATGATAGCGTCCTATACCGCTCAATTTTTCACCACCAAATGGTAGATAGGAATTGGCTATAATGATAATCACATCATTTATAGCAACGCCACCAGAGTTTAATCTAGAGGCTACTCTTTGAGCGCGTTCAATATCTTTACTCCATACACTAGCGTTTAAGCCATACGCGGAATTATTAGCCTGCTGGATGACTTCATCTTCCGTATCAAAAGGTATAACAGGAAGCACTACACCAAAGGTCTCCTCATTCATAATCTGCATATACGGCGTAAGATCTACCATAACCATAGGATGTATGAAAGTGCCTTGACCCCACTTATCAGGGGCCTTGCCCGTAAGCAACTTGGCTCCTTTAGAGAGTGCATCTTCCACGTGACTCCGTACTATACCTACCTGAGCAGGAGAAATCATAAAACCTATATCATCTCCCACCTTTAAATTTCTCACTTCTTCTACTAGTTTTTCAAGGAATTGATTGTAGATACTCCTTTCAACATATAACCGCTCTACAGACATACAGACTTGTCCTGCATTATTAGAGGCTCCCCATATAGCGCCTCCTATAGCTCTATCAATAGGAGCATCAGCGAAGACTATCATGGGATCTTTCCCACCCAGCTCTAAAGTAGTAGGGATAAGCTCTCTAGCTGCTTGTTCTTGAATTATCTTTCCAGTCATAACTAACCCTGTAAAGAATATATAATCTGGTCTTCCTTTAACTAAAGCCGCGCTTATATCCTTCCCTCCATGAAGGACCTGAACCACATTAGGAGGGAACCCCGCATCTTTAAAGATCTCTTCTCTAGCTCTTCCTACAAGAGGTGTAACCTCTGATGGCTTTAAGATTACAGTATTGCCACCAACAACAGCACTAATGACTGGTATCATAGATAATTGTAGGGGAAAGTTCCACGGGGAAATGACAAGTACCACACCTTTAGGCTTGTATTCCACATAAGAACTCTTTCCTAATAAGAAAATAGGGGTGGGCATCTTCTTCCCTAATGCCCTTTTAGCATGCTTCTCTATATGCTTAATCCCATCAAGGGTAGTCAATATATCTGCAGTTAATGCATCTACTTTGACCTTACCAGTATCCTTTATTATAATATCAACGAGCTCATCTATGTGATCCACTATATGAAATCGTAGTCTCTTCAGATAATTAATACGTTCTTCAATTGGTCTTATACTCCAGCTACGGAAGGCCTCTTTCGCCTCTTTATATACTTGGTTAATACTAATTTCTTTCATGAGAAGTTGCGCTCCTTCATAAAGCAGGAAGTGCCCCCTACTTATAAATTTACTCGATTCCCTCCTATTAAAGGTTAGAGGAATTTGAGTAGATTTGGAGAATATGGTATATAAATAGATTAGCCCTATAATAGAAAGAAGGGACTGTAAGATGGCAGATGAAGTAAAGAAGCTAGCAGAGGAATATGCTATAAATATAGTGACTAAGTACGGGAAACCTTTATATGACCAATGGGGACAGAATCGTGTGAAGTCATTAGATACCATTAGGACTGAACTCATCCATAGAGTTGCATCTGAAGAGTTCTTTCCTGAGGCGGGTCCTGATTATAATGAGCTGAGATGGAAGTTAGATGATAAATTGCCAGACTTGGATATAGAATTACCTTTAAAAGATGACTTGCCCCCATGGAGATATGGGATTGCCGCAGCTGTAGGAGTAATCCTGGGTATTATATCTATAGGCTCTTTACTGCGTTTAGCTGGGTTGGATACTACATCTGGGTTCTTCTTCTCTGCACTAGTGGGAGCAGCCTTAATGACTGGCCTTTTTTCATATGTATCTAAAAGCAGTTTTATTCGTAAATCTATTACTGTAGCACTAGGTGTTGCCACTATAACTGAGTTATGGACGGTCTTTGTACCTTCAGTTTCTTGGAAACATTTTCTCACACAACAAGGTAGAGAAAAACGTCTCTTAAGCTATTTACTGATAGCCATATATCTCTGGATGAGCAAACCAGCTAAGATCGAGCCTGATGAGAAGTTATCTGAAGAGGTCGCCCGAAAGACTCTTCGAGTTTGGTTAGAGTACGCATTTCATCTATCAAAGGAGCACATTGCCGATAAGAATAGTTCTGGCAAAAATATTTATGATGAGTTGCCTATCTCCTTAATAGAAAAACTCTATAAGCTCCATAGAGCGCCAAAGGATGAATTAGAATTAGCATCTATAGAACTCCTTCAAGAGGCTAGAATGGCTGGATTAGACGGGCTTGAGAGTCCCCCTGCCTTTCAAGGAACAAACGATAATAAATCATCAGAAATATTGATTTGGGAACCTCATATGTATGATCTCTATGATATATATGGAGTTGTAGAAGAAGGGAATTCAGTTATTGTTGAAGATAGACCAATTATAATAAGTGGTGAAGTGCGAAAAAAAGGTCTCGTTAGAAAGACCCAAAGAGAGTTGATGTGAAATGAATAGTAATAATAAAGCTCAACATATTGTCGCTATTGATTTTGGAACAAGTAGTACATTTATAAGTACTTGTCCTGTAGATAGATTAATGCCATCTACTATTAAAGGTATTCTTCCTAAGAAAAGTGAAGGGGGAGTAGAAACAGCTATTCTTTATAGGGCTGGGAAAGAGCCTCTCATTGGTTCTATGGCAACTGAGGAATGGGGAAATATCCGTAGGATGAAGAATAAGGATTATGGGCTCAAGGTGCACTTTAAACCTGAGATCTCTACTAGCTTAGAAGCACGACAGGCAGCAATAGATTTCATGGGTCAAATTCTATTTTTATCAGCTAAGAACTATACTCCTCTATCCCCTGAACAAAATAAGATCTATTTTGGAGTACCTAGCGAAGCAGATGATAGATTCCAGAATGCTATACGAGACATAGCTTTGAAAGCAGGATATGGAGAGGTGAGCCTCATCCATGAGCCTATAGGCGCGCTTTTCTATCATCTCTCTAGAAGGGACATAACAGCTTCAGATGCTCAGAAAGGTGTCTTAGTCATTGATTACGGTGGGGGAACCTGCGATTTCTCTTTCCTTAAAAAGGCTACTATAATCGCTTCCTGGGGAGATATGCACCTTGGTGGTAGACTCTTTGATGATCTCTTCTTCCAATGGTTTATAGATGCTAACTCTAATGCCATACGCATTATGGAAGAAGAAAAAAGTGAATATTTTATTCACTGGTATCGATGTAGGGAGCTTAAAGAATCTTTTTCAGGGTATATGAGCTATGATAGAAGTAATACGTGGACTGGGAATATACCGGGTTATGGAAGTTTAAAGGATATAACGTGGGATGAATTTGTAGAACGGGCTAGAGAGTATAGACCTACTTCTCAGTTCCTAGAATACCTTAAAGAGACAAAGAACCAGTCTCCAATCTTATCTAGCGATAATAGTATTGACCTTTTCTTATGGTTTAGAGATCTATTAATCTCAGGATTAAAAGAGAATCATATCTCTAAGAATGACATACAGAAGATTATACTTACAGGTGGTAGTTGCTTATGGCCTTTTGTTCCTGAATTAGTCCAAGAGGCTTTAAATATAAATGAGGATTCTATCTTTAGGAGCGAAGAGCCTTATGAAGTCATAGCGTTAGGAATGTCTTTAGAACCTGCTCTAAAGCGAAAGAATGAGAGGGCAAGGGAAGCTCTTAGCGAAGACCTTCCCAGATTTATGGAGGAAAATATAAGATTTAAGATCCTTGAACCATTGATAGGTGATTTAACTTCAAAGATTAGTCGACGTTCTGCCCATATAATCTTCCAAGATAAAGTACATCCTTTACTGAATGAATTCCGAAGTAAAGGTGGAACTATAAATGATTTAGAAAGAACGATAGCAAGAGAAGTATCAAGTTCTACAGATTCTATACATGATTATATTAAAGAACAGATAGAAGATGCCGCAAGACGCCTCCCTTATGAGATAATGAAAGCGGTAGCTGATTGGTTCGCTAAAGAAGAGGTATACTTTGTAGGTGAAAGTAAGTATATATATACGCTATCTAGAGGTTTAACAGATGATTATAATTTCAATGAAAGCCTTGACGCTCAGCTATTTAATTCTATAGAGAAGATAGTTTATGGACTTATAACGGTTATAACTGCATCTATTTGTGGTGGTAGTGGACTAGCAATTATAATGTCTGGACCTATAGGTCTTTTGATAGGAGGAGCTATAGGTGCGTTTATAGTCAGATACGGCTTTAAGAGAGCAAAGGATCAAATTAAAGAGAAAAATCTAAGGCCTAGCTTTGCTAAGATACTTCTTTCTGAAAAGAGTATTGATAGAACTATAAGTAAAGGAGAGGAAAATTTTTCAAAGCATATTGAAGAAAATACCCGAAGGGAATTGAAGAAGGTATCTGAAGATGTAATGCATGAAGCTAGACTCTTAATAGAACGAGAAATATCTTCTATATCCGCTCTTTCACAGTTGGGTGAGATCGACTAAGACGTTATTTCTTTTCTTTAGCCTTGCGCACATCTCTCCTAAGATCTTCTATAGAAGCTGAAGAGGCTAGTCTAAATACAGATGTTATAGTTAATATAATAGCTAAGGCTGCTACTCCTATAAGAAATACCCCTATTATCAATCCCATCACCCCTTTGCAGAGCATTTGAATACTTTCCTTTATTATTCTACAAAGGTGGAGATATTCCTCTTTAAATCAGGAACTTATTTATTAATTATCTCCACCATGCCAAAGCCTTGGCTATTCTTTGCACCAAAACCACCATTATATCCTATGAAGAAAAGATCCTGGGGTAGGAAGGTTTCGTATGTACCCATCCACCCTTTAATTATAGTACTTTTATATTTTATTATCTTCATATGGGAATTGTCTACACGTTTAGGTTTTATCCGAGCGCCATCAGGTATGCCGTTATATTCTATTCCGTCAACGGCCTGGCTCTTGCGGACTAGATTCTCAAGGATCTGTCTTTCCCAGTCTGTTTCCATGGGAAAATAGTAGTATGTTTTTTTGCGTCCATCGAATGCGCGCAATGTGCTATAAACTGTTATAGGTGAAATTGCCCTAATTTGAACTGGTTTTGAAAGATCTATATTAGGATCAGGGGTGATACTTATATTCGAGACGGTACACCAAGTCCGCCCTAGTATAACGCGTTTCTTATCTATCAACTCTTCTGCAAAGGACGATATGACTTCTTTGTTTACCGATCTAACTGATAAGCTAATAGGTCCTTGAAATTCTATTCTCTTTTCACTAATAGTATATTTTCCAACAAGACGTCCAAAGACAAATAATTTGTATCTACGTTGATTGAATTCATATGCCTCATCATGTAGCCAAGAGCTTAACACATCCTCTAGATGATTGTATATGAATCCCTGCACCACTTGATTATATGGTAGCGGAAGTAAGAGCTTGTCATCTGGAATCAACGTGATGTCAATCTGCATAAGCAATTCTCCTTCCGTTATAGAGTTAGCAAATCTCTTCGAGTTTAATATCGCTCTTATAAAAGTTAATACTTACCTTCCTCTTATATAATACCCAAATATTGCAGAAGTTTCAACCCCGCTTTTCCATTTAAAAGCATAAGAATATAGGTGACTGTAGCAGAAAGAAGGCTTCACGATGAGTTGAAAAATCGTCCTACTTTTATCTATTCACGAGGCTTAAGACCATACCCTTTATCTTTCTTGCTCCCTTCTTCCCTGTATTAACCATGAAGTTAAATTCTTTTACCTTCAGAAGCCATGATGTTATAAAGTATATAGTTGCTCCTAAGGCTACAGAGATGAGGAGCCATACAAGTGTATGGAGATTAGAAGGGGTGATTCCTAACTTTACTTGTGCTACCTTCAACCAGAAAAGATGAACTCCAGTGAACATCACTAGTGTAGATAGCAAGACCTTAGCTGTCTCCCAAAGAAAGTTGCAGTTTATAAGCTTAGGGTAGCCTTTATCTTTATGCTTTATATCCCATAAGAGCATGAGGCTAATTGCGCCCACCCATGATGCTATAGAAGTCGCTAGAGCAAGGCCTCTAGCGCCTAAATATCCGACTAAATTCAAGTTTACCCATATATTCACTGAAACACTCAGTATCCCCGTCCAAAGGGGAGTACGCGTATCTCCTTCTGCATAAAAAGCCTTTGCTGATATATCTCGCCATGACATGGCGGGTACTCCTATCATATACATTAAGAGTATGCCTGATGTTAAAGTGGTAGCATCAGAACTGAAAACGCCTCTTTCATAGACGACCTGTGTCAAAGGTTCTGCTAGAGCAAGTATTCCTGCTGCTAAAGGGAAAACCCCTAAAGCTCCAATAGAAAGTCCTCTGCTGATTCCTCCTACCATCCTAGTCTTTTCCTTAGAAACTGAAAACTCAGCTAACGTAGGATAGAGTACCACACCTAAAGTACTGCCTAAGAAGACCATGGGTAAGGTATATAAACTCGTTGCATAGTTCATAGCTGCCACGTTTCCTGTGGGAAGACTAGAGGCTAAGATCCTATCTACCATTCCATTTATAATACCTAATCCAGAACCTACAGCTACTGGTAATGCGAGCATAGCTATTTCTTTTAATTCTGGCAAATGCCAATTAATCCTGTGACCTGCCTTGAATCCCCTTTCTTTCAAAGCATACCAGAGTATCATGAGGGAAAAGGCCATTCCTACTAGCGTTCCAAACGCCAGACCTTGAATTCCTAGTATATCTCCTAAGGTAAAGATCGCAACTATAATCACTATATTCTGCACTGGTCCTGCAAAGGCTGGTAAACCAAATACTTGAAGCGAATTTAACATCCCTCCAGCTATACTTCTAAGTCCAATAAAGATAACTGTTGGCATCATAATTCGTCCTAAAAGAATTGCACAGTTATAGACTTCGTCCTTAAAACCTGGTGCTACTACCCTCACCAGAAATGGCATGGCGATCTCTCCTAAAATCAATACAATGACTGCTAATAAAAGTACACAATTCCATACGCTCCCCGCCATGCGAAATGCTTCTTCTTCTCCTTCTGTCACACGTTTACGGGTAAATAGAGGTATAACTACTGTGCCTATAGCTGCTCCAATCAGACCAAATAGAAACCCTGGTATATTCTGAGCTACTACAAGAGCATCTACTTCGGCACTAGTGCCAAAGATCGCTGCTACTGCCATAGTACGAACAAATCCTAGTATCTTGCTTAGAACACCTGCTACAGATACTGCCATAGTGGCGCTGATAAGACGAACTGTTTTCGATGAGCCTGCCATAACTACACCTCAATATAATAAAATTCTCTGATATGGAGCACTACTGATGAAGAGTACATTCAAAAAGCATGATAGTATTGCTTACTTGGATAATTATATCATACTTCGCAACCAATCACCAGATCCTACTGTCCAAAGCATACTTGCGTTAAGAAGAGGCTTTTATTAAAGATATAAATTTGAATCGCCTGCTAAACATCGGATAACTATTCAAAATGAACTAGGCCATAAAAGAGATAATGACTGTTCCAAGAACGACTTAAGGGCAACCGATATGCGTTGGAGCGTGGAAGAATCTAATAAATTACTCCCCTAACTAGTGGATGTGCCTGAGCCCATGAGTAAATATATGGGCCTTATTCCTCCCGACAGGCAAATAGTCCATCTGATGTAAAAATGTTGTTGAAAGAGGAGTAAAAGTATCTTATCATAGAAGATGTAGGCGCTATCAAGGTTTTAGATGCTATATCAGATAATATCCTATAATTCGGCTTGCTCCCTTAGTTTACACCATCTTAAAACTTATATATAATATAACTGTAGGAAAAATAAAATAATTGGGGGTGCAAACTTGATAGAAGCTGCGACAATAGAGTTTTACGTGAATGATAGAAGCGCTGAATATAATAAACACGATAAAGGATATAAGTCTTTATTGTATGGTAAGAAAAGATTCTTAGAGTTTCTACGCAGTTTTGTTAAGCATGGTTGGGTCGAAAAGATTCATGAGAATAGTATAGTCAGAGTAGATAAAAAATACATACTTCAAGATTTCGCTGAAAAAGAAGGAGACATAGTATATAAGGGTAAAATAGGCGAAAAACAGTAAGTATTCTTCGTTTTAATTGAGCTTCAATCGAAAGTTGACTTTCTCATGCCATATAGGTTGCTTTGGTATACAATGGAGATATGGCGAGATGTTTT
>DIRN01000088.1 GCA_002426645.1 Firmicutes bacterium UBA5435 | reverse complement strand
ATCTCAAATATTTTATGCACCCTTTTTTTATTTTTTTACTGGTTACCTTGCAATTGTACAACAAACGTGGTACAATTTAGCGAGGAGACGTTCTTCTGCGGATAAATATTATGGATTATATATATAAGTGACCTTGTAAGACTGGAGGTGAAAATTTTGGCAAATAGCAGATCCGCTATTAAACGTATTAAGATCGCTGAAAGAAATAGGCAGTATAATGTTGCAGTTAAATCCTCTATAAAGACGGCTATAAAGAAATTTGAGAATACACTTACCAGTGGCGATATAGCAGCCTCAGAAGCTGCTCTCAAGAATGCCATAAGTGTAATTGATAAAGGTGTTTCCAAAGGAGTAATTCATAAGAATACTGGTGCACGAAAAAAATCGCGACTTACAGTGAGGCTAAATGCAGCTAGATAGCTACCTTAAGGTGCCAACAACCCGCCTCAGTAAGGGGCGGGTTTTCGGGTAGCTCACAATAGATCTTTAAGCCATATCTAGCTTCTTTCCGCATCTTCCGCATTTTGCATTGTTAATTTTATCTTCATGCAAACGATTTAAAGACCCGCATTTACCGCAGCTAGCGATAAGATACTTATCATCATCTCTCCTCATGAGTCTTAAGGTTGGTATTAAAATCCCAGCAATAGATAGATATATTATATAATCAAACCAACGGATACTAGGGCTAAGTCCCATGGAAGCTACAAAGGAAAAAATGGATACCGTCCTAATCCCTATAAGAACTCTAGTAGGTCGGGGGTTTATTATCTTATTGTATCTTTGGAGCAATTTCTGTGCTCTACCTAGATCAGAAGCTGGAACCGTGAATCTGGTACACTCTACAGGTATACCAAGATCACCAGTATGCCATCCCCTGGTCTTCTCGCCCTTCTCCACTCTTACATCAATTTTATTTGCCTTAAGGAGGGAGATAATTCTCTCCTCTTGTTTAGCATCCTTTCCCCAAAGAAAGAGCAATTCCTTTCTTAAATAAGGTGAAAGCCGTGCTGTAATACGATTATATTCTTCCTTCTTCATATATTTCATCCCCCTTTTTACAGGCCTTCTGTGTTATAGAGACCAGCATATACTCGATTAGCTTTTAGTAAGGTCTGATGGTCGCCTGACTCAACGATCCTTCCATCCTGTATAACGTGAATTATATGAGCATTCTTTACAGTGCTTAACCTATGAGCTATCAATATAACTGTCTTATCCCCCAAAGATTCTATCATACGTTGAACCCGCTCCTCTGAGAGGGTATCTAGAGAAGACGTAGCTTCATCCCATAGGAATATCCGCGCGTCCTTCAAAATAGCCCTAGCTATGGCTATCCTTTGACGCTGCCCGCCACTTAGTTTAATACCCTCTTCGCCTAATTGAGAATTATACCCTTCTGGTAATTCCATGATAAACCCATGAGCATCTGCAGCTTTAGCCGCATCTATAATCTCATCCATAGATGCTCCCAAACGGCCATATCCTATATTCTCTCGTATGGTTCCTGTGAAGAGATAAGGCTCCTGCGGGACGTAGGATATAAGGTGTCTTATACTCTCCTTCCCGAGTTCCCTCCCGCATATAGAGATCTCGCCCTCCTCAGGATTATAGAGTTGCAACAGGAGACGAGCTATAGTAGATTTGCCAGCTCCAGTAGGGCCTACAAAGGCATGCCTTTCTCCAATGGGGATCTTAAAAGAGACGTTCTTTAACACTGGTTCATCCCCGTAACCAAAGGTGACATCTTCAAACTCTATATCCCCTTCTACATTAAAAGTCCCTTTTAATTCAAGGTCCTCTTTTTCTATATCGAGTATTTCCAGTACCCTATCGGCTGAAGCAATATTACTCTCCATATTTGCCAGTAGCTTTGGAATCTGCTGCAGGGGATTTCTAAGAAAGTTACTGCCGTAGCTGACCATTATAGCTGAACCTAAAGATACGGCTCCGTTTATATAGAGTATCCCTGCAACTAGAAAGCTAAAGACCTGAGCAAATGTAGCACTACCATTGGTGCCAAGGCTCAAAAGGAAGTTAACCCAGATCCTCTCTATCTCCTTATTAACTATAAACCTACGATCACTCATATATTCATTATGGAACCGCTCTTCTAATCTATAACTTCTAACTACCTGAACACCTTTTAACATATCCTGAAGTTCGACATTAATAATAGAGCGTCTTTTATTCATGGCTCTTTGAATGGCATTAATCTTTGGTCCTAGTGCCTTACTTGCCATCATTGATATTGGTAAAGTTATAAGAGCTGTAACCACGAGAAGGGGATTTATAAATAGGAGGTATGTAAACATACCTAAGAAGATGATAAGGTTTGAGACAAGAGATATAAGTATATTAGTATACAGTCCTAGGGCACGAGATACATCATTATTTAGCCTGGACATGAGGTCTCCTGAATGATACTTATTCAGCTGACTCCTCTGAGATGAGAGTATGTGATCTACACATCTTCTCTTTAAGCCATTATTAACAGAAACAGTAAACATAGTCCTTATATACATCTGGCCAGACATAATAGCGAGGGCGACAACTATAAAAACTGCCCATACCCCTGACCAAAAGTATACTTTACCGATATCCCCGGAAGCCACTCCATCGAAGAGTTCCTTTGTAAAATGAACAACCCCTATATTCGCCACAGGTGCAATTATTATCGTCATAATCGCATAGAACCAGTAAAATTTAGTATAAGGCTCCATAAGGGGATATATCTTAATTAGGTATTGCCGTAATCTCCTTATCATTAGATCCCCTCCTCTCCAACTGAAAATAGTAACCGCGGGCCTCTAAAAGGCTTGTATGATCTCCCATCTCTACTACCTTACCTTTATCCATTACATAGATAATATCAAAGTCTCGTAATGTAGATAATCGATGGGCTATTGCAATTACCGTCTCTATACTATCTAGCCCTTCATATAAACGACGTTCCGTCTCGTTATCCAATGAACTGGTTGCCTCATCTAAGATAAGAAGAGGTACGCCTTTTATTAACGCTCTGGCAACCCCTATCCTCTGCCGTTGGCCTCCTGAAAGGTTCATACCATTCTGCCCTATAAGAGTATTATATCCCTCTGGCAATTCAGCTACGAATTCATCTACCAGACTAATCTCAGCTGCTTTCCGCCACTCCTCCTCACTAGCATCAGGTTTACCAAGGAGTATGTTATCCTTTATACTCCCGGCAAAGAGATACGGTTCTTGAGGGACATAGGCCATGACCTCACGGACGTTCTTTAAGTTATAGGAAAAGAGGCTTTTATCATTAATTAAAATATCGCCCCCACGAGGACGGTAAAAGCCTAAAAGCATCTTAATTAGAGTGCTCTTTCCACATCCGCTAGCTCCAACCACACCCACTTTCATCCCCCGATTTATAGAAAGACTCGCGCCACTGAGTGCATTTACTGAATCATAGGAGAAACTCACATCTTTAAACTCAATAGAACTGATATCTAGCAATTTGCCCTCTCCATACTCCTCTCCTTCAGTATCTAGGACCTCTAATACCCTTTGAGCAGCGGCAGTGCCTCTTTGAAAGCCACCTATTACACCAGGCATCGTAAAGAAAGGCTGAGTGATAGTTGAGAGTATACTTATAAAAGCTACCACATCGCCAAGTCTTAACTTTCCATTTAATATGAGAAAAGCACCTATTATAGAAGGTATTAGAATAGAAAGATTGGATACTAAATTAGCACCTAGAGTTAGACCTATACCGAGCTTTGTGAGTTTAAGTTCTACCTTTAGGTTCTCATCGTAGCGTTCCTGAAGCTTATCTATGAGCGCATCCTTAATTTCATAAGTCTTTACTATATCAGTTCCTTTGAAGATATCCGTCACAAAACTATAAATGCGCGACCATAACTTATGGGCTTCCTGTGAAGTCTCCCGCAATCTTTTATTAAAGATATAGTTACTTATTAAAGGCAGAGGAGCAATAATGAGTAGGATTAAGGTTATCTGCCAATTTACCTTTAGACCGTACATTACTGCTACTATACCGTCAAGAGGGATTTGGAGCAGGCTGAAAGCCTGCCCACCTATTATCCCACGGATTCCACCCATATCATTAGTAAGGCGAGATATCACATCTCCTGAATGATTCTTATGAAAGTACTCCATGGGTAAAACGTTTATATCCTGAATTCCCGTAAAATT
>DIRN01000113.1 GCA_002426645.1 Firmicutes bacterium UBA5435 | reverse complement strand
CTCAAATAGAGAGACCGCCAACAAGGGGTTTCTATGGCAATTGGGGCTCCATTGATCAGCAGAATGAGGCGATTAGATTATCCGTCTCTTTTTAATATAAGCTTGATAATTGGAGCCATCCTCACGTTCCTTCAGGGGTTAGCTAATTCCATTTGGTACCTTGGTACATTGAGGTTTCTCTTTGGTTTTGCAAATGCTGCCATAACTATTGCTGGAAATGTCCTTATAGCTCAAAGCGTAGATAAGTCAATGAGAGGCTCTGCCTTTGGACTTTACAACGCTATAGTATCAATAGGTTCAGTAGTAGGACCTCTTATAGGCGGTTTTTTAGGAGGACGTACAGGTCTTCGTTCATCTTTTTATGGTAGTAGCGTCCTTTTCGCCACAGCTGCTGGAGTTATTATAGTAGCAAAAGGAAAGTATAAAGTTGAGAGAGAAGAAATGTCGAAATAAAGGAGAAACCATGTCGAAAAAATGAATTTTGAGGCAGGATTTGTTCCTTGAGTGTCTAATATATAATATAATAAATAATGAGTTTAAGGGTTCAAAAGCCTGAGCCTTGGATTGGAGTTTCCAAAAATATTAATAAAGAGGGAGGGAATCCTCCATGGGCAGAGAGAGGTATCTGGAGAACTGGCCTGATGATAAAGAAGTTATTTCATCTAAAAGCCGCAACGATGAAAAACGCATTTATACTGAACCTGAACTTGAAAACATTGAGGATGAGTATGATTACAAGGAATGGGATGCTTCAGATCCAAGTTTTAAGATCCTATTTTGGGGTATGATCATAATTTTAGTGGTCGTACTAGGTCTGGGTATAGGATTATGGAGAACAAATATAGAATTACAGGCGCTTCATAATTCAAATGAGCAGTTGAAGGAGGATTTAGCTACAATTAGCCTCCAACTTGAAGAAGTGCGTACAGTTAGCTCTACTAGCAGTACTTTAGGATCACCTGTAAAAACTATGGAATACGTAGTAAAACGTGGGGATACATTATGGCAGATCGCTAAAGATTTATTAAAGGACGCTAATAGATGGAGAGAAATAGCAGATCTCAATCGACTAGATAATGTAGATCTTGCAGCTGGTATGCGATTGCTCGTTCCTATAGACTAATGTAGAAAATGATTCTCTGCTCCTAAAGTTTGACAGCAGATCATCTTTGAAGTATAATATACACAAAAAAGGTGTAAAATATTAGAGTATAAAAGCATACGTTTTGTGTTATTGGTAAATGTGATTGTAGGAGTAGTCGAACGCCTCTGGCGTGAAAGGTGAGCTCCTGTACCTATAAAGATCGTAATCTCGCTGATTACGATAGAACAAGGTGGTACCGTGAAGGTGTTAGCCTCTCGTTCCTATGAGGATTCGAGGGGCTTTTTTTATTTACCCTTATATGTAGAAAGCTGTTGGGGAGGAATGATGGCTATATTGGAAGAAGACAAAAGTCAGATAATTGATACACATGCTCATCTAGATGATGAAAAGTTCCATGAGGATAGAGAAGACGTGGTGACACGAGCAAAAGAGACTGGATTAAAGTATATTATAAATGTGGGATGTGATCTTTCTTCCTCACGGAAAGTCATGGCTCTTGCTGAGGAATTCTCCATGGTATATGCAGCAATAGGGATTCATCCCCATGATGCTCAGGGGGTAAATGAAGGGGTCTTTCGTGAATTAAAGGAACTCTCTAAGCATAATAAAGTTGTTGCCTTTGGTGAGATTGGCTTAGACTATCATTATGATTTTTCTCCTAGGGAACTTCAGCGTGAAGTCTTCCTATCTCAATTGGACCTTGGGAAAGAATTAGATCTCCCAGTAATAATCCATGATAGGGAAGCTCATGGAGATATTACGGAGGTATTAAAGAGTAAGTGTTATAGGGGTATTCGAGGAGTACTACATTGTTTTTCAGGGAGTTATGAAATGGCAAAGGAATGTATGAATCTGGGATACTATATTTCTTTTGCAGGCCCCATAACTTTTACTAATTCTAGAAGATTACAAGAGGTAGCCTCAAAGGTCCCTTTGGATTTTATATTAGCAGAGACGGATTCGCCGTACCTTACTCCAGAGCCTTATAGGGGTAAGAGAAATGAACCTATGAATGTAAGATTGGTTGTAGAAAAAATTGCAGAGATAAAGGGACTCCCTTACCAGGCTGTGGCAGAGAAAACATTGGAAAATGCGAAAACTCTCTTTGGTCTTTCTTGATTTACTCTTCTCTTCGCAGACCGTATCTTTGAAAAGAGGAGATGTTATATTTGGAATATATCTTTAAACCAGGTGTTACTATGCGGCTCCTAAAAGAAAATCAAATAAAACCTCTCCAAGGTCTTGGACAGAATTTTTTAATAGATGGTAATATCCTTGAAAAGATAGTGACTTCTGCGGACTTGACTGAAGAAGATAAGGTTTTAGAGATAGGACCTGGCTTAGGTACTGTTACGCAATTTCTAGCTGAGGATTGCTCTAAAGTAATTGCCATTGAAATAGATGAGCGTTTAATCTCTATTTTGAAGAAACATTTTTACGAACATACTAACGTGGAGATAATTAAAGGTGATGTGCTTGAAGTAGATCTGAGCGAGATATTCATGAAAGCGCCATATGGTTGGAAGGTCATTGCCAATCTTCCTTATTATATCACTAGTCCGATACTAATGAAGTTGTTGATGGAAAATGCGAATATAGATCTTATGGTATTAATGGTACAAAGAGAAGTAGCACATCGAATTATAGCTCAACCTGGTGGAAAAGAGTACGGAGTTTTATCTGTCTTAGTCCAATACTACTACGATGCTCATGTAATTCATAATGTGCCACCAACGGTTTTCTTTCCTAAGCCAGATGTGGACTCTTCAGTAGTCTTATTAGAGCGCTGTAAGGCACGGCGCGTCTATGAAGAGAGTGAAAGATATTTTGCCTGTATTGTAAAGGCAGCCTTCGGTAAAAGGAGAAAGACTCTTTTAAATGCATTGAGTAACAATTCACTTCTACCCATGGATAAAGGGCTTATACTAGATATTTTTCAAGAGGCTAAAATCGATCCCAAAGATAGGGCTGAAATATTAACCATCGATGATTTTGTGAGAATTTCCTGCGCAGTAGCTAAGAGATTTATTTAGAAATGAAGGTGAGAAAGGTGGAATTCATAAGTCCCACTAAAGGTCGAATGAACTTTGATAGACTTTTCGATGAGATAATAGAATATATGCAGGAAGAGCCAGATGCACATTATAGGTTAATAATCGGAACAGATTCTCAGTTAAAGGAGACTACTTGTTTTGTAACAGCAGTAGTAATCCATAGGGTTGGGAAAGGCGGACGATACTTTTATACGAAATCCCATGAACCATTTGGTAGGAATCTACGGCAGAGAGTCTTTTACGAGGCTGCTAAGAGTCTTAGCCTCGCTAGCCGGCTAGCGGAAAAACTGACTAATAACGGAATCGAAGATTTAAATCTAGAGATTCACCTGGATGTAGGAGAAGGAGGAGCAACCAAAGATTTAATAAGAGATCTAGTGGGTATGGTAACTGGTAGTGGTTTTAGTGCTAAAATAAAACCAGAATCCTATGGGGCGTCTACAGTTGCTGATAGATATACTAAGTAACAAGCCCCGCATTTTCTTTTTGGACGTCCTCTTCATATTGACATCAGTTCCACTTCGTGATAAAATTAAAATGAAGAGGGAGCGAATAAAAGAATGGAGTGAGTTGCTGATGTTTAACGTCGGCGATAAAGTCGTTTACCCTATGCACGGCGCAGGGGTAATTGAGGCGATTGAAGAAAAAGAAGTGCTCGGTACGCGTCAAAGATTCTATGTGATGAAGCTCCCAATAGGGAATCTAAAAGTTATGATCCCTATGGATAATGGAGAAGAACGTGGTTTACGAGGTGTAATAGATGAATCTGAGGTAGAAAAGGTTATTGAGGTTTTACAAGCGGACCGTAGCAGGATGTCGCAGAATTGGAACAGACGGTATCGTGCTAATCTAGAAAAGCTCAAAAGTGGAGATATATATGAGGTTGCTGAAGTAGTTCGTAATCTTTCCATGAGAGATAAAGAGAAAAGGCTTTCTACAGGGGAACGAAAGATGTTAGAAAGTGCGCGTCAGATACTTATTAGCGAATTCGTACTTGCCACAGATATCGAAGAGCAGCAAGCTATGACAGCAATCGAAGATGCAGTCAATTGCACCGGTCTACAAGATGATCTATGTAGCGAGGAACAATAAAGGCTGCCCCCATATATAATGTAGAAAACTTTTAGGAGATACGCCAGGACCGCCTGGCGATATAAAAATCCCCGCTAGTGATACGTTCCTTCTGATTAATAAAGTTTCCTAAGAAGTATCTTCTAAAAAAGAGGATAAAAAAGAGGTTAAATGGATAAATATATCATATAGTCTAATCCTTAAATATATCGGGGGTGAATAAAAATGTTAGAATCTTTAATCAGAGTCTTTTTCTTCTTGATAGGGTCTTCCGCAGGAGTCATAGGCTATCGATTTATCTCAGTAAATATCTATGGACTACCCCTTGACATTAAATTAGCTACTATCACAGGCATAACAGGAGGTATTTTAGGTTTAGTAATAGCTCCACTGGTAGTTAAAAAATGTGCTCAAACACTAGAATGGGTGGAGATAAAACTTCAGAAAGTGCCGGTACAAGATATAATAGTTGGAGCTTTTGGTTTGATCTTTGGTTTTATTATTGCGAATCTTTTGAGTCTACCACTACCTCGTATTTCGGTTATCGGTAATTTTCTTCCTGTAGGTATTAATTTGATCTTAGGATATCTGGGTATGACTTTGGCAATAAAGAAAAAAGATGAACTATTTAATCTACTCAGCCTTCTACCAAAATCTAACGATAGAGCAGGTTCAGGCTCCAAAACTAGGGCAAGTAATGCACGAAATTCTCAATATAAGATCTTGGATACTAGTGTTATCATAGATGGACGAATTGCAGATATTTGCGATACTGGCTTCCTAGATGGAACCCTTATTATTCCTAACTTTATCTTAGAAGAACTTCAGCATATAGCTGACGCCTCAGATTCTTTGAAACGAAACCGCGGCAGACGTGGACTAGATATTCTCAATGCTATGCAGAAAAAGGAGAATGTTGTGGTTCAGATCTATGAAAGGGACTTTGATGATATCCTAGAAGTAGATAGCAAGCTAGTGAGATTAGCTAAGTTATTAAGGGGTAAAGTGGTAACTAATGACTATAACCTTAATAAAGTGGCTGAACTTCACGGTGTGCAAGTCCTCAACATTAATGAGCTAGCTAATGCAGTTAAGCCAGTGGTGCTACCGGGTGAAGAAATGTTTGTCCAGGTTATAAGGGATGGTAAGGAGGCCGGGCAAGGCGTTGCCTATCTTGACGATGGTACTATGATAGTTATTGATAACGGCAGGAGGTATATAGGAACGCAGCTAGATGTTGTAGTTACAAGTGTACTCCAGACTGCTGCTGGTAGGATGATATTTGCCAGGCCTAAGTTTTTGGAAAAGGTCTTATAAAAATGATATCAGCGATTGTTCCTGCAGCTGGACGTGGGAGCCGGATGGGAACCCCTATAAATAAACAGTTTCTTATGTTAAAAGGGAAACCCATCTTGGCTCATACTCTTTTAGCGTTAGAAACGTGTGCTTTAATAGACGAGATCGTAGTAGTTTCTTCAAAAGACGAAATAGAGTATTGTCAAAGAACAGTTATTGTGCCCTTGGGGTTAAAAAAGGTCACGCACGTTATTGCTGGTGGTCTTGAGCGTCAGGATTCAGTAGCGAATGGGCTAGCTGCTATCCGTGGAAAGGCCGATATAATACTGGTTCACGATGGAGCAAGACCATTTGTGACTCAGAAGATACTCTTAGATACTATATCTAATGCTCAAACCCATGGAGCAGCAGGTGTTGCTGTTCGTGTTAAAGATACTATAAAAGTAGTGGGTGAAGATGGTTTTGTATCGAATACCCCTCCCAGGAATGAACTGTGGGCCATGCAAACACCGCAGGCCTTTAAAGCAGATCTCCTTATAGCTGCTTATGAAAAGGCTATAAGTGATGGGTTTTGCGGAACAGATGATTCGATGCTAGTGGAACGCTTAGGTTACAAAGTAAAGATAGTAGAAGGAATCTATGAAAATATCAAAATTACTACTCCAGATGATCTTATCCTTGGGGAGTTGATATTAGAACGCCTTCGCGCATAATATATAATGAAAAATGCGATGAAGGGGAAGAGTAGGTCGAAAGCACTTTTTCAGACAGAGAAGGAATGCTATAAGCTGAGAGCCTTCCTTGAGAAAGTACGACTGAAGTGCGCCCTGGAGCTAAGTCTATGAACATCTAATTTGTCATTAGTTAAGTAATGGACTTCGGTTAGCAAGACCGTTACTATTGCCTTAAGATGGACGACGCCCGGATATTTTTCATATAGGGCGTAAGTCAATCAGAGTGGAACCGCGGCCCCTTCGCCTCTGAAAGAGAAGGGGTTTTTTATTTTTTGGGGGGGAGAAATATGTTTAAATGGCTAAAGCAAGAGATAGAGTGCGTCTTTGAAAGAGATCCAGCGGCTAAAGGTCTTGTAGAAGTATTACTGTGTTATCCTGGTCTTCATGCTATAATTATGCATAGAATTTCTTATTGGTTATATCAAAGAAAATTTTTTCTTATTGCTCGATTACTTTCGCAAGTTACCAGATTTTTTACTGGTATAGAGATCCATCCTGGTGCAAAGATCGGTAAAGGACTCTTTATAGATCACGGTATGGGTGTGGTGATTGGAGAGACTGCAGAGATAGGGGATAATGTTACTATTTACCAGGGAGTGACTCTAGGAGGAACTGGTAAAGAGAAAGGGAAACGTCATCCTACGATAGGAAACAATGTAGTTATTGGTGCAGGTGCAAAGTTATTGGGCTCCTTTACAGTAGGTGATAATGCAAAGATAGGTGCTGGTGCTGTAGTCTTAAAATCAGTGCCTTCAAATACCACTGTTGTGGGAGTCCCTGGAAAGGTTGTAGCTATGGAAGGGTTACGTGTCACTGAGGGAGTAGATCTAGAACACGCAGATCTCCCAGACCCCGTAGCTAAAATGCTTGTATGCCTTCAATCTAGAATAATCGAACTTGAAGAACGTTTAACGAAGCTTGAGAGGGGAAGTAATGATGACGATACGAATATACAATACCATGACACGGCAGAAAGAGGTCTTTGAGCCTATTGAAGACGGTAAGGTAAAGATATATAGTTGCGGACCAACGGTATATGATTATTTTCACCTTGGGAATGCTAGGGCTTTTATTGTCCCGGATCTTATAAGAAGGTACCTAGAGTTTAGGGGATATGAAGTCACTTGGGTTCAAAACCTTACAGATGTAGATGATAAAATAATAAAGCGGGCGACAGATGAGGGTATATCCTTTGAAGAAGTAGTCTCTTGCTACAGTAAAGCCTTTTTCGAGGATATAAAGAAACTCGGAATTAAGCAAGCTACTGTTTATCCTAGGGCCACAGAGCACATATCTAATATAATTGATCTTATAGAAACCCTAGTGAGCAAGGGGTTTGCATATGTAGTTGGTGGGGATGTGTTCTTTGATGTAAGTAAATTCCCCTCATATGGTAAACTCTCTAATCAGGATATAGGGCAGCTATCAGCGGGTGCGCGAGTAGATGTAGATGAAAGGAAACGAAATCCTATAGATTTCGCGCTTTGGAAGAGTGCTAAGCCTGGGGAACCCAGATGGCAAAGCCCATGGAGTCAGGGGAGGCCAGGATGGCATATAGAGTGTTCAGCTATGTCCATGACTTACTTAGGGGAAACCTTTGATATTCATACAGGTGGTCAGGATCTAATATTTCCACATCATGAAAATGAGATAGCTCAAAGCGAAGCAGCCACTGGTAAACCTTTCGTTAAGTACTGGATACACAATGGATATATAAATATAGATGGAGAAAAGATGTCGAAATCTTTGGGGAATTTCTTTGCACTGAGGCAGATCGTAGAAGAGTATCCTCCAAATGTGGTAAGGCTTTTCTTGGTATCAAGTCATTATCGAAGCCCTATAAACTTTAGCGATGAAGAACTTAATAAGGCTGAGCGCAGCCTTGATAGACTGAAGAATTCTGTTAGAGCCATAAATGAGATCTTAGTAAAAGGAGATGAAGTTGGTAAAGTAGATGAGGATAAACTAGATGGCATAGACTCTAATTTTAATCATAAGATAGTTGAAGCAAGGGAACGCTTTATAAACGGTATGGATGATGATTTTAATACTGCCATTGCAATATCTGTTCTTCACGATCTTGCTAAAGAGGTAAATATATTTATTAACTCCCCAGAGTTTCAGATAAATCCTATAAAGTTATCTCTTCTGAGGAATGCCATGGAAGCTTTTGAGGATTTTGGAGAAGTTCTAGGCATATCATTGATAGAAGGCGATTCTACAAAGTTAGAGGGTAAGGAAGAAGAACTTGTGGAATTGTTGCTTAGATTGAGGGATGATGCGAGAAAGAAGAAGGATTGGTCAATGGCTGATGCAATTAGGAATGGCTTAAAGGAAATAGGTATAATTGTAGAGGATACACCCCAAGGCGCTAGGTGGAAACAACTGAATGGAAAGGAACGATAGAGGCGTGAAAAGCCTAAATAATATCATAAATTCGGGGAAGTTTGATATTTTAGAAGGAAGAAACGCAGTAATTGAGGCGCTACGTTCTGAACGCCAGATAAGTATGGTAATGGTTGCTTCAAGAAATACTGGAGGCTCCATGAGAGATTTAATGGAGTTGGCCCATGACCGTGGTATACCTATAAAGGTTGTAGATAAGAGCGAGCTTGAAAGCTTGGCAAAAACAAGAAATAGTCAAGGCGTGATGGCATTTGTCGAACCTTTCAAATATATAGAAGTGGAAGAGATCTTAGCTCGAGCAAAGCAGAAGAATGAGGAACCATTAGTTGTTATCCTTGATGGTGTAGAAGATCCACAAAATCTTGGTGCTATCTTAAGAACGTGTGATGCTGCAGGAGCCCATGGAGTAATAATACCAACGCGAAGGGCTGCTGGCTTAAGTACAGCAGTGGCTAAGGCCTCAGCTGGAGCTGTAGAATTCGTTCCTGTAGCACGAGTCACAAACCTAGTAAGGGAAATCCTCAAGCTAAAGGAGGGTGGCTTATGGATTGCTGCTGCTGATATGGAGGGGGAACGCTCTCTATATGATTCAGATCTTACAGGTCCCTTGGCTGTAGTCATGGGAGGAGAAGGAAAAGGCCTATCGCGATTAACAAAGGAAAAGTGCGACTTCTTGGTAAAGATACCTATGAAGGGTAGAATCTCATCACTAAACGCAAGTGTGGCAACAGGAGTTATGTTATATGAGGTACTTCGGCAGCGAAGGTTTAAACTGGCTGGTAAGGTATAAAACACTGAAGTAGACAAACTTGACTTCCTTCTTAGTGATAGTGTATAATTAGAGTACATGCTTTTTCTTATTCCCCCCCTACGGAGAAGGACATTGTAGTAAGTGATTATGGAGAAAGGCGGGCGATATTGGTGAGGGCCAATCCAGAGCCGAATCCTTTTGCTATTTACGAAAGCATGGTTGATGAACAAATTGTTGAGGCAGCTAGAGAAGGTAATACTGTAGCTGTAGAGTTCCTCATAAATAAGTATAAGAATTTTGTTAGGGCTAAAGCCCGGTCCTACTTTCTTATAGGTGCAGACAGAGAGGATATAATTCAGGAAGGTATGATAGGATTATACAAAGCTATTAGAGATTTTCGCGATGATAAGCTTGCATCCTTTAGAGCTTTTGCAGAACTTTGTATAACGCGACAGATAATAACAGCGATTAAAACTGCAACCCGACAGAAGCATATCCCTCTAAATTCTTATGTCTCCCTTAATAAGCCTATCTACGATGAAGAATCCGATCGTACTCTCTTGGATGTGATTTCAGGAACGCGTATTACAGACCCTGAAGAAGTAGTAATAAGTCGAGAAGAGTTTATGGATATAGAGAGTAAAATGGGAGAGTTTTTGAGCGATCTAGAGTGGCGTGTCCTTACTTCTTATCTCGAAGGTAAGTCATATCAGGAGATTGCTGATGAATTATGTAGGCATGTGAAGTCTGTTGATAACGCTTTGCAAAGGGTTAAAAGGAAATTAGAACGTTATATTGAAAACAGAGATGAGTTTCCTCAGAGTAATGACAATAACAAGTTGTGAGTTTGGCCCCTTGAACCCATGACCCTTCGTGATCCTTTCAAGGAATCTATAATTAATAAAAGAAGATGTATAATAGAGAAAGTCTGCGATTATAAGAGATATTACGTGAATGTTTATGTGTTTTATCCATTATGACGCTAATAAGTCCCTTGACCATAAGCGTTATCCTATGTATAATAAAGAATGTCCGATTCGCCGACGTAGCTCAATTGGCAGAGCAGCTGATTTGTAATCAGCAGGTTGCGGGTTCGAGTCCCATCGTCGGCTCCACTTTTAAAAGAGTTTTAGTGTGGAGAGATACCCAAGTGGCCAAAGGGGGCAGACTGTAAATCTGCTGGCGATGCCTTCGAAGGTTCAAATCCTTCTCTCTCCACCATATGCCCGTGTAGCTCAGCAGGCAGAGCGCATCCATGGTAAGGATGAGGTCACCGGTTCGATTCCGGTCGCGGGCTCCACGTTATGGCGGCGTAGCTCAGATGGTCAGAGCATGCGGTTCATACCCGCAGTGTCACAGGTTCAATTCCTGTCGCCGCTACCAAGAAAAGCAAAAGACCCATCTGTTGGTGTACTATTAACGCCACAGGTGGTTTTATTTTTATATAAAAAGAGGAGTTCCACTTAGAGCTTTGGGACTCCTCTAATGCATCTTAAAAGTACGGAGAATATAAAAGCAATCAACTATGTTCTGTGGTCACATCTACGTTTTTCTTTGCAAAGAGATAATAAAAGTTATAAGCTCCTACAACGATACCAAATATAATGCTGTTCCAGTAAAGTGAATCATAGGTATCCAGGAAACCCATTAAGGGACCCAGTATGAGCCATGCACCGGCTACTAAATGTATTATATGAAAAGTTGTCATCATTGAGCCTCCTTTTATTTTCCATACTTTAGGGATAGTATGTCCTAACAAGTCTAAGTTTATCAGTTGAAAATTATGGATGTGATATTTATCCCTGAAAATATAGGAGTATGCAATAGATAAATATGCTGGAGGCCGCAGGGATCCATCTCGGAAATATATCCATGTGTCCTGTCTGCAAACAGCTTTTAATTCGGCGTTAAATCGTCCGTCTCAATTACGATACAAGCACATACAAAGCACGCTTAAGCCCGATATGAGGCTGCCAAGTTCGCGATTACGGACTTGATACATTGTTTCTTACCGCAGCAGCGAAAAAATCGGCTTTGGATTTTACCGCTCTTGCCGAACTTGTTTTAACAACTTTTCCCGCAGTCCTCAGCTTGCGCAAGACCGCAATGGCGGGATACTTTGTGCAATATAAAGGCGAGTACCGCGCTCCTTCATTGTGATGCCTTTGAAAGACCGCGGATTGACACGAATTCGATTCTGTTAACGAGCGTACTGCCGGAATAATCGTAGTCGCGAGCGGGGTTATCAACTTCGAAAAACTCTTGAAAAAACTAGGAATCTACCATGTAAAGACAAGGGCGCATCACCCCTAAGCTTGTGGTTATGTATAGCAAATGATAATGGAAGTACAAAAATCTTTGACTAAATACGCGATTTTTTTCATCAGGTATTGACAACGGCTCTTGCATATGATAAATTAGATACGGTAAAGGGAAGGCTTTCGACCTTTATTTTTTTTGCACTGGAGGTATTGATGATGGCTGATGCTTTTAGTCTGGAGTGTGCAGATTGTAAAAACAGAAACTACCGTACCGCAAAGAATAAAAAGAACAATCCAAACAAGATGGAAATAAAGAAGTATTGTAAGCATTGTAGGAGGCATACACTTCATAAGGAAACTAAATGAAGGTAGAGACCAATACAAGCACTAGCAAGGAAGTGAGCTTAAAGATGAGCCCTCGTATAAGAGCTCCAAAATGGTTCCATAAGATCGGCAGATTTCTGAAGGAAGTCAGGTTAGAGCTTAAGAAGGTTATTTGGCCAAACAAAAAAGAATTAGTATCATACACTTCCATTGTAATTGTATCCGTACTGGTTGTGGCTGTCTTTATTGGTGCTATTGATTCCCTTTTTGCGTTTTTATTACGCTTGTTTATCGGGGGAAGATGAGGAGGTTTTCTTGACTCATGCCAAAAAAGTGGTATGTAATACATACATATTCGGGTTATGAGAATAAAGTTAAAGTTAACATAGCCAGACGGGTCGAATCCATGGGAATGCAAGACAAGATATTTCGGATTGTTGTGCCTATGGAGGAACAAGTGGAATTCAAGGACGGGAAGAAGAAACTTGTAAAGAAAAAGGTATTCCCAGGGTACGTTCTGGTGGAGATGGAGATGGATGATGATTCCTGGTATCTTGTACGGAAGACACCAGGTGTCACAGGTTTCGTAGGTTCGGGAACAAAACCTATCTCTCTGCAAGATAGTGAGGTTAATGAGATCTTAAGACAAATGGGTATGGGCGAACCGAAACATCAGATAAATCTGGAACCTGGCGAAGGCGTCAGGGTTATTAATGGACCGTTTGAGAACTTTCCAGGGGTAGTAGAATCGATAAACAAGGATAGGGGTAAGGTACGGGTGCTTGTATCCATGTTTGGACGAGAAACCCCAGTAGAATTAGACTTCTCACAGGTTGAGAAGATGTAGTGACGTTCCATAGGGAGGTGTACGTCGTGGCAAAGAAGGTAGCAGGGATGGTAAAACTACAGATACCAGCAGGTAAAGCTACTCCTGCTCCACCTGTAGGACCAGCCCTTGGACAATACCAGCTAGACATAATGGGGTTTTGCAAAGCTTTTAACGCCAAAACTGCAGAACAGGCGGGAACTATAGTTCCTGTAGAGATTACTATCTATGAAGATAGAAGCTATTCTTTTATAACAAAGACACCACCTGCTTCTATACTCCTTAAAGAGGCTGCAGGTTTAGAATTGGCTTCTCCTGAACCAAATAAGAAGAAAGTCGGTAAGGTTACTAGAGAACAAGTGCGCAGTATAGCAGAGTTAAAGATGCAAGACCTTAATGCTGCTACAGTTGAAGCAGCTATGCGAATGATAGAAGGTACAGCAAGAAGTATGGGATTGAACGTAGTAGACTAAGGTGGTAAAGCTAGTGGGAGACGTAAGTCGATATTACCACAGGGAGGTATAACGTATGAAGCTCAGTAAGAAAGGTAAGAAATATAAGGAAGCTGTAACCCTTGTTGATAGGGAAAAGTATTACTCACCAACTGAAGCAATACAAATCATTAAGAGCATGCCAAAGGCAAAGTTTGACGAAACTGTAGAAGTGGCGGTGAGATTAGGAGTAGATCCAAGACGAGCTGATCAACAGGTTAGAGGTACAGTCGTATTGCCTCATGGTACTGGTAGAACTGTAAAAGTTGCTGCTTTTGCTAAAGGTGAGAAGGCTAAAGAGGCAGAGGCCGCTGGTGCGGATATAGTTGGAGCTGAGGATCTGGCTGAGAAGATTCAAGGTGGTTGGCTAGATTTTGATGTAACTGTTGCAACTCCAGATATGATGAGCATAGTTGGTAAATTAGGGCGCGTACTTGGTCCTAGAGGGCTTATGCCTAATCCTAAAGCAGGTACCGTTACTATGGATATAACAAATGCGATTCGAGATATTAAAGCGGGTAAAGTCGAGTATAGAGTCGATCGAACCAGTATTGTACACGTTCCTATAGGAAAGATTTCCTTTGAGGAAGAAAAACTACTTGAAAACTTAAAGGCGTTACTAGAAGCTATTATACGAGCAAGACCCGTTGCATATAGGGGTCAATATATGAAGAGCATATCCATATCTTCTACTATGAGTCCAGGGGTGAAGATAAGTCCACAGTCAGTAATATTATTCATTTCGAAATAAGAAACTACTAAAACTTTATAAAAAATTATGAATTGCCGAAGACCGTAGGTGCACGATGCATAATGGCTTAATTTAAAAGCCGCCTGCAGAGGCTTAAATTCTAGGTGTGATATTTCATAGAGATATCAAGAGAAAAGGTATATCTTTTCATGCCTTTTCCATGAGTTTATTAAGCCTCCGGTGATTTGTGGAGGCTTCTTTATTTCTATATAAGTCAACACCTCTAATAACATTGGCAATGTGGACTTATGTATAGGTGGATTTGTAACTATATAACTGCAATTTCTTTCCCACCTATAGAGGAGAAGTATCCTACTAGTTGTTTCATTAGAATAATATAAAACCTTATCTTTATCTAACGGACTAAGAGTAGAGGGAGGGAGGTGAAGCGGTGAATAAAGAGGAAAAGGTTGCTGCTGTTGCTGCTATAAAAGAGACCCTTGGCAATGCCGAAGGAGTCATACTTACTGATTTTCAAGGTTTGACTGTAAAAGAAATCACTGAATTGAGAAAAACTTTACGAGCTGCTAATATAACTTATGATGTGGTAAAGAATACCTTGGCAGAGTTGGCGGCTCAAGAAGCTCAAATAGAGGGATTGGAAGATTACTTTAAAGGTCCAACGGCTATTGCAGTATCTGAGGATCCAGTTGCTCCAGCTAAAATCATATCGGATTTTGCTAAAACGCATAGGAAGCTAACTATAAAGGCGGGTGTTGTTGGCGGGAAGGTAGTAGATGCAGATGCAGTTAAAGAACTGGCCAAATTACCTTCACGCGAAGTTTTACTTGCTCAGGTCGTCGGTGGATTAGCTGCTCCAATCTCTGGTTTCTTGAATGTACTCAGTGGAAACATTCGTAATTTAGTTTATGTTCTGGATGCCATAAAAGCCCAGAAGGAAGCTTAAGTCGAAGATTAAGGTATTTATTTTGAAAGGGTGTGCATATATAAATGACAAAGGAAGAATTGATTCAAGCTATTGAAGAGATGACTGTTCTTGAACTAGCGGATTTAGTTAAGGCACTTGAGGAGAAGTTTGGAGTAAGTGCAGCTGTTCCAATGGCAGCAATGCCTGCTGGAGCCGTTGCTGGTGAAGCAGTTGAGGAAGCTGAAGAAAAGACTCAGTTTGACGTAATACTTTCCGTTATAGGAGATAAGAAGATACAGGTAATCAAAGTTGTACGCGAGATTACAGGTCTTGGTCTTAAGGAAGCAAAGGCAGTAGTAGATGAGGCACCGAAGGCAGTTAAAGAAGGTGTAAGCAAAGACGAGGCTGATGAAATTAAGACTAAGCTTGAAGAGGTAGGAGCTACAGTCGAAGTAAAGTAGCTAATATCTTAATAATCGCTAAGAACTTTAACTTAAAAGTAAAAAGCGCTCGAAAGAAACGGGCGCTTTTTATTGACAAATCAAAATTTTTATGGTAATATATTAAAATGTGACATTTAGTAGGTACGCATCGCCTCTTCATGACATTTAATTCTTTTTTTACCTTATATTACATTCATTGAAGGATTTTTTTACCTTTTTCCTTCGTGAATTATCTTATAAATATAAATATTCGTCAAAGAAAGAGGAAATCCTCCTTTTTCTAATACAAATAATGAATTTTTAATGCTCATTTAGAATAATTTGGGTATTTGTGGTGAATGCTAATGAAGATGCTGCTCAACCAAGTTTGTTTTATTATTTTTTACCAAGGGGGAACGATTTAGATGGCATATCCTGTTAAAACAGGGCGGAGGGAACGATTACATTTTGGTAAGATACCTGAAGTCCTGGAAGTTCCTAACCTCATTGAGATCCAAAAGGAATCCTATGAGTGGTTCTTGAGAGAGGGTTTGCTTGAGACTTTCCATGATGTCTCCCCGATTCAGGACTTTACTGGCAACTTGCTTCTGGAATTCATCGATTATAAGCTCGGTGAACCAAAGTACTCAGTATCTGAGTGCAAAAAAAGAGATGCAACTTATTCAGCACCGTTAAGGGTTAAGGTTAGGCTCATAACTAAAGAGAATGGTGAAGTAAAAGAAATAAAGGAACAAGAGGTCTTCATGGGTGATCTCTCTCTCATGACTGAGAAAGGCACTTTTATAATCAATGGAGCCGAACGGGTAGTCGTGAGCCAATTAGTAAGATCCCCAGGTGTCTATTTTAATAGTGAAAAGGATAAAGCTGGTCGTACCCTCTATAACGCAAGCATAATTCCAAATAGAGGGACATGGTTAGAGTTTGAGATCAACAAAAACGATGAAGTTTATGTTAAGGTGGATAGGACGCGAAAGACGCCAGTCACGGTTCTCATCCGTGCTCTTGGCTATAGCTCAGATATTGATATAGCCAACCTTTTCAATAATAATATGTACATACGCAATACCCTTGAAAAGGATAATACTACCTCTGAGGAGGAGGCCATCCTCGAAATATACAAGAGATTAAGACCAGGCGAGCCTCCTACACCTGAAAGTGCTAGATCTCTCTTTGAGTCATTATTCTTTGAGCCTAGACGATATGACTTTGCACCAGTTGGTAGGTATAAGACTAATAAAAAATTGAATCTATGGAATAGATTGCAGGGGCATATCCTTGCAGAAGATTTGGTCGTACGATCTACTAAGATCAACGAGGAGACAGGCGAGATAATAGATGAGGTTGAAAAGGTTATTGCAAAGGCTGGGGCTCAGATAACTAAGAAGCTCATTGAGGAACTAAAGAATAACAACATAAGTGAAGCCTTTGTAGTCATTGATGGGCAGGAGGAAGCTTGTAAGCTACTAGGCAATGATCAACCTCCTCTAGAGGTTAAGACCATAACCCGTGATGACATTATTGCTACTATCAATTATCTAGTCAATCTACCGTTTGGAATAGGAGATATAGATGATATCGATCATCTAGGCAATAGACGGCTCAAGTCTGTAGGTGAGCTTTTGCAAAATCAGTTTAGGATAGGTCTAGCAAGGATGGAGAGGGTTGTCAGAGAGAGAATGACCATACAAGATGTGGATGTGATAACCCCACAAGCCCTTATAAACATAAGGCCTGTAGTAGCTGCTGTGAAAGAATTCTTTGGAAGCAGCCAATTATCACAGTTTATGGACCAGACTAATCCGCTTTCAGAGCTGACTCATAAGAGGAGACTGAGCGCGTTAGGACCGGGCGGACTTAGCAGGGAACGTGCAGGATTTGAGGTCCGTG
The DNA here is from genome assembly GCA_002426645.1 of Firmicutes bacterium UBA5435. Classification (GTDB taxonomy): domain Bacteria; phylum Bacillota; class UBA5435; order UBA5435; family UBA5435; genus UBA5435. The sequence goes on along the minus strand of DIRN01000113.1, from coordinate 62,506 downwards.
ATGTTCATCACTCTCACTATGGTCGTATCTGTCCCATAGAGACACCTGAAGGACCTAATATTGGATTAATAGGTTCTCTTTGCACCTACTCTAGAATCAATGAGTTTGGGTTCATTGAAACACCTTATAGGCGAGTTGTAGATGGGAAGGTCAAAGAAGAGATCATATACTTGACTGCTGATGAAGAGGACAAATTCGTTATAACCGATGCTAATGAGCCTCTTGCTGAAGACGGAAGTTTTTTGAATTTAAGGATCGCTGCCAGATACAAGGATCGTATTGTAGTTGTCCCTGCTGAGGAAATCGACTTTATAGACGTTTCGCCTAAGCAGCTTGTAAGTATTGCTACAGCTCTCATACCATTCCTTGAGAATAATGATGCTAACCGTGCTCTTATGGGAGCAAATATGCAGCGCCAGGCCGTTCCGCTTATCCGAACGGAAGCTCCATTAGTTGGCACAGGTATGGAATACAGGGCAGCTATGGATTCTGGCGTTATAATTAAGGCGCGTAAAGACGGACAGATACTGAGCGTATCAGGGGATTGTATAAAGATAAGGTATGACGATGGGGAAGAAGAGGATCTCAAGCTAATTAAATATATGAGATCTAATCAAGGCACCTGTATCAATCAACGGGTAATAGTAAAGAAAGGTCAGCGAGTAAAGGCAGGTTATGTTTTAGCTGATGGACCTTCTACAGACCAAGGCGAATTGGCATTAGGTCGTAACGTGCTCGTAGCTTTTATGCCATGGGAAGGCTATAATTACGAAGACGCTATATTAATAAGCGAGAGGCTCGTTAAGGAAGATGTTTTTACTTCTATCCATATTGAAGAATATGAAGCAACTGCTAGGGATACAAAGCTTGGAAAGGAAGAGATAACCCGAGATATTCCAAATATAGGCGAGGATGCTCTTAAACAGCTTGATGACAGAGGAATAATTCGTATAGGTGCTGAGGTTCGCCCAGGAGATATTCTTGTAGGAAAAGTAACTCCTAAAGGTGAGACGGAATTAACAGCTGAAGAAAAGTTGCTACGAGCTATCTTTGGAGAAAAAGCTAGAGAAGTTCGGGATACCTCTATCAAGGTACCTCATGGCGAGAGTGGAATAGTAGTAGCAGTTAATGTCTTTTCACGTGATAATAAAGATGAGCTTCCTCCAGGCGTTAATGAGATGGTAAGGGTATATGTAGCGCAAAAGAGAAGGATAGCTGTGGGAGATAAGATGGCAGGTAGGCATGGGAATAAGGGTGTCATTGCTCGAATACTTCCTGAAGAAGACATGCCGTTCTTGCCAGACGGAACTCCAGTACAGATTCTTCTTAATCCCCTTGGGGTTCCTTCGCGAATGAACTTAGGTCAAATTTTCGAGACTCATTTAGGCTGGGTAGCTAAGATTTGTGGCATACATATATCAAGCCCTGTCTTTGATGGTGCCGTTGAAAAAGAAGTAATGGATGAGCTTAAAAAGGCTGATTTACCTCCTAATGGCAAGACCGTCTTATACGATGGAAGGACAGGAGAACCTTTTGATAACCCAGTTACTGTAGGTTATGTATATATGCTAAAATTGTTGCATTTGGTGGATGATAAGATACACGCTAGATCCACAGGTCCATACTCTTTAGTCACCCAGCAGCCTTTAGGCGGGAAGGCGCAATTCGGCGGTCAGCGATTTGGAGAAATGGAGGTATGGGCATTAGAAGCGTATGGAGCAGCTTATACACTCCAGGAATTGCTTACTGTAAAATCTGATGACGTAGTAGGTAGGGTCAAGACTTATGAAGCCATAGTAAAGGGTGAGAACGTACCAGAACCTGGCGTGCCTGAGTCTTTTAAGGTTCTTATCAAGGAGTTACAGAGCCTTGCTCTTGATGTAAAGATCGTCTCTTCAGAAGAAGGGGAGATCGAAATCAAGGAATCAGTCGATGACATAATGGATACTGCTAGTGACCTAGAACTTGATATAGGGCAAAGGGGAAGAGAAGATATAGTCATCGACGTGGAAGACGAAGAAGAGGACGATGAGGACAGTGAAGATTTAGACTTAAAGGAATCAGATGATTTTGATTTTGACGAGGATGAGGACGTGGATGAGGATGAGGATGAGGACGATTTTTAAGACAACTATGGTAAGTATTGAAATATTTACATTGTTGAGAAGGGGGTAGTCCCTTGTTGGATGTAAGTAACTTCGATGCAATTGTGATTGGATTGGCATCACCGGAAAAGATTCGTTCGTGGTCAAACGGCGAGGTAAAAAAGCCAGAGACCATAAATTATCGTACCCTAAAACCGGAGAGGGAAGGCTTATTCTGCGAGAAGATTTTCGGTCCAACTAAGGATTGGGAGTGTCATTGCGGTAAGTATAAGCGGATCAGATATAAAGGTGTTGTATGTGATAGATGTGGTGTTGAGGTGACTCGTTCAAAGGTTAGAAGAGAACGATTAGGTCATATCGAATTAGCAGCACCAGTCTCTCATATTTGGTTCTTTAAAGGGATCCCTAGCAGAATGGGATTATTACTAGATATGTCTCCGCGAACCCTTGAAAAGATACTATACTTTGCATCTTATGTGGTAATAGATCCAGGAGATATCACACAACTAACGAAGAATCAAATCTTAGGTGAGAGTGAGTATAGAGAAAACAGGATGAAATACGGAGACGCCTTCAAAGCTAGCATGGGTGCGGAGGCTATAAAAGAATTACTAAGTGAGATGGATCTTGATAAACTCGCTGATGAAATGAGAAGAGAGATCAAAGAGTCGCGTGGGCAACGGAAAGTGCGCGCCATTCGTAGGCTTGAAGTTATAGAAGCGTTTAGAACTTCGGGCAATCGACCTGAATGGATGATACTAGATGTTATTCCCGTAATTCCTCCAGAATTGCGGCCTATGGTCCAACTCGATGGTGGTAGATTTGCTACATCTGATTTAAATGACTTATATCGTCGAGTTATAAATCGCAATAATCGGTTGAAGAGGCTTTTGGAATTAGGAGCCCCTGATATTATAGTGCGAAACGAAAAGAGGATGCTTCAAGAGGCGGTAGATGCACTTATTGACAATGGTCGTAGGGGTAGACCGGTAACTGGACCAGGCAATAGACCCTTGAAGTCTCTCAGCGATATGCTCAAGGGGAAACAAGGTCGGTTTCGACAGAATCTCCTTGGTAAGCGAGTGGACTATTCAGGAAGGTCAGTAATTGTAGTCGGCCCTCAGCTTAAGCTTCATCAGTGCGGGGTGCCAAAAGAGATGGCATTAGAGCTCTTTAAGCCTTTTGTCATGAAGAGACTTGTAGACAAAGGCTTTGCCCATAATATAAAGAATGCTAAGAGGATGGTGGAACGTGTAAGTCCTGAAGTCTGGGACGTTCTTGATGAGGTTATTAAGGAACATCCTGTACTCTTGAATAGGGCTCCTACGCTTCATAGATTAGGCATTCAGGCATTTGAACCAGTTTTGGTGGAAGGACGTGCTATTCAGATTCATCCGCTAGTCTGTACAGCATATAACGCTGACTTTGATGGAGATCAGATGGCCATACACGTGCCGCTTTCTACTGAAGCTCAGTCAGAGGCTAGGCTTTTGATGCTTTCTACTTATAACATGCTTTCGCCTGCACATGGTAGACCAATTGTTACGCCTACTCAAGACGTGGTTCTTGGTTGCTATTATCTAACAATGGAGCGAAAGGGAGTAAAAGGAGAAGGAAAGATCTTTAAGGATGAGAATGAGGCCCAGTTGGCTTGCATTGCAGGTACAGTAGACTTACATGCGCGTGTTGCTGTGCGTATCCATTCTGAGAAGATCCTTTTAGGGCTGGATGAAGAGACCAGAAAGCGTCCGCTGATTACAACAGTAGGGAAACTCGTATTTAATTCTATATTTCCAAAGGATTTCCCATATATCAATAACGCAGTTTTAAATAATGTGGATAAGACTGTATATACAGGAGAGATTGTCAGAGATAACGGAATTTCAGCTAAGGAGCAGATTCTCAATGCACCAGAAGCTAACCCTATTGGAGATGATTTTCTCGGTGAGATAGTTGCTGAATCTTATAGAAGGTATGGGCCTAGTGGGACTGCTGCAATCCTTGATAAAATAAAGACATTAGGGTATAAGATGGCTACTAAGTCAGGGACATCAATAGCAATAGAAGATATTGTGGTTCCACCAGAGAAGGCTGAGATCCTTAAAGAATCCGAAGAAGAAGTGGATAAGATCGAACGGCAGTTTTCACGAGGTCTGATAACAGAGAATGAGCGGTACTATAGCGTTACTGATGTATGGAGTAAGGCTAAAGAGTCAGTTGACTCTGCAATGCTAGGAAATCTGGATAAGTTCAATCCAGTATATATGATGGCTATCTCTGGTGCTCGTGGTAACGTAAAGCAATTAGGTCAGTTAGCAGGGATGAGAGGCTTAATGACAGATCCATCAGGCCGAATAATTGATATCCCTATTAGAGCTAATTTTCGTGAAGGTCTTACAGTTTTGGAATTCTTCATCTCTACCCACGGTGCAAGGAAGGGACTTGCTGATACTGCCTTAAGAACTGCAGACTCTGGCTACCTAACTAGGCGCCTTGTCGATGTAGCGCAGGATGTGATAGTGAGAGAACATGATTGTCGAACAGATGAGTCAGTATATATAACTAAGATGGTAGAAGATGATGAGGTAGTTGAACCTCTACGCGAGAGAATCGTAGGACGTGTTGCCGCGAATGAGATACGTCATCCTGTTTCTAATGATCTAATGGTAGCAAAAGATCAGATGATCGATGAGTATATGGCTGTAAATATAGAAAAGGCTGGAATCGAAGGGGTAAATGTTCGTTCTGTCCTTACATGTAAGACCAGACACGGTATATGTGCTCTTTGCTATGGACGAAATCTCGCTACAGGCAAGCTAGTTGATTTGGGTGAAGCAGTGGGCATAATAGCTGCTCAGTCCATTGGAGAGCCTGGTACTCAGTTAACCATGAGAACCTTCCATACCGGTGGCATAGCTGGCGATGACATCACAGCTGGTTTGCCCAGAGTAGAGGAACTCTTTGAAGCTAGACGTCCCAAAGGACAGGCTTTAATGAGTGAGACCTCTGGGATAGTTAGGATAGTAGAGGGAAAGACCTCTCGTAAGATCGTAGTTACCTCAGAGGATGGCGAGAGTGAGAAGTCATATACAGTACCTTATGGCGCTAAACTAAAGGTAAAGGATGGAGCTCCTATTTCAGTTGGGGACCAATTGACAGAAGGAGCGTTAAATCCACATGACATTCTTAAAGTCAAGGGTGCACGAAGCGTTCAACGTTACCTTGTCCAAGAAGTGCAGAATGTATATAAGTCTCAGGGCGTAGATATTAATGATAAACATATAGAAGTAGTAGTAAGGCAAATGCTGAAGAAGACAAAAGTTGCAGAAGCTGGAGATGCTCGACTCTTACCAGGTAGTCTCGAAGATACATTAGAATTTGAGTCAGAGAATCAAAGGGTTATAGAAGAAGGGGGAAGACCAGCAACAGGGAAACCTCAACTATTGGGTATAACAAGGGCATCCCTCTCTACAGATAGTTTCCTTTCTGCAGCGTCATTCCAGGAGACAACGAGAGTTTTAACGGACGCTTCTATAAAAGGAAAAGAAGATCCTTTGCTTGGACTCAAAGAAAACGTCATCATTGGAAAGTTGATTCCAGCGGGTACTGGTATGAGTATATATAGAAATGTTTCTGTAACCAATGATGACGATGGTGTAGAAGAAGAAAATGGAGATGTAATATCCGAAAATGAGCAACTATAGATTAAATTACAGAAAAAAACCCTTGACATGATGTTACGAGCGTGATAAAATAAACTGGTGTTTAGCGGATGAATACTGTACTTTCAAGATGTATACACTAATTGGGGTCAACGCTAGTTGTTTCATGAATGCCAGTTAGAGTAAACCCGAGAATAATGAAGTTTTGATAAAGTGAAGAATGTGTTGCATCCAAGGTATTGAGGTAGGTGTCGCTATAAGAGTAGCACTTACTAGACTTCAAGAATGAAGCCCCCTCGGGGATAAATATATATAGGGGGATATAGGAGTCAGAATAAAGGGACTTGGAGCGAAAGACTGGAAGATTTATGTTGTAATTTGCTCCAGTCCCTTCTTTTGAGATGCTACTAATATCCCCGTATCACAATGGTATATGGATATGTTAATAAATAATGTTGAAAGAGGAAGGAGGGTGTCTTTTGCCGACTATAAATCAGTTAGTTAAGAAGGGCAGGAAAGCTGCTTCAAAGAAGAGCGCATCCCCTGCTTTGAGGTGGGAATACAATGCGTTAAAAGGTAGACTTGTCCCATCAAAAGGTTCTCCGCAGAAGCGAGGCGTCTGTACTTTAGTAAGGACTACAACGCCTAAGAAGCCGAATTCAGCTTTGCGGAAAGTTGCCAGGGTAAGGTTGACTAATGGGATAGAGGTAACGGCATACATTCCAGGCATTGGTCATAATCTACAAGAGCACTCTGTGGTTCTCGTAAGAGGAGGTCGTATTAAAGACCTTCCAGGTGTTAGGTATCATATAGTACGTGGGGCTTTGGATTGTGCTGGTGTTGCAGAGAGAAAACAAGGTAGATCAAAATATGGTGCAAAGCAACCTAAGTAAAAGTTTTAAAGATTTTATGTAATGCCATTGGTGTAAGAAAAATATAGAGGACTACATCAATCGCGAGGTGAGGTTTGGTAAAGAACTCATATTAGAATATATCATCTCAGGATCCTTGAGTGATACTTTCGAAGAGTGCCATGCCCGCCTGTAAGCTTGGCACTTAATTTTTTAGGACCAGAAGAGAAGGGGGGTACATTCTATGCCGAGAAAAGGTGGAGTAGTCAAACGCGATGTATTAGCCGATCCAGTATACAATCAAGAGGTAGTTTCTCAATTCATCAATAAGATGTTAAAGTCAGGAAAAAGGAGTATTGCTGAAGGAATATTTTATGGAGCCATGGATATAATCTCTGAAAAGAGCGGTCAGGATCCCACGGAAGTCTTTGAAAAGGCCCTTAATAATGTTATGCCAGTTTTGGAAGTTAAGGCAAGAAGAGTTGGTGGTGCAACATACCAGGTTCCCATTGAAGTAAAAGCAGAACGTCGACAGACCCTGGCTATGCGCTGGCTCGTTCAAGGAGCTCGCGGAAGAGGAGAGAAGACCATGAAGGAACGCTTAGCAGCGGAAGTCATGGCAGCAGCTGCAGGAGAGGGCGTTTCAGTTAAGAAAAGAGAAGATACTCATAAGATGGCAGAGGCAAATAGGGCGTTTGCACATTACAGGTGGTAATAATAGAATGTTTAATATAATTTATGATGGCATTCTTTTGGTATTGTAGGTAGAGGAGGTGTTAATATTATGACTGGGATTCCTAATGAAAAAATTCGAAATATTGGTATTATGGCGCATATTGATGCTGGTAAAACAACGACTACGGAACGGATCTTGTTCTATACTGGTAAAGTTCGTAAGGTCGGCGAAGTACATGATGGCGCAGCTACAATGGATTGGATGATTCAGGAACGGGAGCGTGGTATCACTATTACTGCAGCGGCTACAACTTGTTTCTGGAATGATCATCGTATAAACATTATCGACACGCCAGGCCACGTGGACTTTACTGTGGAAGTTGAACGCTCGCTCCGAGTCTTAGATGGTGCCGTAGCAGTTTTCTGTGCAGTAGGTGGAGTGGAGCCTCAATCAGAGACTGTATGGCGACAGGCGGATAAATATAATGTTCCGCGAATCGCATTTATAAATAAAATGGATAGAGTTGGCGCCAATTTTTTGAGAGTCGTCGATATGATGAAGGAACGTTTAGGCGTTCACCCAGTACCTATTCAGCTACCTATCGGTGCCGAAGATGGATTCAGAGGAATTATCGATTTAATAAGGAATCAGGCCATTATTTATCCAGATGATATTGGAACCAAATCAGAAGAAATTGATATCCCTGAAGACATGAAGGAATTGGTCCATAAGTACAGGACATTACTGATCGAGTCAGTAGTGGAGTTCGATGATGAACTCATGGAAAGGTATTTAGAAGGGGAAGAGCTTAGTGCCGGTGATATTAAGAGAGCGCTTAGAAAAGCGACTATTGATGCGAAAATATTTCCAGTTCTATGCGGATCTGCTTTCAGGAATAAAGGAATTCAACTCTTGCTAGATGCTATAATAGATTTCCTTCCTTCTCCGCATGAGAGCATCCCGGTATTAGGGTGCTTAAAGGATGGAGAGGCAAAGGAACAGTTGATACATTCATCCGCAACAGATCCATTCGCTGCGTTAGCATTTAAGATAATTACAGATCCTTATGTAGGGAAGCTTGCTTACTTTAGAGTCTACTCTGGTACTCTAAAAGCAGGTTCATATGTTTATAACTCTACTAGGGGCAAGAAAGAAAGAATCGGCAGACTCCTTAGAATGCATGCGAATCATAGAGAAGAGATTGTTCAGGTAAGTGCTGGAGATATAGCAGCTGCAGTAGGATTAAGAGATACTACTACAGGGGATACCTTATGTGATGAAAAAGCCCCGATATTATTGGAAGCTATGACTTTCCCAGAACCTGTTATATCAATAGCTGTAGAACCAAAGACAGTGGCAGATGAAGAGAAACTGATCCTATCCTTAGGACGGCTTTCAGAAGAAGATCCTACATTTAAAGTTCATAATAACGCGGAGACTGGTCAGACTATCATTTCTGGTATGGGCGAACTTCATCTAGAGATTATCAGAGATAGACTGTTCCGGGAATTTAAGGTCAACGCGAATGTGGGTAAACCTCAAGTAGCATATAAAGAAACAATTCGAAAGACCGCTGAGGCAGAAGGGAAGTTCGTTCGTCAAACAGGTGGGCGTGGTCAATATGGCGATGTCTTCTTAAGAGTAGAACCTTTAAAGTCTGGTACAGGTTTCGAGTTTGTAGATGCAATTACTGGTGGTGTAATACCGCGTGAGTTTATCCCAGCGGTGAAGGCTGGAATCGTGGACGCCATGGATAACGGTGCATTAGCAGGTTATCCTGTAGAAGATGTGAAAGTTACACTTTATGACGGTTCTTACCATCCAGTAGACTCTTCTGAGATGGCCTTTAAGATAGCGGGTTCTATTGGTTTTAAAGAAGCTTTGAAGCGTGCTAATCCTGTCTTATTAGAACCTGTTATGAAGGTAGAGCTACTAGTCCCAGAAGAATATATGGGTGATTGTTTAGCGGATGTTAGTTCACGAAGGGGTAAGATAGAGGGCTTTGAGAAGAGGGAAAATATTCAGATAATCAAAGCTTATATACCTCTTGCTGAAATGTTTGGATACGCGACTACTCTGAGATCCTTAACTCAAGGTCGAGGTAGTTATAGTATGCATTTTGCTGAATATGGGGAAGTGCCTAAGGGCATACTCGAAGAAATAATTTGAGAGATTCCCCAACAAATTGAGGACGTTGCCGACGTTGTTCAGCTAATAACAAGTTGATGAATTCGGCGCATTAAAAATACGTTGATGGACAAATTTAAAGGAGGGTAAAATCATGGCAAAAGCAAAATTTGAAAGAACAAAACCACACGTAAATATTGGAACCATTGGACACGTTGACCACGGTAAAACTACATTGACTGCAGCTATTACATTAGTGCTCTCAAAGGATGGAAAGGCATCATTTAGGCAGTTTGATGAGATCGATAAAGCACCTGAAGAGAGAGAACGCGGAATAACTATCGCTACCTCTCACGTAGAGTATGAGAGCGAAAATCGACACTATGCGCACGTAGACTGTCCTGGTCACGCTGACTATGTAAAGAACATGATTACTGGTGCAGCACAGATGGACGGAGCTATTCTAGTAGTCTCTGCAGCTGATGGACCTATGCCTCAGACTCGAGAGCATATCCTTCTAGCGAGACAGGTAGGTGTACCCTACATAGTCGTATTTATGAATAAGGTGGATATGGTTGACGACCCAGAACTTCTTGAGCTGGTAGAGATGGAAATTAGAGAACTTCTCAGCAAGTATGAATTCCCTGGGGACGATATACCTGTAATACAGGGGTCAGCTCTTAAAGCCTTAGAGTGTGGTTGTGGAAGCGATGATTGTGAGTGGTGTGGAAGGATTAAGGAGCTTATAGGTGCAGTTGATGAATATGTACCCACACCTGAGCGAGCAATCGATAAGCCTTTCCTCATGTCAGTTGAGGACGTCTTCAGCATCACTGGCCGTGGTACTGTAGCAACTGGTAGAATTGAAAGAGGTACGTTAAAGACCGGAGATGAAGTAGAGATCGTTGGGCTTATGGAGAAGTCTAGGAAGACTGTTGTTACAGGTGTTGAGATGTTCAGAAAGATTTTGGACAGAGCAGAGGCAGGAGACAACATTGGTGCTCTCTTGAGAGGTGTGGATAGGGATGAGATAGAGAGAGGTCAAGTCTTGGCAAAGCCAGGCTCCATAACACCTCATACTAAGTTTACCTGTAATGTTTACGTCCTCTCAGAACAAGAGGGTGGAAGAAAGACTCCCTTCTTCAGCGGTTATAAGCCGCAGTTCTATTTCAGGACAACTGACGTAACAGGTATTATAACCCTGGCAGAGGGTACAGAGATGATAATGCCTGGCGATAACGCTAGCTTTACAGCAGAACTTATCACTCCTATCGCTATGGAAGAAGGATTAAGGTTCGCAGTTCGTGAAGGCGGTAGGACGGTAGGTGCCGGTGTGGTCACTAAGATCCTCGGGTAATTACGGGGCAATTCGTTACGGTTCTAAAGCTCTAATGCAAAGGGGAACCGATTTGCGTAAAGAGTTCATGCGAATGGTTCCCCTTTGATTGGGCGACGAAGGAGGGGATGAATTTATGGCCAGCCAGAAGATACGAATTCGGTTGAAGGCTTTTGATCATAAGATACTTGATCAGTCAGCTGAAAAGATAGTGGATACGGCGCGGCGGACCGGAGCAAATGTTTCAGGTCCAGTTCCATTACCAACTGAGCGGGAGGTATATACAGTCCTACGCGCAGTACATAAGTATAAAGATGCAAGAGAACAATTTGAAATTCGAACGCATAAGCGACTCATTGATATTCTGGAGCCTACTCCAAAGACAGTGGATGCTTTGATGCGGCTTGATTTACCTGCAGGCGTTGATATTGAGATAAAATTGTAAGTAGTTGTCTCTGAGGGGAGGTGTAAGGTGTGGCTGGTGCTGTTAGTAAAGGAATACTAGGTAAAAAAGTAGGTATGACTCAAATCTTTGATTCAGATGGCAAGATCGTTCCTGTCACCCTTATAGAAGCGGGTCCATGTGTAGTTCTTCAGAAGAAGACACATGAAAGTGAAGGTTATTCTGCCATACAGCTTGGTTTTGTAGATAAGAAACCCAAGTCAGTTAATGAACCCATGAAGGGACATTTTAAGAAGGCTGGAGTAACTCCAAAGAAATATTTGAGGGAGATAAGGGTCGGAGACCCTGAAGGTTATGAAGTTGGACAGAATATAAAAGTAGATCTCTTCAAAGAAGGAGAACGCGTGGATGTAGTTGGCACATCTAAAGGCAAAGGTTTTGCTGGAACGATTAAAAGGTATGGTTTAAAACGCGGTGCAATGACCCATGGTTCTACGCATCACAGAAGTCCAGGTTCTCTTGGAGCTACAGGTCCGCAGAAGGTCTTTAAGGGACGGAAACTTCCCGGACGTATGGGTACGGATAGGGTCACTATACAAGGACTTAAGGTTATGAAGGTAGATCCAGAACGAAATGTCATGATAGTTAAAGGTTCAGTACCTGGAGTTAAGGGAACATTTCTACTTATTAAAGGTAGCCAGAAGAGATAAAGTAGAACCATATATAGTCGTTGGTAAGGGGGGAAAATTACATGCCAGTTGCTGAGATACTCAATATTAATGGCGAACGAATGGGAGATATAAAGTTAAATGATTCAGTCTTCGGTGTCGAAGTTAATAAAGGGCTCCTTCATGAAGTGGTGCGCATGTCCCTAGCCAATAAGAGGCAAGGTACCGCGTCTACCAAAACACGTGGAGAAGTCAGTGGTGGAGGTAGGAAGCCATGGCGACAGAAAGGGACTGGTCGCGCTCGACATGGTAGCATTCGTTCACCAATATGGGTAGGTGGAGGTGTCACTTTTGGTCCCACACCTCGTAAGTATAGCTATTCTATGCCGAAAAAAGCAATGAAAGCAGCTTTGAAATCTGCTTTATCAGCTAGGGCTAAAGGAGACGATATTATCGTTTTGGATAGCTTAGTGATAGATGAGCCAAAGACTCGTGAAATGTACAAAATAATTAAAAATTTAAATATAGATAATGCAAGCGCGTTAATAGTAACAGAGAATAGGGTTGAAGACATATTCAGAGCAGCCAGGAATATTCCGCGAGTTACATATGTTTCAGTGGATATGCTAAATGTTTATGATATTATAAGACATGATAAACTCATTGTTACCCAGGGTGCCCTTGAGCGAATCGGGGAGGTGTGTTCATGAATCGAAGTGCCTATGATATAATTTTAGCGCCTATCGAGACTGAAAAGAGCTTACAGGATATCGAATTAAACAATAGGTATACTTTTAAAGTGGATATTAGAGCTAATAAGACAGAGATACGTCAGGCTATAGAAGAGATCTTTGATGTAAAAGTAGAGAAGGTAAATACTATGCGTATTCAAGGCAAAAAGGTACGTATGGGGCGATTCGAGGGGAAACGTCCTGACTGGAAGAAAGCTATGGTTACCTTGAAGCCAAATTATAAGATAGATGTATTTACAGGTATATGATCTCCTAGCTCTATGATGTAAAGGGGGGAAAGAGCTGTGTCAGTTAAGAATTTTAAACCTACCACACCTTCAAGACGGTTTATGACAGTTGCTGACTTTGGGAATGTAACAACAGATAAGCCAGAGAAATCCTTGACCGTATCTTTAAAGAAAAAGGGTGGTCGCGGGGCTTCAGGTAGGATTTGCGTTCGTCATCAGGGTGGTGGACATAAGAGAAAATATAGAATAATTGACTTTAAGAGAAATAAGGATGGAGTACCTGCAAAGGTAGGAACAATTGAGTATGATCCAAACAGGTCAGCTAGGATCGCTCTACTCAAATATGCTGATGGAGAAAAACGATATATATTAGCGCCAGTGGGACTTAAAGTAGGCGATACAGTGATGTCAGGGCCTGATGCAGATATCAAAGTGGGCAATGCTTTACCACTAGCTAATATTCCAGTAGGTACCCTTATACACAATATTGAACTCCAGAGTGGCAAAGGCGGACAAATGGTAAGGTCTGCTGGAGTAGGGGCCCAGCTTATGGCGAAAGAGGGTAAATTTGCACACGTTAGATTGCCTTCAGGAGAGGTTCGTCTCTTCTCTCTCAACTGCAGGGCAACTATTGGTCAGGTTGGGAATATAGAACATGAGAACATCACAAAGGGTAAGGCTGGCAGAACCAGATGGTTAGGCATTAGACCGTCAGTTCGTGGTGTTGCTATGAACGCTGCTGATCACCCACATGGTGGTGGCGAAGGCCGTTCACCAGTAGGACGAAATCCAGTTACTCCGTGGGGTCAGCCGACAATAGGTTATAGGACTCGTAAGAAGAGCAAACGAAGCGATATGATCGTACGTAAGAGAACAAAGAAATAATAGGGAAATCCCATAAGCAAGGAGGTGGGATGGATGGGTAGATCAGTTAAGAAAGGACCATTCGTCTCAGAAAAGCTTCTTAAAAAGATCGAAAGACTGAACGAAGAAGGAAAGAAAGAAGTCATAAAGACATGGTCACGTAGCGCTACTATTTTCCCTGAATTCGTTGGTCATACTATTGCAGTTCATGATGGTAGGAAGCATGTTCCTATATATATTTCCGAAGATATGGTTGGACACAAACTGGGCGAATTTGCACCGACTCGACTCTTTAGAGGCCATGGAGACCGAGGCGAACGGACCACGGCATTGAAGTAGTAAGAGCGTAAGCGAGAGGAGGTAAGTAAGGTGGAAGTAAGAGCAGTTGCACGGCATGTAAGGGTCTCTCCACGAAAGGCTAGACAAGTGGTAGATATGATAAGAGGCAAGGATGTTAATGAGGCACTTGCAACATTGAAATACCTTCCAAAGCGGAGCACGAGTCACGTAGAGAAGTTGCTCAGATCCGCCATGGCCAATGCTCAACATAACTTTGATATGGATGTAGACGATCTTTATGTAGCAACTACCTATGTTGATCAAGGTGTTACGTGGAAGCGAATTAGGCCCAGAGCACAGGGTAGAGCCGCAAGAATTAGGAAGAGAACTAGTCATATTACCATAATTCTCGATGAAAAGGAGGGATGATAGTGGGGCAGAAAGTAAATCCACATGTTTTTAGGTTAGGAGTCATCAAAGATTGGGACGCACGATGGTATGCTAAACGTGACTTTGATGAATTACTCCTTGAAGACCTTAAACTACGGGAACATATAAAAAAGAAACATTATAATGCAGGTGTTTCAAGGATTGAGATAGAACGAGCAGCTAATAGAGTAAAGATAATTATCCATACTGCGAAACCCGGTATGCTCATAGGCAGAAGTGGTGTTGAAGTCGACAATTTAAAACGAGAGTTACAAGAGCTTACTGATAAAAAGATAAATATAAATATAGAAGAGATTAAAACGCCAGAACTTGATGCGCAACTAGTAGCTGAGAATATCGCTGTGCAGCTTGAGAGAAGGATCTCCTTTAGGAGAGCTATGAAACAGGCGGTTCAAAGATCTATGAGACTTGGTGCTGGCGGCATAAAGGTCAGAGTGAGTGGACGTCTCGGAGGAGCTGAGATGTCGCGAAGTGAGGAATACCACGAGGGTAAGATCCCCCTACATACCTTAAGGGCTAATATTGATTATGGTTTTGCTGAAGCAGCAACCATGTATGGAATGATAGGTGTAAAGGTATGGTTATATAAGGGTGAAGTGCTGCCAGAAACGAATAAGCATGTGCAAGAGGGGGGCGAGTAATATATGTTAATGCCCAAGCGCGTGAAGTATAGAAAAGTACAAAGAGGACGAATTAAAGGTAAGGCCCAGCGGGGTACCGAAGTGACCTTTGGACAGTATGGTCTTCAGGCATTGGAACCTGGATGGATAAGTAGTGCTCAAATTGAGGCTGCTAGAATTGCCATGACCCGTTATATTAAACGTGGGGGGAAGATATGGATTAAAATCTTTCCTAGTAAACCTATAACAGAAAAACCAGCAGAGACCAGAATGGGAAGTGGTAAGGGTGTTCCAGAATACTGGGTTGCGGTAGTAAAACCTGGACGCGTTATGTTTGAGATCGCAGGTGTTTCAGAAGAAACAGCTAGAGAGGCAATGAGATTGGCATCACATAAGCTACCGATCAAATCTAAATTTGTCAAGAGAGAAGAGATAGGTGGTGGCGCACATGAAGCGTAATGAAGTTTTAAGAGAATTGCGAGACATGACCGATGATGAGCTCAATAATAAACTCTCTGAACTTAAGGAGGAACTCTTTAATCTTAGGTTTCAGTTGGCTACGGGCGAATTGGATAATACAATGAGGGTGCCAGAAGTCAGGCGGACAATTGCTAGAGTTAAGACCATAATGAGAGAACGCCAACTTCAAGCAGAACGCCCGAGTTGACCTCCCATAAGAGAAGGTTAAGATATGAAGGGAGGGATTTAAATGAGCAGTGCAGTAAAGAGAAGAAAAGAAGCAACAGGAACTGTTATTAGTGACAAGATGGATAAGACTGTAGTAGTGGCTGTAGAGAATTTTGTAAAGCACCCACTCTATGATAAAACAGTAAAGAGAACATCTAAATTGAAAGCCCATGATGAGAAGAATGAATGTACTATAGGAGATATAGTACGAGTTATAGAGACCCGACCCCTTAGTAAAGATAAAAGATGGCGTCTGGTAGAGATAATCAGAAAGGCTAAATAAATGGGTCGCATGTAGGGTAGTGAAAGGGGGGCAACTGATGATTCAGGCACAGACGAGGCTCAATGTGGCGGATAATAGTGGAGCGAAAGAGATAATGTGTATAGGTGTTCTTGGTGGAAGTCAAAGAACTTATGCTGGAATAGGTGATGTAATAGTAGCCACCGTTAAAGAGGCAATACCCGGAGGAGCAGTAAAGAAGGGTGATGTAGTAAAGGCAGTCGTTGTGAGGGTAAAGAAACCCATCAGACGAGGTGATGGTTCTTATTTGAAATTTGATGAGAACGCTGGGGTCTTAATAGATAATCAGAATAATCCACGTGGCACTAGAATATTTGGTCCGGTTGCCAGGGAACTTAGGGAGAAGAATTTTATGAAAATCGTCTCTTTAGCTCCCGAGGTATGGTAAAGCTTGTGGAAAGGGGGTTTGAGCGTTGAAGCTCAGGAAAGGAGACACAATACTAGTTATCAGTGGCAATAATGCAGGCAAACGAGGGAAGATAATTCAAGCCCTACCTAAATCAAATAAGGTAGTTGTGGAGGGCATTAACATTAGAAAGAAACACGTAAAGCCAACTCAGACTGCACCTCAAGGTGGGATTACAGAATTTCCGGCTCCAATAGATGCCTCCAATGTGATGCTAGTTTGTAATAAATGTAATACACCCGTGCGGATCAAGATTAATCGACTTGAAAATGGAGAACGTGTTAGGGTCTGTAGAAAGTGTGGGAGGGAGGTCAGTTAAGGTATGACGACGCTTAGAGATAAATATAGAGATGACGTAGTTCCAGCGATGATGAGTAAATTTAATTATAGCAGCGTCATGCAGGTACCTCGAGTTGATAAAGTGGTAGTTAACATAGGTGTTGGTGAAGCTACCCAGGAACCGAAGGCGTTAGATGGCGCAGTTGCCGACCTTATAGCTATTACTGGACAGAAACCAGTAATAACTAGGGCAAAAAAGTCTATAGCAAGTTTTAAGTTGAGGGAAGGAATGCCCATAGGGTGCAAGGTTACGCTACGTGCTGATCGGATGTACGATTTTTTAAATAAGCTCTTTAATATAGTCCTCCCACGTATTAGGGATTTCAACGGAATATCGCCTTGGCTATTTGATGGTCGAGGTAATTACAGTCTTGGACTTAGAGAGCAATTGATCTTTCCAGAGATCATTTATGATAAAGTGGATAAGGTTCGAGGGCTTCAGGTTACTATAGTTACTACAGCTCAGACCGATGAAGAGGCACGAGAGCTTCTTAGATTGTTGGGCGCGCCATTTAGATCTGAATAATGGGAGGAGGTTTGGAACGAAAGGAGTGATGAATATTGGCTAAAAAATCTATGATCGCAAAGGCTAATCGTCCACAGAAGTTTAAAGTAAGGGAATATAACAGGTGCCGCGTATGCGGTAGACCGAGGGCTTATATGCGTAAATTTGGAATGTGCAGGATTTGTTTTAGAGAATTAGCTAGTAAAGGACATATCCCAGGTGTCAGGAAGGCTAGCTGGTAAAGGTAAATAGCCATAGAAGAAAGGAAGGGGGTAAGCACAGAATGTCTGTGACAACAGATCCTATTGCAGATATGTTAACCAGGATCAGGAATGCTAATATTGCCAGACATGAGACGACTGATATACCAGCATCGAAGATCAAGAGAGAAATAGCGCGGATCTTAAAGGATGAAGGGTTCATAAAGTCTTATGAGTTTGTAAATGACGCAAAGCAAGGCGTAATACGAATACGATTAAAATATATGCCTGACAGAGAACGTGTTATAAGCGGTGTAAAGAGGATATCAAGGCCAGGTCGACGAGTATATGCTCGTAAAGATGAGATACCAAAGGTCTTAGGTGGATTTGGCGTAGCAGTGATCTCTACATCCAGTGGGATTCTTACAGATAAGGAAGCCCGCACTAAAGGGGTGGGAGGCGAAGTCCTCTGTTACATATGGTAAGCCATTACGGTTTACATATGTAAGTAAATTTTTTCAGGGGGGTGTTGTAGACATGTCTAGGATTGGTCGATTGCCAGTACCAATACCCGATGGTGTAAATGTTACCATAGACGGTAATACTATTGTAGTAAAGGGACCTAAAGGTGGATTATCTACAGAGTTTCATAAATATATTTCTGTTAAAGTGGAAAATAATGAGATAATTGTCACGAGATCTAGTGATAATAAATTTCATAAGTCACTCCATGGTTTAACGCGCAGCCTTATAAGCAATATGGTAACGGGTGTGACCAACGGTTATGAAAAGGCACTTGAACTTTCAGGCGTAGGGTACAGGGCAGCGAAGCAAGGAAATAAGCTAGTCTTAACAGTAGGGTACTCTCACCCAGTGGAGATAGTACCTAGTGACGGTATTGAGATTGAAGTTCCCAATGCTACGAATATAATTATACGCGGAATAGACAAACAAGCAGTAGGTCAACTAGCAGCAAAAATTCGTGCTGTGAGACCGCCTGAGCCTTATGGTAGTAAAGGTATTAAATATAAAGGTGAGCAGATCCGGCGTAAAGCTGGGAAGCTGGGATAATAGAGGGCTTTAAATGTGCGGAAGATGGAGGGATGAAAAGTGGGCAAAACATCGAAGAAAGTTCTTGCCAGAAAGTTGCGGCATAAACGCCTACGCCAAAAGATTAAGGGTACATCTGAATGTCCGCGATTGAATGTCTTTAGAAGCTTAAGATATTTATATGCTCAGTTAATCGATGATAGAGCAGGGCATACCTTAGTGGCAGCTTCTACAAGAGAATTATTGAATGATAATGTCATCACGCAGGGGGGCAATATTGAAGCTGCAACAGCTTTAGGTAAATTGCTAGCTGAGAAGGCGGCAGCTAAGGGTATAAAAGAGGTAGTCTTTGATCGCGGAGGCTATTTATATCATGGTGGCATTAAAGCTTTAGCAGATGCAGCTCGAGAGGCGGGCTTAGAATTTTAATGAAATTAGCCTTCTGCAGGGAGGTCTTAAAGCAAGGGAGGGAAATGGATGCGAGGTCTGGATCTAAATGAGCAAGATTTGACTGAAAGGGTCGTTAGTATCTCAAGAGTAGCTAAGGTTCGAAAGGGTGGAAGGACCTTTAGTATGAGTGCAATCGTAGTCGTAGGCGATAGCGCTGGTCATGTAGGTGCAGGTATTGGTAAGGCTGCTGAAGTTCCTGAAGCCATTCGAAAGGGAATAGAAGATGCAAAGAAGAACCTTATAAAGGTTCCAATGGTTGGTACAACAATTCCTCATGAGGTCATAGGTAATTTTGGTGCTGGGAAGGTATTATTGAAACCAGCAGCCCCTGGTACAGGTATAATCGCAGGCGGCGCAGTTAGAGCAGTATTGGAACTTGCTGGTTTAAAAGATGTACTCACTAAATCTCTGGGTACAACCAACCACCTAAATGTGGTGAATGCAACTATTGACGCTATAAAGAAACTTAGAAGCGCTGAAGAAATTGCTAAGTTACGAGGGAAGCCAGTAGAAGAGCTTCTTGGATAGATTTAAGGACTTGGATTTATAGAGTTACAAGCAGATAAATGGGGAATTACGATATAACGTAATGAAGGTTTCTTTCGGGAGGTATGCGGAATGGGTAAGAGATTACAGATAAAGCTGGTGCGTAGCGGTATCGGTAAGCCTCAAGATCAACGAGAAACCATCAAGGCTTTGGGGTTTAAACGGTTGCAGCAGACTGTTGTCCATGATGATACGCCTGTAATCAGAGGTATGGTAAGAAAGATTCAACATCTTGTAGAAGTGAATGAAGTCTAAGGGAGGGGGCGAATGTAAATGAAGTTGCATGAATTAAACCCAGCACCTGGTTCTAAGAGGAGAAAGCGACGCTTAGGACGGGGTATAGGTTCAGGTTGGGGAAAGACTGCAGGGCGCGGACATAAGGGCCAAAAGGCTAGGTCCGGAGGGGGAAAAGGACCTGCTTTCGAAGGTGGGCAGACTCCTCTCCAAAGGCGACTTCCCAAACGTGGCTTTACAAACATTTTTAAAAAAGAGTATCTAATTGTAAATGTAGGAGAGCTTAATAGTTTTGAGGACGGAAAAGTCGTAACTCCAGAAACCATGCGCGAGGCTGGTCTCCTCTCTGGTTCTGGTGATAACGTAAAGGTGCTCGGCCATGGGAAACTCGAGAAGCAGCTCACTGTACGGGCTCATAAGTTTAGTAAGTCCGCAGTTGAAAGCATCGAGGGACTTGGCGGGAAAGCTGAGGTGATATAAGTGTTACAAGCGCTCATAAATGCGTTTAAGATTAAGGATCTCAGGAGAAAAATGCTTTTTAGCTTAGCCATGTTAGTAGTATTCAGGGTAGGAGCATTTATACCTGTCCCTGGGATAGATTCTTCTGGCTTGTCAAGTCTCTTGGACGAAGGCGGGTTATTCGATTTCATCGATATGTTTGCTGGTGGAGCTTTTAGCAACATGACTGTTTTTGCCTTGAGTGTAAGTCCTTATATCACCGCCTCTATAATAATTCAGCTTCTTACAGTGGTCTTTCCTTACTTAGAGGAGCTGGCTAAAGAGGGCATAGAAGGGCGCAAGAAATTGCAACAGATAACTAGATATGGTACAGTATTGCTCGCGCTTATACAGGCATTTGGGGTAAGCATATGGTTGAGAGGGAATAATCTACTGGTAGATCCCAGCGCATTCTCAATATCTGTTATTATCCTTACCCTTACTGCAGGTAGTATGTTCTTAATGTGGTTAGGTGAGCAGATTTCAGAATATGGTATAGGGAACGGAATTTCTCTTTTGATCTTTGCTGGAATAATCTCTAGGCTACCGCCTAGCACGATTCAGACTATAAAGACTATAGGAGCAGGTGGTATAAGTATTTGGAACGTAGCTTTCTTCCTTATCTTAGCTGTAGTAGTGATAGCAGCGGTGATAATGATGCAAGAGGGCGAAAGACGTATTCCTGTACAGTACGCAAAGAGGGTTAGAGGGAGAAAGGTATATGGTGGGCAGAGTACCCATATACCACTTAAAGTGAATATGGCTGGAGTAATACCAGTTATCTTTGCATCTTCTCTCTTAGCATTTCCTATAACTGTATCAAGGTTTTTTCCAGCTTTGCGTTCGGTGACTAAGTACTTTGATTACGGAACTGTGCTTTACTTAATAACGTACGCGATTTTTGTAATACTCTTCACGTATTTTTACACTGCTGTCCAGGTTAATCCCATGGATATGGCAGATAACATGAAGAAATACGGAGGATTTATTCCTGGAATAAGGCCTGGAAGATCCACAGCTGAGTATATAGACAGGATAATGGCACGTATGACTTTAGTTGGGGCTCTTTTCCTAACGGTAATAGCTCTTTTGCCTAACATATTAGGTTCTTTGACGGGTATAAGAAATATACCTATGAGTGGAACAGGACTCCTTATCGTTGTTGGAGTAGCGTTAGAGACTTTGAAACAAATAGAAGCACAGCTCATAATGAGGCGTTATGAAGGGTTTATGAAGTAAAATAACTTAGGGAGATGTCGTTTTAGGAGGTACAGCTCATGAGATTAGTTCTTTTAGGGCCACCTGGTGCAGGTAAAGGCACTCAGGCAGAATTACTTGCAAAGAAATATAGAGTGCCGCAGATTTCAACGGGTGATATTTTTCGACGGGCTCGTAGCCAAGGTACTGAACTTGGCAAAGAAGCGGAAAAATATATATCTGAGGGGAACCTTGTACCAGATAATATAGTTATAAAGATGGTTGAAGAGAGACTTAAAGAATCTGATTGTCAAGGCGGATTTATACTTGATGGATTCCCTAGGACTATCTTACAGGCTGAGGCCCTAGATGATATCCTGAGCTTCATGGAACTTTCCTTAGACAAAGTATTAGAGATAAGTTCATCGAGAAGAGTAATAATAGATCGACTTTCTGCAAGACGTATTTGTCGTGAGTGTGGAGCGACTTATCATTTACAGAATAAGCCTCCTAAGAGCGAAGGAGTTTGCGACATCTGTGGAGGCCTCCTATATCAGCGAGACGATGATAAAAAGGAGACGATCGGTAAGAGACTCAATATCTACGAAAGTGAGATAGAAGCTTTAAGGGATTATTACACTCATAGAGGGTTATTAGCCCTATTCGATGGTGATAGGGACATTATGATTATATATAAAGAGATTTGTTCACTGCTTGAAGACGAAGGACAGGAGGATAATCTATGATATACTTAAAGTCTCCTTCGGAAATAGAGATGATGAAGCGAGCAGGACAGATCGTAGCTATAGCTCACGAAGAGGTAAGAAAGGCTATAAAGCCAGGCGTGACTACTAAAGCCCTTGATAAGCTCTGTGAAGAAGTGATAAGATCTTATGGTGCCACACCAGCTTTTAAAGGATATGATGGGTTCCCAGCGAGCATATGTGTGGCCATAAATGAAGAAGTAGTACATGGTATTCCAGATGAAACTACTATTAGGTCAGGTGATATAGTAGGAATAGATATCGGAGCAGAATTTCAGGGGTACTATGGAGACGCGGCTAAAACGTGGCCAGTAGGGGAGATTTCTGAACTTGCTAAAGAATTATTAAGAGTCACTGAAGAAGCACTGCATAAGGGAATAGAGAATGCAAGTATTGGGAAGAGGCTTTCAGATATATCTCATGCAATTCAAAGACATGTTGAGGCTAATGGATTCTCTGTTGTAAGGGATTTTGTTGGCCATGGGATAGGAAGAAAGATGCATGAAGAGCCTCAGGTCCCTAACTTTGGAAAGCCGGGCTGGGGACCTAGGTTAAAGAATGGGATGGTTCTCGCTATAGAGCCCATGGTAAATGTGGGAGGATACGGAGTGGAGATCACTGAGAATGACTGGACTGTTGTTACAAAGGATGGAAGCCTCTCCGCGCACTTTGAGCATACTGTAGCGATAACTCAATCAGGACCATTAATACTGACTACTTTTGAATAAAAGGAGGTTCAATAATATTTATGCCGAAAGAAGATGTCATTGAGGTACAGGGGACTGTCGTTGAGCCACTACCTAATGCCATGTTTCGTGTAGAATTAGAGAATGGTCATAAAATATTGGCCCATATTTCAGGTAAGATGCGCATGAATTATATAAAGATTTTGCCGGGTGATAAGGTTACTGTTGAACTTTCTCCCTACGATTTGACAAGGGGTCGTATAACTTACAGATTCAAGTAAGGTTTTCACATCACCTTATACCGGTAAGGGAGGGGTACTAATGAAAGTCAGAGCATCGGTCAAGCGCATGTGTGAAAAGTGTAAAATAATTAGGCGAAAGGGACGCCTTGTAGTGCTCTGTGAAAACCCTAAGCATAAACAGAGGCAAGGATAGGGGGTGAAGACATGGCAAGAATTGCTGGTGTTGATTTACCGAGAGACAAGCGAATAGAGGTAGCACTGACATATATTTACGGTATTGGACCAAATGTATCTCGGGAGATACTTAAAAAAACTGCAGTTAATGCTAATACTCGTGTTAGAGACTTAACAGAAGATGAAGTCAATAGACTTCGAGAGGTTATAGATAGAGATTATACGGTAGAAGGAGCTCTTCAACGCGAGGTTAATATGAATATAAAACGGCTTATTGAGATCGGCAGCTATAGAGGATTAAGGCATCGAAGAGGATTGCCAGTTCGAGGTCAGCGTACTAAGACCAATGCTAGATCGCGAAAGGGTCACAAGCGCGCTGTTGGTAAAGGCCGCGGTTAAATATTAATCCTAGTATCTTGGGGAGGAGGGAAGGTAATGTCAAAGAAACCACGACAAAGGCGAAGAGCGCGAAAGAATATTGAAAGTGGTATAGCACACATTCGTTCCACATTTAACAATACGATAATAACAATAACTGATAAAAGTGGCAATGTAATTTCATGGGCTTCCTCTGGGGCACAGGGCTTCAAAGGCTCTCGAAAGAGTACTCCTTTTGCCGCAGGGCTTGCTGCTGAGAGTGCTGCGAAGGCTGCAATGGATCAAGGGCTTAAAGAGATAGATGTATTTGTAAAGGGACCTGGATCGGGGCGAGAGGCTGCTATTCGTTCATTGCAAGCAGCGGGACTTAATGTAAATATGTTTAAGGATGTCACTCCGATTCCTCACAATGGTTGTAGGCCACCTAAGAGAAGGAGAGTATAATAAAGTAGTAGGAGGTGAAGTATACAATGGCGAGATATACTGGACCTGTGTGCAGACTTTGCCGCAGAGAAGGTTTGAAACTATTTTTAAAGAGCGAACGATGCTATACTGATAAATGTGCTATGAATAGAAAGGGATACCCTCCAGGTGTTCGTAAACAGAGACCAGGTAAACAAAATGAGTACGGCATGCAGTTGCGTGAAAAGCAGAAACTCAGGAGGACATATGGTATCCTAGAGCGTCAGTTCAGACGATACTTTGAAAAGGCTGAGAAGATGCGCGGAGTAACAGGTGAAAATCTTTTACAGCTTCTTGAGTTAAGGTTTGATAATGTCATATATAGACTTGGGTTTGGTGGCTCCAGAGCTGAAGCTCGACAACTAGTACGTCACGGCCACTTTACTATTAATGGGAAAAAGGTGAATATACCTTCTTATCAAGTTAAAACTGGCGATGTGATAGAGGTAAAAGATAGAAGCAAGAACTCTGATAAATTCAAGTTTCTTGCTGATGCTCTAAGTGGAAGGGAAGCTCCTGACTGGCTTGAACTTGATAAAGAGAATATGGCAGCTCGAGTTGTAGATCTTCCTAAGCGTGAGCATATAGATGTGCCAGTTGAAGAACATCTCATCGTTGAGTTGTATTCAAGATAGTCGTGATAACAATTGCTAATTGGGTGGGAATAATAATTGAAGGGGGGTATACTGGTTTATGGAACCTTAAGAGAAGTACGGGTCTCCATTAAACCAGGAACTATACGTATGATAGAGATCGAAAAGCCCAAGATAGAGAGCGTTGGAGTTAACAAAAATTACGGTAAATTTGTCGTTGAGCCGCTGGAGAGAGGTTATGGAATGACCCTTGGAAATTCACTCCGCAGGATGCTACTCTCTTCTCTTCCTGGGGCTGCGATCAGTACCGTAAAGATTTCGGGAGTGCTCCATGAATTTTCTACTTTACCTGGAATAGTAGAAGATACCACTGATTTGGTTCTTAATCTTAAGGATCTTGTAATAAAGCTATATGTGGATGAGCCTAAAGTACTACGTATAGATGCAACAGGTCCCGGTGAAGTAGTGGCTGGAGACATAATTACCGATGCAGATGTGGAAATCCTCAACCCTGACCTTCACATCGCCACCCTTGAAGAAAACGGGAAATTGGAGATGGAATTGACGGTTGTCAGGGGTAGAGGTTATATACCTGCGGAACAGAATAAGCAAGATACTAACGAGATTGGAGTCATTCCCGTTGATTCTATTTTTAGTCCAATTGAAAAGGTAAACTACGTGGTTGCGAAGACTCGCGTTGGGCAAGTTACAGACTATGATAAGTTGATCCTTGAAGTTTGGACTAATGGGAGCATTGAGCCGAAAGAGGCTGTTAGTCTTGCTGCTAAGATAATGACAGAGCATTTGATGCTCTTTGTAGGTTTGACGGAAGTTGCCTCTGAGGCTGAAATAATGGTGGAAAAAGAGGATGAGGATAGAAGTAAGATCCTTGAGATGCCTGTGGAAGAGCTCGATCTCTCTGTACGATCATACAATTGCTTGAAAAGGGCTGGTATAGATACAGTGGAGCAACTTATTAAAAAGACCGAAGAAGACATGATGAAAGTGCGTAATCTAGGAAAGAAATCCTTGGCTGAAGTTAAGGCAAGGTTAAGTCGATTCGGGCTCTCCTTGAGAAAAGAAGAGGATTGAAGCGTGTAAGGAGGGGATCTGGATGCGCCAAAGAAAGTTAGGACGAAGATCTGATCATAGAAGAGCAATGTTTGAGAATATGGTGACTTCTCTCTTTAAACATGGTAAAATAGAAACGACTGAGACTAAGGCTAAAGAAATTAAATCTCTTGCAGAGAAGATGATTACTCTAGCCAAAGACGGGAGTCTTCATTCAAGGCGGCAGGCTGCGAAGGTAATAACTGAAAAAGAAGTTCTTAAGGAGCTCTTCGATGAGATCGGTCCGCGATACAATGATAGAGAAGGTGGATACACCCGTATATATAAGTTAGGACCTCGACGAGGGGATGCCGCGCCCATGGTTATATTAGAATTGGTGTAGTGATATGTCTGAGGTCATAAGGATCGAAAGACTCAAGTATTATTATAACAAAGGGCAAGAGGACGAGGTTCTTGCGTTAAACGGCATAGACTTAAGTATAAAGAGTGGAGAGTTTATTGCAGTATTAGGGCATAACGGTTCTGGCAAATCCACTCTGGCAAAGATGATGAATGGCCTTCTCATCCCCGATGAAGGGGATGTATGGGTAGGCTCCATGAGTACGAAGGACCCTAATTATATATGGACGATTAGACAGAAGGTAGGGATGATATTTCAGAATCCAGACAATCAAATCGTCGCTCCAACAGTGGAGGAGGATGTAGCCTTTGGGTTAGAGAACTTGGGAGTGCCTTCACATGAAATGAGAGTGAGGATCGATGAAGCTCTCCACCTCGTTGGTATGGAGACATTTAAGAAATTTGCACCTCATCTCCTTTCAGGTGGACAGAAGCAACGGGTGGCTATAGCAGGAATATTGGCGATGAAACCTGAGTGTATAGTTTTAGATGAACCTACAGCTATGTTAGACCCAATGGGACGCAAAACAATCCTTAATACAGTAAAGGATTTAAACCAGCGGGAAGGGGTTACCACTATATACGTAACTCATTTCATGGAGGAGGCCATTGAGGCGGATCGGGTAGTAGTTTTATCAGAAGGCCAGATTGTGCTTATGGGAAAGCCCAGAGAAGTTTTTAGTCGTGTACAAACTATAAAAGCACTCAAGCTCGATGTGCCCGAAATGACCGAATTAGCCTATGAGCTTACACGGGAGGGGCTAGCTCTGACTACAGATATATTGACAGTTGAGGAGATGGTCCAATCTCTCGTAGCCTATTCTTTAGATGGATGAGGTGATAAGTCGCGCTAATGAAGAATAAATTCTTTTGCAAGGTGAGATTTTGATGGATATAGTAGTAGAAGGTTTAACTCATATTTATAATGTGGGAACTCCCTTTGAAACAGTGGCATTGCGCGATATCAATCTCCATATTACTGATGGTGAAATAGTTGGCATCATAGGACACACCGGTTGTGGTAAAACTACGTTGGTTCAACACTTTAATGGTTTGCTTAAAGCAACCCGTGGTAGAGTCCTTGTAGATGGTATTAATGTAAGCCAGAAGGGGATTAACTTGAAAAGTCTTCGTCAGAGGGTAGGTCTTGTCTTTCAATATCCAGAATATCAGATCTTTGAAGAGACCGTATATGATGAGGTTGCTTTTGGACCACGTAATATAGGAGTAGATTCTGATGAGGTAAGAGAGCGTGTTCAAGCAGCTCTAGCAATGGTAGAACTAGATTATTCAGAGGTTAAGGATAAGTCGCCATTTTGGCTTAGTGGTGGCCAAAGACGTCGGGTTGCTATTGCCAGCGTTTTAGCGATGCGGCCGAAAGTTTTAATACTTGATGAACCGTCAGCGGGTTTAGATCCTGCAGGGCGAGAGGAGATCTTGGCTCAAATTCTTAACCTGAATAAGAAGGAAGGTGCCACCGTGATTCTGGTCTCACATAACATGGAGGAGATGGCTCGGATAGCCCGACGTCTCTTTGTGATGAACCAGGGACGGATCGTACTAGAAGGACCGCCCCAGAAGGTCTTTCAACAAGTTGAAACTTTAAAAGAGATGGGTTTAGGTGTTCCACAGGTAGTAGAACTCGTTCGTTCCCTACGTGGGCATGGAATTATCCTCCCTAAGGAGGTTATGACTGTGGATGATGCTAAAGCTGCCATTCTCTCTTTTTTTAAGAAAGGCGACGAGGCGAGGATTAAATGCTCAAAGATATTACGATAGGACAATATATACCGGGAGATTCTATAGTCCATGGTTTAGATCCCAGAACAAAGATTCTCATAACCTTGACTTACATCATAGGACTTTTCTTGATAAAGGGGTTATGGGGATACGGAGCAATGACTCTCTTCACCGTCACAGTTATATTTTTATCAAGACTCCCTTTGAAATATATCTTAAAGGGTTTAAAACCCCTTTTAATGATAATGAGCATAACCTTATTAGCTCATGCCTTTATGACTGAAGGCACTCCGCTATATAGGTTAGGGCCATTGACTATAACTAATGAAGGGTTGATTCGTGGGATAGAGATGGTATGGAGGTTAGGGCTCTTAATAATGTTCACATCTCTTTTGACTTTAACGACTTCTCCTCTTGATTTGACAGATGGTATTGAAAGACTTTTGAAACCAGGTAAGAGGATAGGGATACCAGCTCATGAAATCGCCATGATGATGACTATAGCTTTACGTTTCATACCAACGCTCTTGGATGAAGCAGAGCGGATAATGAAGGCACAAATGGCAAGAGGGGCTGACTTTGAAAGCGGTTCCATATTTAAAAGGGCTCGGAACCTAATACCCTTGTTAGTCCCCCTTTTTATTAGTGCTTTTCGAAGGGCAGATGACCTTGCTATTGCAATGGAGGCTAGGTGCTACAGAGGAGGAGAAGGTCGTACCAAGTTCAAGGAACTTAAAGTCCAATGGAAGGACTATGTTGCTGGGGGAGTAACCCTTCTAGTAGTGATGTTCATAAT
Organism: Firmicutes bacterium UBA5435; assembly: GCA_002426645.1. Taxonomy (GTDB): domain Bacteria; phylum Bacillota; class UBA5435; order UBA5435; family UBA5435; genus UBA5435. Next base: position 33,768 of record DIRN01000113.1, on the reverse strand, counting down.
CATCCTTACATAGGAGGTACGGATCTTTGTGAGAAATATATGTATAGTCTTCCAGTATGACGGCACTAGATATCACGGATTTCAACGCCAAACTGATGGGCTCCTTACTATTCAGGGGGTTCTAGAGGCAAAACTGAAGCTCCTCACTGGCGAGGATTTGAGTATAATTGGGTCTGGTAGAACAGATGCAGGGGTTCATGCTTTAAATCAGGTAGCGAACTTTAGAACAAATTCTAGGATACCAGCAGATCGTTTCGCTCCTGCTTTAAATAGCATTCTGCCCCCTGATATTCTGGTCAACTTCTCAGAAGAGGTACCAATGACTTTCCATGCTAGGTTTGACGCGTTGGCAAAGACATATAGATATTCTGTACTAAATAGAAAAGTTCATTCTGTCTTTTTGAGAAATTATGCTTATCACATTCCGTATGCACTAAATATAGATGAGATGAATCGAGCGGGTCAATACCTTATAGGTAGTTATGACTTTTCATCTTTCGCTTCATCAAAGGGTGAGAGCGGGAATCCTGTACGCCAGGTCATGGATTTGAATTGCCAACGTGGAGAGGATGACCTTGTAACTATAACCATAAGGGCGAATGGCTTTTTATATAATATGGTAAGGAATATAGTAGGAACTTTAATAGAGGTTGGAAAAGGTAGGCTAAGTCCTGAAGAGGTTCAGGAGATCTTACAGGGACGGGATCGAACTTTAGCTGGACCAACAGCTCCAGCTCACGGTCTTGCCTTAGTTGATGTAGAGTATTGCAACGGCTCATAGCTCCTGATATAATTAATACTAAGCCTAGATTTTGCTTAGGGAAGAGGTAGGTGAAGAGTATGAAGACATATATGGCTAAACCTGGAGAAATAGAAAGACGATGGTATATAGTGGACGCTAAAGGAAAGACTCTAGGACGGCTGTCCACTGAGGTAGCGAAAATATTGACTGGAAAGAATAAACCTATATATACTCCACATGTGGACACAGGTGATCATGTCATCGTTATTAACGCAGATAAGGTGGTTCTAACTGGAAAGAAGTTAGAGCAGAAGGTTATGTACCGCTACTCTGGCTATCCTGGAGGGCTAAAGGTTCGCAAATATTCGGACTTAATGATAACATCTCCAGAGCTAGTAGTAAAGAAATCTATATTAGGAATGCTGCCAAAGAACAAATTAGGACGCGCCATGGGTCGAAAGCTAAAGGTTTATAGGGGCGAATCACACCCACACGAAGCTCAGCAGCCTAAAATCATTGAGATAGAGGCCTAAAGATTTATAGAGAAGGGAGGCGTAGCGATTGGACAAAATTCAATATGCTGCAACTGGTAGAAGAAAGAGCTCAGTTGCACGTGTGAGAATGATGCCAGGCAAAGGTGAGATCATAGTTAATGGGAAGCCAATGTCTGAGTATCTCGGCCGCAAGATATTAGAGATAATTGTCAGACAGCCATTAGTGTTAACTGAAACTGAGGGCAAGTATGATATCACAGTAAGTGTTTCAGGTGGAGGTACCACAGGGCAAGCAGGAGCCATACGTCATGGTATAGCTAGAGCCCTCTTAAAGGTAGATGATGACTATAGAAGTCCATTGAAGAAGGCTGGTTTTCTTACAAGAGATCCACGTATGAAGGAGCGGAAGAAGTACGGTCTCAAGAAAGCAAGAAAGGCCCCGCAATTCTCTAAGAGGTAATAGAGTAAAACGCGATATAGGGGGAGGCTTATATAAGTCTCCCTTTCTTAAATTCTACTGCAAAAAGGGAGTATAAAGTCTATGCCAAATAATGAACACTATTATTCTCAGACCCCTTCAGCACCTCATAAATATAATAAGATCGAGGCAGAGCTTAGGGGAACGACTTATAGGTTTCTGACAGATGCTGGAGTTTTCTCAAAGGAAAGAGTAGATAGGGGAACGCGTTTACTGATCAAGCACATGGAGATCCACGAGGAGGATATTGTCCTGGATTTAGGATGCGGTTATGGTCCAATTGGTATAGTTGCAGCTGGTATAGGACGATATGTATACTTAGTAGATATAAATGAACGGGCTGTTGAATTAAGTCGTATAAATATAGAATTGAATAATATAAAGAATGCTGAAGCTCTATTAGGAGAGGGATTTGCCCCGGTAGATGATACGCGTTTTGATGTTATAGTATCGAATCCACCTATCCGAGCAGGTAAAAAAGTGGTATACGGACTTGTCCAGGAGTCTGCTACGCATCTTAATCCAGGTGGCGATCTCTATATGGTAGCCAGAACAAAACAAGGCGCCCAATCTCTGGCAAAAGAGATCGAGCGCGTCTTTGGAAACATCTATGAAGTAGGCAAAGGCGGAGGATATAGAGTGATGAAAGCCACTCGTTATTAATCCATTTATTGTCCCTTCCTCTTCTTAAAGAATTCCATAGCTACTTCAGGGAAAAGAATATACGAGAGCACATCTTCATCCTTCTCGATATATTCTTTTATTTCATTTCGTGCTTCTTCAATCCTAGGTGCTAGCAAGTCCGCAGGCCTTCCAGTTATAACCTGTTCATCACCGATTATTGAACGACGGAACTCTTCAGAGATAGGTCCAGGAGAACGTCCATAAAGGCCCTTTAAGTAATCTTTTATCTCCTTTGATTTAATCCCATATCTCTCTCCTACTACCACATTAAAGACAGCCTGGGTACCAACAATTTGGCTCATGGGAGTCACAAGAGGAGGATATCCTAGTTCTTCCCTTACCCGTGGAACTTCATGGAGCACATCTTCGAATTTGTCACTCATATTTTGTAGTTTCATTTGAGCTCGTAAGTTTGAAAGCATCCCTCCAGGTATCTGGTAGATTAAGACCTCAGGGTCAGCTCCATTGAAACTAAATGTATCCTTATACTTATCCATTCTGTTTTTAAGTTCTCGGTTGATCTTAGTAAGGAGACCTATATCTAATCCTGTATCATATGGTGTACCTTGTAGAATCCCTACTAAGGTCTCTGTTGGTGGTTGTGATGTGCTAAGGGCGAGTACAGAAAGGGTAGTATCAATTACATCTGCTCCAGCTTCTACAGATTTAAGATAAGTCATTCCTGCCATACCGCTTGTATAATGGGAATGAACCTGGATAGGCAAGCCAACAGCCCTCTTTAACTCTGTTACTAGTTCATACGCTCCATATGGTGATAAAAGTCCAGCCATATCCTTTATACAGATGGAATCGGCTCCAAACTCTTTAAGCTCCTTAGCTGTATTAACATAGTGTTCCACATTATGGACTGGACTCTCAGTATATACCACAGAAGCCTGGGCACGAGCACCATACTTCTTTGTAGTTCTTATTGAGAGTTCCATATTACGTACATCATTGAGTGCATCAAAGATACGGATTATATCAATACCATTCTCTATGCTCTTTTTAATAAACGCTACAACTACATCATCAGGATAATGCCTATACCCAAGGAGGTTTTGTCCTCTGAGTAACATCTGAAGAGGGGTATTAGGTATACGCTTTTTCAATTCGCGTAATCGTAACCACGGATCTTCATTAAGGTAGCGTAAACATGTATCAAAGGTAGCCCCACCCCAAACCTCAAGGGAATGAAACCCTACCTTATCTATGTCTTCAGCAACAGCGAGCATATCTTCGCTTTTCATCCTAGTTGCCATGAGAGACTGATGAGCATCTCTAAATATAGTATCTGTTATCTTTACACGTTTTTGTGATTTCATATTGATTAACTATTGCTCCTTTCAAAAAAGTGCCTCTTTAAAATATACTATTCCCTAAAGCGGAATAACATGAAGGCACAAAATAAAAGAATTTAAGGTGCGGTATTGTAAGATATGATTACTTCCTCCTAGCGAAAAGCTAGGAGGAAGAGAATAGTCTTATTTAAGTGGAAAAGCGTCTATATGCCGAGGGTGGCTAAGAAAACACCAGCCGCTACAGCAGAACCTATAACACCTGCCACATTAGGTCCCATTGCATGCATAAGTAAGAAGTTTTCAGGATTAGCTTCTTGCCCAACCCTTTGCGATACTCTAGCAGCCATTGGTACAGCAGAGACCCCTGCAGATCCTATTAGAGGATTTATCTTTCCACCACTTAATTTGCACATTAACTTACCAAAGAGCACACCGCCCATGGTACTTACTGAAAAGGCGATTAAGCCTAAGATCACTATTTTTATTGTTCCCCATGTGAGGAATGATTCTGCACTAGCAGTAGCACCTACTGTCAAACCAAGGAATATAGTTATTATATTAATTAACTCATTCTGTGCTGTCTTAGACAGTCTTTCAACTACTCCACACTCGCGTAGCAGATTACCGAACATCAAAGATCCTAAGAGAGCTGCAGCACTTGGAAGCAGTAGACTTCCCACTATAGTAACCATAATAGGGAAGAGTATCTTCTCTGTAGTAGAGACTGGCCTTAACTGCTTCATAACTATATTACGTTCTTCTTTAGTAGTAAGTGCCTTCATTATAGGTGGTTGTATGAAAGGGACCAGCGCCATATAAGAATAGGCAGCTATAGCTATTGGTCCTAAAAGATGAGGAGCCAGCTTTGATGTGACGAATATGGCTGTAGGTCCATCAGCCCCACCAATTATACCTATAGACCCTGCTTCTGGTAGAGTGAACCCAAGGGCAATAGCTCCTAAGAAGGTTCCAAATATACCTAGTTGAGCAGCAGCACCCAAGAGTATGCTCTGAGGATTTGCAATTAGAGGTCCAAAGTCTGTCATTGCACCAACTCCGAGAAAGATAAGGGGGGGATATATCCCTAGATTTACTCCTTTATAAAGGTAATAAAGGAGACCGCCTTCTTCCATCAGAAGAGCCAACGGCAAATTAGCGAGCAATACACCGAAACCAATGGGAACCAGAAGTAAAGGCTCGTATTTTTTCTTAATAGCAAGATAAAGCAAGAAGCATGCTACAAGTAACATTATACCCTGCCCGAGAGTAAGGTTAGCAAGGCCTGTACTTTCAAGCAGTTTTGAGAGATTCTGTACCATTTACAACATTCACCCCCTACTGTTCGTCGATTATAACTAATACATCTCCAGTGCCTACATTTGCACCGATCTCTACATTTACGGAGAGGACCGTACCATCGCAGGGGCTTACTATTTCATTCTCTAATTTTAGTGCTTCTAATGTGAGAAGGACATCCCCACGTTTAACTTTATCGCCGGCCTTGACCTTGACTGAAAGGATATTACCAGCGAGAGGAGCGTTTACCTGACGTCCTTCCTTGAGTTCAGTTTGAGTGCTGGCAGCAGCCTCTTTTTTTACAGTCTCTTCTTTTGAACTGGTAGAGTTATTACTTAAAGTTTCTACCTCAACATCATATTCTTTTCCATTTACCTTAACAAGAAACCTCTGCATATTCCTTCCTTCCTTCCTAAACAAATTGTAACTCATTGCTTTTTGTTTTACAATTCAGTACAAACTACATTCCCTTTGTAATAATTCATTATTTACCGGGATTAACAGGACGGATCCTGATTTCTTTGATATCGTTTATCGTCATTCCAAGAATTCCACTAATAGCAGCGATAATCACTGGAGTTACATCCTCTTGCGAGGTTTCTTCAATGACAGATGCCTCTGCTTCTTTCTTAGAGATCTTGTCGAGTCGATTCACGATAATTGATAAGAGGTTGGTGATGAGGGCCACGAGTATAAGAGCGAAAAAAACTATTAAAAGCCCTATAGCAGTTATTTCGAGGCCGATCAAAAAATCGTTCATTTATCGTCGGCGCTATCTCTTCCGTATTTACAAAATTACGGATAGGGACGCCACCCTCCTTCCCATAACCCATTTAAAGGGGCGAATTCATAAAGTTCGCCCCTTTTTTTCTGGTAGTCTTTGAAGGTCAGCCATTGTCTAACGGTGGTACTGTAAGAGAAGCCTACTTACCCATTATTTACTGACCTTTCCTTGAATTATAGCATAGGGCTAGGGAAGAAGTCAAGTATGGAAAAGAAAGAAAATTTACTGTCTTTTTATATACACTATTTGAGTAATGCCGTATATACTTGCGAAATTATAAGAGCCTTTCTTTTCTACACCATTCATCTCGCCTTTAGAGGCCTACTATAAAAAAAGTAGGTATTCTTTGCAATATACATAGAAGCTATATCAAACGAATAGATCTTTATAAGTAGGTCTTTTTAAGCGTGCAAAGGGGGATGCGGGTTTATGAAGGATTCATCTGTTTTCATATGTATAAATAAAGGGGTAATCATATTAGTATTAATAATATCAATCATAGCAGGCGGTTTTTTTGCAATAGGGAGGTCAGCTCTAAAGACTGCTCTTGTACGATTTGCTCCAGCAATTTCAGGAAAGGTCATTCTAATCGATGCGGGTCATGGTGGGATAGATGGAGGAGCTGTTGGGGTCACGGGTCTTGTGGAGAAGGATGTGGTTTTAGATATAGCATTACGTTTGCGTAGGTTGTTCAAGAGGGCTGGTGTCTATGTGGTAATGACAAGGGAAGACGATAGAGATCTAGCAGATGAATCGATAAATAATCTTTATGGACGCAAACGTAATGATTTAAATAAGAGAGTGGACATGATAAACAAAAGTGATGCTGTGCTATTCATAAGTATTCACGCTAATAGTTTTCCAGAGTCCATTTGGTCAGGAGCACAAACGTTTTATCCTTCTGGTGATGAAGAGAGTGTGCTACTTGCCCAATCAATTCAGGGACAACTAGTAGCTGACCTCGGACCAAATAACAGAAAAGCTAAATCTGCAGAACTTTATATATTAGAGAATTCCAAAATCCCTGGGGTACTAGTGGAAGTAGGCTTCCTCTCTAATCCTAGAGAGGAAGGTTTACTTAAGGACCCAGATTATCGAGAGAAGGTGGCTATAGCTATACGAAAAGGAACGGAGAGATACCTAATAGAGAATTTTGAGACCCAAGAAAAACCCGAAAATTCTGTAGTTGGTCAGGAAAAGGTGGAGCAGAGCACTGTTAAGATCCCTTATGATGAGGGCTTCCTCATCCTGTACTTTGCAAACCCATCTAACCTAAGTGGTGAGCTTGTACCAGAGGTGCGACAAATATTTACATCAAGCCAAGAGGAAGTAATAACTCCCACTACTATGGCGCGGCTTATCGTGAATGCACTTATAAAAGGGCCTAATGAAAAAAGCATATTATTACCTTCAGTTTTACCTGAAACCAAGGTGAGAGATGTATATGTCTCAGGTGATACTGCATATGTTGACTTTGATGGTGATTCTCTTGAAAGATACAGAGGAGGAAGCATCCAAGAAATGCTAGCTGCGTATTCTATAATAAATTCTTTAGTTCAAATAACAGATGTAAATAAGGTCCAATTCTCTATAGATGGAGAAAAAAAGTCTTCTTTAGGCGGTCATATTTACTTTGATGAGCCTTTTGAGAAAGATATGAGTATGGTGAAGTTCGATAAATAACTAGTCAATAATATGTGATTAAAAGTAAGGTAAATAATACCCTAAAGAGAAATATCATAAACTTGCAGGAAGATGAAGACTTTTGGAGAATTAATATATGGTTAGTATGTAAATTCATTGGGAACAGTACAATTTGTGTAAAGACATTCTCTGCTATACTTATAAATTAAGAATAAAGGGGGTGGGAATTTGGGCAGAGTAATCATTGAAGGAGGTAGACCCCTTCATGGAGAAGTGAAAATAAGTGGTGCAAAGAACGCGACCCTAGCTCTTATGGCTGCTAGTCTCTTAGCAAAAGGGGAATGCATGCTTCATAATGCACCTGATATATCTGACGTGACTGTACTGGGACAGATAATAAACGAGTTAGGAGCCATTACAAAGAGGAATCCGTCAGGTGCTCTTGTAATATCTGCAGGAGAATCTCTGTCCGCCAGTGCCCCATACGATATGGTAAGACAGATAAGGGCATCTAATTTAATAATCGGTCCTCTCCTTGCCAAATTAGGAAGGGTAAAAGTAGCCCTTCCAGGTGGATGCAATATAGGACCTCGCCCAATAGATCTTCATATCAAAGGACTTCGTGCGTTAGGAGCAGAAATAGAATTTTCTCACGGTTATATTGAAGGGAGAGCGCGTCGCTTAAAAGGAAATAGTATTTATCTGGATTTTCCAAGTGTAGGTGCTACGGAAAATATAATGATGGCAGCTACTCTTGCTGAGGGGCTCACTACCCTGGAAAACGCAGCTAGAGAACCTGAGATAGTAGATTTAGCAAGTTATCTGAACTTGATGGGAGCAAAGATAAAAGGGGCTGGAACCTCTCAAATTAAAATCGAAGGCGTAAAAGAGTTAAATGGTATGGAGTATTCAGTTATGCCAGATCGTATTGAGGTAGGAACTTTCATGGTAGCTGCAGCTATTACAGGTGGGAGATTGCTGATAAAGAACGTAATCTTGACTCATGTTGAACCTCTCATAGCTAAATTTAAAGAAGCAGGTATAGAATTGAGGGAGGGCGAAGACTTCATTGAAGTCATAGGAGGACGTGAATACAACGCTGTAGATGTAAGGACCCTTCCCTACCCGGGGTTTGCTACAGATATGCAACCCTTTGCTGTTGCATTACTTACGCTTGCAAAAGGGACAAGTATAGTTCATGAGACAGTATTCCCTAATAGGTTTGGATATGTAGATGAATTAAAGAGGATGGGGGCTTCTATAAAGGTTGATGAGAGGAGTGCTCTAATAGACGGGGTAAATTCTATCACAGGGGCTCCAGTTACCGCTAGTGATCTTCGAGGGGGTGCTGCCCTTGTTCTATCGGCACTGGCTGCCTCAGGGATCTCTGAGATAAATGGTATGGAACATGTAGACAGGGGATATGAGAGAATAGATGATAAACTTCGTCAGGTAGGAGCAATTATTACCCGAGAATATGATTTTGAACGGTCTAAAAGAACCCTTAAGTCAGATATAGAAGGAAGGTCTGGTAGGAAAATCTCTTCAATAGGAGGTGCTTGATATCGATGGGAACATTACTTATATGCGGACTAAGTCCGCACCCACCTCTTCTTATTCCTGATATTGGTGGAGATAATATCAAGGGTGTTGAGAAGACCAGGGATGCTATGGAGAAGTTTTCAAAGGCAATAAAGGAGGCAGACCCTGATACTTTGATCTTTATAACCCCTCATGGCCCTATATTTAAAGATGCCATCAGCCTACTAGGGGAAAAGACTCTGTCAGGTGATTTTAGGAGGTTTAGAGCGCCCCGGGTAAAACTCGCCTTTGAAAATGATTTGGAACTTTTAGCACTTATAGAAGAAAAGGCACGAGAAGCTTTTATCCCTACCATCACACTCACTCATGACGCGGGGGGAAGATACGGGGTGTCTGCTGAATTAGACCATGGGACGATGGTCCCCCTTTATTATCTGGATAAAGTCGGCCTTCACCCATCTTTAGTAACAATAGGTTTTGGCCTACTACCATTTGAAGAGTTATATTCCTTTGGAAGAGCTCTAAGATCAGCCATTGAGGCTTCAGGAAAGAAAGTCGCTATTATCGCTAGTGGGGATCTATCACATAAGTTAACACCAGATGCACCGTATGGGTACGAGCCTATGGGGCAGGTCTTTGACGAGCGTCTTATGGAGCTCTTAAAGAAGATGGATGTAAAGGGGATCATGAATTTAGATAAGGATCTCATAGAGAAAGCTGCAGAATGTGGTCTACGCTCTATTATAATTATGCTAGGCGCGTTACATGGCCTTAAAGTATCCCCGGAAATTCTCTCATACGAAGGCCCCTTTGGCGTTGGTTACGGTGTGGCACTCTTAAAAATAAACGCGGAGAGTTCGTTGGTGCGTCTTGCCAGGGAGACTGTTGAAGAGTATGTGAGAAATGGGCGGGTAATTTCAAGACCTAAAACCCTTGAACCTGAGATGATAGGACCAGCAGGAGTCTTTGTATCGATAAAGAAAGATGGCCAGTTGCGAGGGTGTATTGGTACTATAGGACCTACACAGCCTAGTATAGCTGAAGAGATTATCTCCAATACTATAAGCGCCTCTACTAGAGATCCACGATTTCTACCTGTAAGAGAAGAAGAACTTGAATCTTTAGTTTATTCTGTTGATGTCTTAACAGAGCCAGAAGCAATATCAAGACTCTCTGAACTTGACCCTAAAAGATATGGTGTAATAGTTAGTAAAGGCAATCGTAGGGGACTTCTCCTTCCTAACTTAGAAGGTGTCGATAGCGTGGAAGAGCAGGTAATGATCGCTAAAAGGAAGGCTGGTATTGATATTAATGACCATGATGTCGCCCTAGAACGATTTGAAGTAATCAGATGGACTTGAGGGTGATTAGATGAAAGAAGCACTCTTTTATAAAAAACTAGATAATGGTAGAGTCCTCTGCCTCCTCTGTCCTCAGGAATGTAGGATATCCCCTGAGAGAGAGGGCGTATGTAGAGTTCGCAGGAATATAGGTGGGACGCTCTATAGCCAAAATTACGGACATTGCTCTTCTATAGCGTTGGATCCCATTGAAAAGAAACCTTTATATCATTTTTACCCTGGCTCAGATATACTCTCCATAGGCACTCAAGGTTGTAATCTCAGATGTGGATTCTGCCAAAACTGGCAGATATCCCAGGGGGAACCTGGCTTAAGGGAACTATCTCCCCAGGATACTGTGGATATAGCACTTAAGTACAGGGAAACTGGATGTATTGGGATAGCATATACATATTCTGAACCAAGTGTATGGTTTGAGTATGTATTAAAAACCGCTAAATTAGCAAAGGAGAAGGGACTCGTTAATGTCTTAGTGACCAATGGATATATAAATCCCGAACCATTAGGAGAACTCCTTGAATTTGTAGATGCTATGAACATTGATATTAAGGCCTTTACTGATGAGTTTTATAAAAAAGTCTGCAAGGGTAAACTAGAGCCGGTTTTAAAAGTCACTGAGATAGCTGCGAAAAGGTGTCACTTAGAATTAACTACTCTTTTAATACCAGGTTATAATGATTCTCCTGAAGAGATAAGAGATCTCATCCAATGGGTTGCTTCCCTAGGTGTAGAGATCCCTCTTCATTTCTCTAGATACTTCCCTAATTATGAATTTATAGAACCAGCCACTCCCATAGAGACCCTTGAGATGGCCAGGGAAATAGCACTGAGCAAGTTGCGCTATGTTTATCTAGGAAACATGCCTGATGAAAGATATTCCGCTACTTATTGCTATAATTGTGGAATGCGCCTTATAATTCGTAGGGGTATGGGACTCTATGAGAATAAGGTTAGGGATGGGAAGTGTCCTGAGTGCGAAGTATCCATTGATATCAGGCAATAAGAGAAGAACTACCAAAAATCTATAGAGATTTATATATGAGAGGGGCTAAGACCCCTCCTAATTTATTTCCCCATATATAAGGGTGAGGAGATGTATGATAAAGAATTATAAGACGCGTAAACATAATATCCCTCTTTTAGATCATGAAGTGGAGATCTTATCTGCTGCAAGCATAGATGACCTCTTAGATGGAGTAGAAGAGGAAGATGATATACCATTTTGGTCCGAGCTTTGGCCTTCTGCTAGAGGATTAGCCCAGCATCTCTGGGAAAGAAAGGATCTAGCTGGACAGAGTCTCTTAGAGTTAGGATGTGGTGTAGGCCTTTGTAGCATCATTGCAGCTATAAAAGGAGCTAAGACCCTAGCTACTGATAGGTTCGGTGATGCCCTATCCTTTGCTAGATATAATGCCGGAGCCAATGGGGTAAACCCAGATTATATAGACTTTGCTATGGTAGATTGGCGGGACTGCCATCTAAATGGAGCGTATGATTTTATAATCGGCTCTGATATCCTCTATGAACCCACCCTTCATTTATATCTTCAAAGTGTATTGGAGAGAAAGATAAAGCCTGGTGGTAAATTAATTATAGCGGATCCAGGACGTAAATACTCTGATGACTTTATATTAACGTTAGAAGAGCGCGGTTGGGAACTGAGCGACATAGAATCAAGAAGAGTCCCAGGAGAAAAAGGGTCCATTAATATATTTGAAGTTACTGCGCCTTTAGGATAAAAAATTAAATTAAAGTTTCATTGCCTATTGCATTTTTATTCACTTATATAGTATAATTATGAACATATGAAGATCCGTAAGGGGAGTTGTGATATGGTAAAAATCGGAATAATAGGTGCTTCTGGATATACAGGAGGAGAGTTAATGCGTCTTCTCATTTCACATCCAGAGGCTAAATTAGAACTCGTTACTTCTAGGTCAAATGTAGGTGTGAAAGTGGGAGAGCTCTTTCCAGGTTTGAATAAACTAGTAGATTTACGATTTGAAGATGTGGATGTAGATGAAATAGGGAAGCGATGCGATCTTGTCTTTACTGCAGTACCTCATGGGACTAGTATGAAGGTGGTTCCAGATCTTCTCAATGCTGGTCTAAAGGTTATAGACCTTGGTGCTGATTATAGGCTTAAGGACCCAGTAGAGTATAAGGCGTGGTATCACCTTGAACATGAGGATGTATCAAATCTTACAAAATATGCTGTATATGGCCTTCCAGAGCTCTATCGCAATGAGATAAAGGATACTCCTTTAGTGGCCAACCCAGGGTGTTACCCAACTAGCGTTCTATTGGGAGTGGTTCCACTCCTAAAAAGGAATCTAGCTGATGCTCGGGGGATGATAGTTGACTCAAAGTCTGGAGTTTCAGGTGCAGGTAGAAAAGAGAAGCCAGATTTACATTTCCCAGAGTTACATGGTAACTTTAAGGCATATAGTTTCCCTGGTCACAGACATACCTCAGAGATGGAAGGGGTAATATCACAGATAACTGGGGAGCATTTCCGTATTACCTTTACTCCTCACCTTTTGCCCATAGCAAGAGGTATATTAAGTACGATTTACCTTCCTTTAAAGGATGGAGTAGGGGTTGAGGAGATTAACGCTGCTTATGATGAGGATTATAGCCACGAACCATTTGTAAGGTTTCTAAAAGACTCTACACCTCAGACAAAGAATGTCTTTGGTTCGAACTTTTGTGACATAGCAGTGAAGATAGATACCAGAACTAATAGGGTTATAGTTGTATCAGCAATAGATAATCTAGTTAAAGGAGCTTCAGGCCAGGCCATCCAGAATATGAATATTATGTATGGCTTTGAGGAGACCCTGGGATTAAGGTTTGCAGGTATAACCCCATAGAAATTCTTATAAGAGGGTGCATGATATGGATAAGAATAAGATAGAGATAATAGAAGGGGGCATCACAGCTCCTTCTGGATTTTTAGCCTCAGGTGTTAATTGTCAGATAAAGATAGGGCGCATGAAGAAGGATCTAGCACTTGTATATTCTAAGTCTATGCCATCTGCTGCAGGGGTTTTCACTACCAATAAGGTAAAGGCTGCGCCAGTCTTATTAACACAAGAACTCATAGCAAGTGGCAATATTCAAGGGCTCGTGATTAATAGTGCAAACGCAAATGCATGTACAGGTGAGAAAGGTCTCCAGGATGCTCGTAAGATGGGAAGGATAGCTGCCCATGCTCTAGGATTAAAGGAAGAAGATGTAGGTGTATTCTCTACAGGTGTTATAGGTATGCCCCTTCCAATGGAAAGGGTGGAGCAAGGTATATGTGAAGCTGCCGAGATACTCTCTGTTGAAGGACACAAAGACGCAGCTGAGGCCATAATGACCACTGATACTAGAATAAAAGAATGTGCTGTACAGATAAATGTGGCTGGCAGTACAGTTAGGATCGGGGGTATGGCTAAGGGGTCTGGGATGATCCATCCTAATATGGCGACTATGCTCGGTTTTATAACTACTGACGCGGCTATAGAGCCTTCCCTCCTTCAAAAGATTCTCAAGAGGAATGTAGAGCTTACCTTCAATATGATAACTGTTGATGGCGATACTAGTACCAATGATTCTTTAGTAGTTCTTGCCAATGGTCTTGCAAGGAATCCTATGCTCGAGAATGAGACTTCTCTTGGTATAGCTGAATTTGAGGAGGGACTTCATTATGTTATGAGGTATCTTGCAAAGGAGATAGCTAGAGATGGGGAAGGGGCAACTAAACTTGTTCAGGTTGAGGTAGTAAATGCCTCTACTAGAGAAGATGCGAATATGGTGGCTAAAGCTGTAGCTGGCTCTAATCTTGTTAAGACTGCTATCTTTGGGGAAGACGCTAATTGGGGTAGGATCTTAGCTGCAGTGGGTTATTCAGGAGCGGACTTTTCACCTGAACTAGTAGATATATATTTAGGGGATGTAAAGGTCTCTGAGAATGGTGCGGCTCTTAACTTCCATGAAGACGCAGCTGCCCAAGTTCTTCGCGGTCAAGAGGTAACTATAAGGATAGATTTAAAGTCAGGGGATAAATCTGCAATTGCCTGGACTTGTGACCTTACCTGTGATTATATAAAGATAAATGCAAATTATAGAACATGAGAAAAAGGAGGGGAGGCGGCAAGGTCTTTGTTGCCGCAAATAATAAGTGAATCATTTGATAGAAAAGGCTAATGTTTTAGTAGAGGCCCTCCCATATATACAACGTTTCTTCGGAGAGACTATAGTAATAAAGTATGGCGGTGCAGCTATGATAGATGAGAGATTAAAGAACATGGTCATGCTAGATATAGTTCTCCTTAAGTATATTGGTTTAAATCCCGTTATAGTCCACGGGGGAGGACCTGAGATCACTAGGATGTTAAAGAAAGTCGGTAAAGAGACTCAGTTTGTAAATGGATTAAGGATCACTGATGATGAGACAATGGAAATAGCAGAGATGATCCTTTCTGGAAAGGTAAATAAAGATATAGTTGCTCTTATAAATAAGAGTGGTGGAAGAGCAGTAGGTCTCAGTGGAAAGGATGCAAACCTTATAACTGCTACCAAGCATATGGCAACGATAAAGAAGTCTGATGGAAATGGTGGCGTGATAGAAGAGCCAGTAGATATTGGTTTTGTTGGAGATGTAGAATCTATAAATCCTGAGATAATAAATGTTTTAAATAAGGAAGGATATATTCCTGTAATATCTTCAGTAGGAGCTAGCAAAGATGGTAAGGGCTATAATATAAATGCTGATTTAGCCGCTGGCGAAATAGCGCGAGCTCTTAATGCCAAGAAACTCATAATGTTAACTGATGTAGAAGGGATCTTTGAGCGATTTGGTGATGAAACTACCCTTATATCAACATTAAACCTTGAAGAGGCTCAGATCCTTTTAAACTCTGGTAAACTTGAAGGCGGAATGCTTCCTAAGCTTCAGGCTTGTATAACAGCGGTAAAAGCAGGAATAAGTAGAGCCCATATAATTGATGGGAGAAAGCCCCATTCTATCCTTTTGGAGATCTTTACCCATGAGGGAATAGGGACTATGGTAGTAGCTTGATGAATACGAAAGAAAGGGGTGATAACCTGGAGAGAGGGATCCCCTCTCAGCCAGGAATTCTAGTGAATATCCGAGATATAATGGAGTTAGATTCTAAATATGTTATGCATACTTATGGTCGTTTTCCTATAGCTCCTATAAAGGGTGAAGGAACTCGTGTATGGGATACTGATGGAAAGGCTTATCTTGATTTTTTAAGTGGAATAGCTGTATGTAGTGTAGGTCATTGCCATCCTAAGGTGGTTGCGGCTATACAAGAACAAGCCAGCCAGTTAATACATATATCAAATATTTTTCACATCCAGAATCAGGCTGAACTTGCCGAGTTCTTAGTAGAACATTCTTGCCTTGATAAGGTCTTCTTCTGTAATAGTGGAGCAGAGGCTAATGAGGCTGCTATTAAGCTAGCTAGGAGATATTCTAGGAATGTACTTGGTAAGGAACGCTATGAGATTATAACAGCAGAAAGGTCGTTTCACGGTAGAACCTTAACCACTGTTACGGCTACAGGGCAGAATAAGTATCAGAAAGGCTTTGAACCCTTGCCTTCCGGTTTTCTTTATGTACCTTTAAATGATATAGATGCTCTTAAGAAGGTTATCTCTCATCGTACATGCGCTATTATGTTAGAGCTTATTCAGGGTGAGGGAGGGGTCAACCCTTGCGAAGAGGAGTATCTTAAAGCTGTGCGAGCTCTTTGCGATGAAAATGATATAGTTCTCATCTTTGATGAGGTACAGACTGGGCTGGGTAGGACAGGGAAGCTCTTCACTTACGAGCATTATAATGTGGAACCTGATATAATGACCCTTGCTAAAGCTTTAGGTGGTGGTGTTCCTATTGGTGCTATGTTAGCAAAGGATAATATAGCGAAGGGTTTTGAACCTGGTAGCCATGGTTCAACCTTTGGGGGTAACCCTTTGTCTTGTGCTGCAGGACTCGCTGCTATGCGGGTCATTGTAGAGGAAGATCTACCAAAGAAGGCTCATGAATCTGGTATATACTTTATGAGTAAATTAGAGGAACTTAAGGGTAAGTATCCGTTTATAAAAGAGAGCAGGGGTAAGGGTCTTATGATTGGTGTGGAACTAGATATTAAAGATGAGAGTATAGGGAAACGTGCTATGGAAAGAGGGCTCCTCCTAAATTGTATTGGAGGGAAGATAATTAGGTTCCTCCCACCTCTAAACGTGACAAGGGATGAAATAGATGAAGCTATTATGATCTTAGATGAGGTTTTGGCTAGTTCTTCTGATACATCTGAACCTGAAACCAGTATAAAGACTATAAGCTCGAGTCTGAAGGGTAGGGATCTTTTGACCCTTCATGATTTCTCTTCAGAGGAAATAGAGAAGATTATAGATGTAGCTGAATTTCTCAAAAGGGCACAGAAGGCAGGGCGCTCCCATCCTATTCTTGCAGGTAAGACCTTGGGTATGGTTTTTTCCAAGGCGTCCACCCGGACTAGAGTCTCTTTTGAGGTGGGTATATTGCAGTTAGGTGGCCATGCTTTAAACCTTAGCCCTACGGATATGCAACTTAGTAGGGGTGAGACTATAGCTGATACTGCTAGAATTTTATCTAGGTTTGTTGATGGTATTATGATCAGGACCTATGCGCATTCTGATGTGGAAGAACTAGCTAAATACGCTACAATTCCTGTGATAAATGGTTTGACTGATCTATACCATCCATGTCAGGTTCTTGGCGATCTTTTAACTATTAAGGAGAAGAAGGGAGCTTTAAAGGGTCTTACCCTTTTATACATTGGTGATGGAAATAATGTGGCTCATTCTTTGATGCTAGGCTGTGCTAAGATGGGGATGAATGTATATATAAATACTCCTTCAGGTTATGAACCTTCTGGAGAAGTGGTAAAGTTAGCTACTGCTGATGCAAAAGAAGCCGGTGGTTCTATCATCCTATCCTCTCATCCTTTTACTGGGCTCGAGGATGCAGATGTTATATATACTGATGTCTGGACTAGTATGGGTCAGGAGAAGGAAAGGGAAGAGAGGATGAGGGTCTTTCCACCTTACCAAGTTAACCAGGAGTTTCTCTCTAGGGCCAAGAAGGATGTTATAGTCATGCACTGTTTACCTGCTCACCGTGGTGAGGAGATCACAGATGAGGTTATGGATGGTCCTAATTCTGTAGTCTTTGATGAGGCAGAGAATAGACTCCATGCTCAAAAGGCTGTAATAGCTCTCCTCATGAGTGATTAGTCTTTTTCTAGGAGGGAAGTAAGTCTTTTCCCTCCTATCCAAAATATTTTTGATAAAATCTCTTTTAATGCAGGAGGGATTTTATAATCTATGTAGAATATATGTATATGATACCATACACTACACTATGATGCCATTTCATAGAGCTCCCCACCTTCTGACCATAAAAAGATAGGTATGGAAAAATATTTTTTAAAGAAGGGTAGCAGGATTTTATGAACTTGTGCAGAATATAGTGTATTTAAGAGAACTCTACTGATGTAAAGTTCTTTCTAAAGACTTCGTCATCTGAGTGGTCAGTATGGGACGAAAGGAGGTGCACCCACGGTCACCCACGGAACCACGGGATGCTCGAGGATATACACACTAAAGATCATAGCACGGGTGATAATCGTAAGGAAACAAGGCAACTTATGGTTACCCCCAATCACACCACAAAACAATAAAAAAGTAAAACAAAAATGACCAAGGGGGATAAAAATATGAAAAAGTATTCTATTTTAATAGCTTTAGTGTTAGTAGTTGCGTTAGCTATTCCAACAAGCGCAGCTATAACATTGAATGGAAGCGTTAAAACAACTGTAACTTATGAGAAGAAAGATAATAAATTTACGCCTACAATGACTTTTACCATCACTCCAGCTACAGTTAATACCGCTGATCCAAACAAGGCATACGTGAAGTTTGAAGCACTGTGGTCAGGCAGTATAGATTGGTTATCAAATGATACAGATATCTCTATGAGTAATACTCCAAAAGTTGACTATACCTCTTACATGCAGTTTAAGGGCGCGTATACTGCTGGAGGACCAGAGGTAACTACAAAAATCGGTTATCTCGGTAAAGTATTAGATCTGTACAATGATAGTGAGGAGACTGCAAGATGGATTCCAGGTATTACCGATAAAGCAGATGGTATCTCAATTACTGGTGGAAAGATCGCTAGTGCAGACTTAGGCTTGTATTTTGTACGTCCTGTAGCAAATAACAATTATTTTGTTGCTACTTTAAAGAAGGACCAGTTAACCAACAGACTCGCATATAGACATAATGATGAGAAGTACAGGTATACATTGGATGTGAATAAATATCCATTAACATCTAATGTGAAGCTCTACGGATATGTTGATTATAATCAGTTTGCTAGCGCTGGAAACGAACAGGCTTGGAAGGTCGGTGCCGAGTTAAAAGCAGCTGAAGATGCGACCTTTGACGGCTACTATAGGTACGATGATACTTACGATGTAAATGGTACCTTTAACCTTGATGCTGGTGCGCTCAAGCCAGTTGTTAAAGTAGGTTACAAGGATGTTATCATCTCTAACGCACATAAGGAAGGTATCTATGCTAGCGCTATAGCTGATGTAGCAGAAGGCTTTAAGTTAGGTGCTAAGTATGATGATACTGTAAAAACCGTTAACTTAGTGGCTGGAAACATGTATTCTGAGATCGATCACTTTGTTGATCGTACAGCTAATCCAGCGGATACGAATACTGGGCAGCTTGAGCTAGGTAGTGGTTACGGTGCTGTCCTTACACTTGTAGACGGTGGAACAACAGCGAAGACATTGAATGCTGGTATCACACAGGATCTTGTTAAGCTCCTAAACCTTCCAACCAGTGCTAAGCTTTATGCACGTGCTGGAGCAAAGATGAATCTAAGTAATTCTACTAACGAAACATGGGGTCAGCTTTATGGACAGACTGATATAACGACTATACCGGGATTCTCTAAAATAACTGTTCATGGAAGAGTCCATGTATCTAGCAATACAGCTGACAACAAGTATGGTCTTGGCGCTACTTATACTGCACCTAATGGTGTTGCGTTTAAAGCTGGTTACGATTGGAAGCTTGGAAAAGGATACGACAACGTTAAAGAATATGTAGCTAAGGATGCAGGATTTATCATTGATGCTTCTAAGACCATCAGCTTCTAATCCTATAAGCTTATAGACACGAAAAGCCTCGGATAAACTCCGAGGCTTTTCTGCGTTTTATGCTAAGAGAATGTCTCTTTCCAATATCCTTTTTACCTCCCCTTCCCTTCCATATACCCCATAAGATACTTGAAGGAAGAAAGGCACTTCTGACGAATAAACTATATAGATGCGCTGATAGAGAAGCCCCCTTTAGGGGGCTCTGCTATTTGTGTTGTGAGTAGAGTTCGTTATAAATGAGCATGAACTCGGATAGAGAGGAAGCTGGTATGAGACGAATATTATATATAACCGTAATATCTTTTGTGTTTTTATCTATATGGTCAATCCCCTCTCATTCATCCTCTCCTCAGTTTGTGGTAGAAGGTGGACTTCAAAGCATAATAGAGTATAACTCAGTAAGAAAAGAGATGAATATCACAAGCCCACTAGAGCTGTACCTTCGCTTATATGACGAGAAAGATATGTTACTTGAGATAGCCCTACTTCCAGAAGAGTTTGATCTTTTATATCCTGCGTCTAGTATAGGAGCGCCTCGTATTACTCTAGCTAGGGTAGTGGCTCGGGGATCTTACTTTAAGGGTGAGAGCGAAGTGGTTACTACCTTTGGAGATATTAGAGTTGATGGCAACCTTATAAATCCATATGGAGTTAATGGCAAAGGCATAAAGATAGAAGGGGTAAGACTAGGAGAAGCTGTAGGAAAAGCGTATATTTTATTCACGCCATGGGGTTCAAAGGAGTATATAATAGACATCTCTGACTTTATACCTCCAGTTACATGTGACTTTTCTTTTGCGCGGAGTTCTTCAGGTGATCTAATATATGGTGCTGATGGTACTATTGCTATTGGAAAGTACTCAGCGGTGCGGGGAGGATATAGAAATATACTCGGGAATGAAGATTATCATATAGACATAGAGTCATGGTTTATTCCTTTTTCAGGGGTAGGACTTGGTTACAGTCGCTTGCCAGATGGTAAGGAAGGTGTGTACTCATGGATTCAAACTTATTTGAGTAATGGGACGGTTTTGGGTTTGAACTATGATAAGATAAGTGGTGTGGTTCAAGGAAGTGCTAGTAGGATAATTGGACCATATCATTTAAGGTCAATAGTAGAACCTGATCTATTATTTTTACAGGCTTCGCGTGATTACAAAGTCAGGAAAGATATTATTCTATCAGTTGATGCGGGTGCGGATCTAGAGAAAAATAGAGTCATACCAAATATGGGTTTGAGACTAGATTCTAGTTTTGATCTGGGTTTATTGAAAGATATTAAAGCTTATGCTAGTTACTCTTTCTCTCGTTATGGTCAATATCTCTATATTGCAGGTGATTACATAGCTCCTAATGGTATTAGAGGCGTTATAACATATTTTGCTGGTAATAGGAATAAAGAGTTTGAATCAGTATTACTAGGATTGACTGTAACCATAGTAAAAGCCATAGAATTTTAGAGTAAATTTCATGTTAGGAAGGAAAACTAAGAAATGTATTGAATATATCAATATGATTCACATCGTAGAGAGGAGGCATGTGCGGTTTATATGAGGAACCGCGCGTTAATTTTAATGGACAAGATTTTAAATATACCTGATGAACTTCGGAATGTTGACAAGGAAAATATGACAGGTGCAATAATGAACCTTCCTGAACAATTTGAAAGAGCATTAAAAATAGGAGAAGAAGGGGCTTTACCAGTCCTAAATAAGGGGCTTTGTAACTTGCTTATCCTGGGATTAGGGGGTTCTGCAATAGGAGGGGACCTTCTTAGGACTCTATTAGCTGATGAAATAGGTATACCAGTCGTGGTAAATAGGGAATATGATATCCCAGCCTTTGTAGGAAAGGATACCTTAGTTGTAGCGTCTAGTTACTCTGGTAATACTGAAGAAACTCTTACTGCTTATTCTCAAGCTAAAGCTAGGGGAAGCCAACTTATGGCTATAACTACTGGAGGAAAGCTAAAGGAAATGGCTGAGGATGACGGAGTACCTGTGATAGAGATACCAAGTGGACTTCAACCTAGAGCTGCTATAGGATACTCATTCCTTCCGTTTTTAGTGGCTCTGTGGCGTCTTGGTCTTATTCAGAATAAGAGAAGAGATGTTGAAGAGATGATAGCTCTTCTTAAGGAAATGCGAGGGGAACTTGGACCTGAGAGCCTTGGAGAGAGGAACCTAGCTAAAGAGTTAGCAGCTAAACTCTATGGAAAGAACCCTGTGGTCTATGGTTCCTATGGTTGGAAGAGCGCAGTTGCCCTTAGGTGGAAGACACAAATAAATGAGAATAGTAAGAGCCCCTGCTATTATAATTTTTTTCCTGAATTAAATCATAACGAAATAGTAGGTACTGAAGTTCCTGAAGAACTATTAAAAAAGGTAGAGATAATAATTCTTAGGGATGAATCTGATCCTGCTAGGATACAAAAGCGGATAGAAGTAACAAAGACTATCCTAGAAGAGAGGGTAGGCGGTATAAGCGAAGTATGGGCAGAAGGAAAGAGTCAACTAGCTAAACTTTTTTCTTTGATCTATATAGGGGACTTTACAAGTCTCTATTTAGCAATACTCAATGGCATAGATCCAAGCCCTGTAAATGTAATTTCCCACTTAAAAAAGGAGCTTGCAAAGGTATAAGGATTAAAAAGGGGGAGGAGAAATGAGTTATATTATAGGTATAGATCTTGGAGGAACTAAGATCGCTACTATACTTAGTGATATGCAAGGCAATATCATTAAAAGGGTAGAAGAAGCTACTAACGCGCATGAGGGTCAAGACGCTGTTATTGAGAGGATTAAAGAAACAGTCTATAAGGTACTTGATCCTGGAAAAGATATAGTAGGGATAGGGATAGGTTCCCCTGGCCCTTTAGATCTAGAGAATGGTGTGGTCTTAAAGACACCAAATCTTAAGTGGGATAACGTCCCTATAAGGGATATCCTAGAAGAAGAGTTCGGTATCACTACATACCTTGAAAATGATGCTAATGCTGCTGCAGCTGGTGAATATAGATTTGGAGCAGGTAAAGGTGCTCGAAACCTAATATACATCACAGTAAGCACGGGCATAGGTAGCGGAATAATTATAGAAGGTAAAGTATATAGAGGAGCACATGGGATTGCAGGAGAACTTGGCCATACTATAATAGATCCTAATGGCCCTATATGCGGTTGTGGACAGCATGGATGCCTTGAAGCCTTTGCATCAGGGACTGGACTTGCAAGGCGAGCAATATTGGAGCTCCAATTAGGGGTTGAAAGTATTATACGGGAGCTTGTGGAAGGGGATCTACAAAAAGTAACAGCAAGGACACTAGAGGATGCTGCGCTCAAGGGAGATGAGTTCGCTCGAAATATGTGGGAGAGCACCGGTGATTATCTGGGTATTGGAATGACCAATGTAATAAACTTCTTAGATCCTGAGATGATTATAATTGGGGGAGGTGTCTCAAAAGCAGGAGAACTCCTCTTTGAACCCATGCGAAGGAGCATTAAGAAACGTGCTATAGAGAGTGCAGCGAGTAAGGTAAAGATAGTCCCTGCAGCTTTAGGAAAAGACGTTGGTACCTTAGGTGCTATTAGCGTGGTAATAGAAGCCCTAGAAGCAAAGTAAGAAAATATAAGCCTCTGATCATGTTGATGGGAATGTATACATTCCCATTAATATGAGGCATTATGTACATGTGTGTCTACTCAGTATAGAATCTCATGAGAGGCAGAAGAATTAAAGAGTTATCATATATTCCCTTAAAGACGAATATAGATATCCCGTAGAGAGAACCTTACGGGAGGGTTACTGAATTATGAGGGGATATATCACTGTCACTATATGTCTTTTCCTTATTGTGATGGTCTTTGCAGCGTCGACCGCTATGGTAGTTGGTATTTTTGAGTTGAAAGTAGTCACTAGTAGCACTCAGTTAAATAAGAATGGTGATGGGCTGGTTATCCTCTTCGATATGGAGGACCCAGAAGGTGATGATTATGGCCCAGGTACTTATTTCTACCCTACTCATGACTTTTTCAAGCCCCATAGAGGACTCTTTGATATGACTAGGTTTGTGGTTTCCTATGATGCTTCCACAGTGTACTTTGACACTACGTTTAAGGAGGTCCAGAACCCCCTTGATGCAGAGGAGGGATTTACTCACCAATTGATAGATATATATATATCAACTGGTCAAGAAGGTGGTAAGACACAGACCTTAAGGAAAGGTGCATACGTGGAGTTCGATGAAAAGTATCCATGGAACTTATACATTAGAGGAGGACCATGGCAGCTCAGTCGTGTCTATACAGCAGCTGATGATGAAATGAGTAAGGGAATATCAAAGGGAATTAGAACAGAACTTTTGCCAGATGGGAAGACAATACGTATAGCTATAAATAAAGGACTTATAGGAGAACCAAGAGAAGGTTGGAAGTATTATGTCCTTATAGGAAGCCAGGATGGTTTTGGACCAGATGAATATCGTCCTGTTATGGAGAAAGCAACTGGATGGGACTTTGGAGGAGGACGTAATGACGAATTCAACCCCAATGTCATTGATATGTTAGCTGCGTCTAATGGTAAGTATTCGCAAGAAAAAATGCTATTATCATTTAAACCAGAAGAGGGGAAACTAGCTATTATCTCACCAGTGGGTCCAGGCGGAGACTATCGTGTATTTTCATCTTTAAGAACCCCACATATTATTATAACATTATTATCATTGGCCGCTTTTATATACATATTCCGAAAGACCAGTATAATCAGGAGTATCTTGGGACTCTTAAAACGAAAGAAGGAATCCTAATGAAAGGGGGTAGCGTAAATTATGCTACCCCTAATTCTTAGATTCTAGTGCTTCTTTCTTCTCCCTGGAAACGGGATTTTGTCTCTGAGATAGCTGTCATATCTGCTATTTGAGGTTTATACAAACCACGATTGCTCATAGCATCAAAGACCCTCTTTTGAGCACTCTGTTCATCGTTGTACATATCTAGGAGCATTCTCCTTAAGCTCTCTGATTGACATTCAGCTATAGCCGTGTTATATGATGACATAATAAATTTTTGGCTAGTAAGTATGTCAGAGAGTATCATCTTATCATTTAATTTTCCTGTCATTAGGCTTCCCTCCTTGAAACTTTAATGTATAGCCCTACTAGTATCTAATTGTCCTATCAAGGTGTTGTAGTGCTTCTGATGAATCTTTTGAATCTCTTCGCATAAACTCTTTACCTGTGTATCATCAGTCTCTTCAGCATATAGGCCGAATTTTTCCATCATCAATTCCTCACCACTTAAGAGGTCTTCTATCATAAACAATTCTTTTTGCGTTAAATTAGGCATAGTCCCCACCTCCTTGTAATTGACGTTTATATTATTGCCAACATGCTATATGATATACTTATCCATGATTTAAGAGAAAGTTCTTGCTAAGGGAGGTAGAACCGTGTTATACTATATTTACTTAATGCAGTAAATATCCTTTGATTTTAAGGTCCTACCTCTAGAATAGGGTTAAGTATATTAGTTGCCACTGAAAACTGCCATGTAGGAGGTGAATTTTTATCTTGAAAGATAAAGTCGAAAGAATTAATTATATGTGGTCTGTATTAGCTGGCGTTATTGGGGCTATATCTATGGGAGCCCTATTCTTAGTAGCCGTATTGCTTAAATTATCACGCCTGAACATTTATAGATTAATAGGGAGTGCTATTCTTCCAGAGAGGCTTATAACTGGGTTGCTTAGCCCACTAGTGGGATTTTTGGTTCACACTATCTTTGGTATTATCTTTGCTTTAATCTTTGCTGGATTTATTTCTCGACGAAGCACTTCATTTACAGGTCCTATGTATGGATATGTTCTATGGCTCGGTATTATGGGCGGTATTTTTCCTTTTTTTAATATAGCACCTGCGCCGTGGGAACTAGGATCAGGCACACTCGTTACGACTATACTAGGGTTCATAATTTATGGTTGGGTCCTGAGCGCCATTGGAAGAAATGGTGTGCCCAAAGAAGAACAAGAGAAATAGATTCAGTTAATTTTCAGCCGTTACAGGCATAAGGAAGATCTAGAAAGGAGCGGTGTAAGAGGCAAATGGAGAAGGAGTCTTTGGATAAATTAAAGGAAAGGGCTCGTAGGATACGTCTACAAACAGTGAAATCATTGGGTGAGGCTGGTTCAGGTCACCCTGGAGGTTCGTTATCACTAGTAGATATCTTAACTGTCCTTTACTTTCAAGTGATGCACATAGATCCTAAAGATCCTAGTTGGGAGGATCGAGATAGATTTGTATTAAGCAAGGGTCACGCAGCACCTGCCCTCTATGCTACCTTAGCTGAAGCAGGTTTCTTCCCAAAGGAAGAACTTCTCACCTTGAGGAAACTGGGGAGTAGGTTACAGGGTCATCCTGATAGAAAGCGTACCCCTGGAGTTGAAATGTCTACTGGATCCCTTGGTCAGGGTCTCTCAGTTGCTAATGGTATAGCCCTAGCAGGAAAACTCGATGGAAAAGATTATAGGGTCTATGTTACCTTAGGTGATGGAGAGTGTGAAGAGGGACAGGTGTGGGAGGCTGCTATGACCTCTGTTCATCGAAAGTTGGACAACCTAACAGCTTTTGTGGATAATAATATGTTACAGATCGATGGCAATGTGGAAGATATTAAGTCATTGCGAAATATAGGTGCGAGGTTTCAAGTCTTTGGTTGGAACGTGATAGAAATAGATGGTCACAATATGCCGGAGATAGCTGCTGCAATAGAGTTAGCAAAGGCCACTAAAGGGAAGCCTACAATGATAATAGCCCATACAATCAAGGGTAAGGGCGTAAGTTACATGGAAAACGCTTTAGATTGGCATGGTGCTGCTCCTAATGCAGAATTAACTCAAAAGGCTATGGGAGAACTGGAGGGTGATGTACGTGGCTAAGAAGATGGCTACAAGAGATGCCTATGGAAATGCCTTGGTTAAGCTTGGAGAGACGAATCGTAATGTGGTGGTCCTTGATGCAGATCTCTCAAAATCCACTAGAACCTCTAAGTTTGCAGAGAAGTTTCCAGAGAGGTTCTTTCAGATGGGTGTAGCAGAACAAGATATGATGGGCACAGCTGCAGGATTAGCTGTTTCAGGTAAAATACCTTTTGCCAGTTCCTTTGCTATATTTGCTACAGGTAGGGCTTTTGAGCAAATTCGTAATTCAATAGGTTATCCTGAGTTGAATGTTAAGATAGCAGCTACTCACGGTGGTATAAGCGTTGGTGAGGACGGTGCATCCCATCAGGCCATAGAGGATATAGGATTAATGAGGATGATTCCAGGGATGACTGTAATAGTACCAGCAGATGCTGTTGAAGCTGAGAAGGCGGTATTTGCTGCTGTAGAGCACCAGGGCCCTGTTTATATGCGCTTTGGCAGAAGCGCTGTCCCTGTAATCTTCGATGACTCGTACGATTTCAAGATCGGTAAGGCTGTAGTCCTTAAAGATGGAAGCGATGTTACCATAGTTGCTAACGGTCTTATGGTGGAACCCGCTCTTACAGCTTATGAACTTTTAAAAGATAAAGGGATAAGCGCTAGGCTCATCAATGTTCACACAATTAAACCCTTAGATGTAGAGACAATAGTATCTGCTGCTAAAGAGACAGGTGCTATAGTCACTGCAGAAGAGCATACAGTAGTTGGAGGTCTTGGCAGTGCTGTGTGTGAAGCACTATCAGAGAATTATCCAGTTCCAGTAAGGATGATCGGTATAAGAGACCGTTTTGGTCAGTCTGGTTCCCCAGAAGAGCTCTTCAGGGAGTATGAAATGACTCCAGAGCATATAGCTGAAGCAGCCTTAGATATTGTAAAGAAGAAGAGCAAATTAAGAGGTTAAAAATTTACATACTTAGATCTTTAGAGTCGGGTTAGTCCCGACTCTATTTTTCTGTAATATACTAAAAGATACAGTAACTTATAAAAACGACTTATTTTGACGTGAAACTCATTTAGCATAAATATTGCAAAGGGCTCCAGAATAGAATATAATTAAAAGGAGGTCCGAGGAAGGGACGTGTGTATAAATTGAATAGAAGGAAGCCTTTAATCGCTGGAATTTTATTAGTCTTTCTCTTATTGGCTGCAGGGATCGGTTGGGCTATGGAGACTGGCAGATATTCAGATCTCGGTCAAATGCCAATTATAGTTACCATTGTCAAGAATGAATATGTGGATCCGCCAAGCACGCTACAACTATTGTCTGCTTACGTGAAAACAGGGAATGTAAATGGCATGTTAAAGGTTCTTGGTGACCCTTATACATACTATATGGATCCTGAGACTTATGAGGAAATGCACACCACTACCTCAGGTAGTTACGAAGGGATAGGTGTTATCATTGGCCTTAGGGATGATAAGATCATAGTTGTAGCTCCCTTTGAAGGTACGCCTGGTGATAAAGCAGGGCTTAAGCCTGAAGATGTTATAGTTGCTGTAGATGGGAATTCAACAGAGGGCATGACCCTTCAGCAGACAGTTAACCTTATAAAAGGATCCAGAGGCACAGCGGTAACAATTACTATAGAACGTGGTCAAGATGGGGTACAAAAAGACATTAATATAATAAGAGACGGGATAAAGATACCAAGCGTAGATTCGGTTCTTCTTGAAGATGGGATAGGTTATATTAGGCTAATAACTTTTAGTGAGGATACTGATATAGAGTTAGATAAAGCAGTGAATAAACTCAGACAAGAAGGAGCAAAAGGATTTGTCCTTGATCTCAGACTAAATCCCGGAGGTCTTCTCTCCACTGCTTTACGTATTACTGATAAGTTCATTAAAGATGGACCTATACTTCATGTGGTCTACAAAAACGACGAGAAGCAGACCTTTTGGGCATCTCCGTGGAGCAATGTAAATGAACCAGTGGTGGTCCTTGTAGATAAGGGTAGTGCAAGTGCCTCAGAGATATTATCTGGTGCTCTTCAGGACTCTGGTAGAGCTATCCTTGTAGGCACTAGGACCTTTGGCAAGGGAAAGGTCCAAAGCGTGGTACCATTACACGATGGTTCTGCACTTTCTGTAACAGTAGCTAAATACCTTACAGCTGGTGGTCGCGATATAAATGATAAAGGAATAGAGCCAGATGTAGTCGTAGAATTGCCTGAATTAAATGATGATACCACTACCTCAGGAGAAGATGAGATCCAAGAGTCTATAGAGGATACACAACTCCTTAAGGCTATAGAGATTCTCAAGAGAACCATGAGTGGGGAAATAAACGCCATTGAAGGATTGGCTTTAAAGAAAGCCAGTTAGGACCCGTTTGATTCTTCATCATGAGGAGTGACTGAATATGTTTCCTTTTTATGAAATAGGTCGTGTTCTGGTATTATCTCTTCCAGTGGCGTTTTTAAACCCTGTTTTTTGGATTGTAATAGCTTTTGTGGTCTTGCAATATAAACGTATAAACAAATTAGAAGATAAGATGATGGGGCGCGCTAGGGAATCCCTATTCCGCCGGTCCGTATATTCTATCCTTTATGGAATAGGCGGTGGCCTTATTGGCAGCTATATCCTTATTTCTATAGGTGTTTGCGTTCCATCATCTGATATGATTTATCTGTTGCCAGTAGCTCTTCTGTTGATGATGATCGAACCTCGTTTTATGTGTTTTTCATATTCTGCAGGGCTAATTGGCATATCAAGTCTCATCTTTCAGTGGCCAAGGGTATCAGTGCCTGAGATGGGGGCTTTAGTAGCTGTTTTACATATGGTAGAAAGCGTTTTAATATATCTCAATGGGGCCTCAGGAGCCACTCCTGTGATAATGGAAGGGGAGGAGAAGAGGGCACAGGGGGGATTTCTCATGCAGAAGTTCTGGCCAATCCCCCTTACTTTAATACTTATTATAATCTCCAATACACAATCTCTTAGTGGACTTCCATGGGAACCTTCCTGGCCAAGCTGGTGGCCATTGATAAAACCTGAAGTATCGATTCCATCGGGGTACTTTGCTGAATTTTGGGTAATACCCATCCCTGCAGTCTTGGGATATAGTGCTGTTGCTTTGAGCTGCCCCCCTGAAGAGAAAGCTAATAGCTCTGCGATGAGTTTAGGAATATATAGCATCTTTCTTTTGATTTTAGCTGTGCTCTCTGATAGGATTCAACCCTTACAATACCTAGCCGTTCTCTTCGCACCTATAGGCCATGAACTAGTAGTTCATCTAGAGCGAAGAAAGGAAAGAGACAGACCTCCTCTTTTTATAGCGCCAGATGATGGGTTAATGGTATTTCACGTTTTTCCGGGTTCAATAGGCGACAGGATGAACTTTAAACCAGGTTATATTATAAAGAAGATCAATGGTAGAGCAGTGACCAGTATAGAAGATTTAAGAGAGTGTAATGAGGCTTCACCTTTTTACGTAGAGATGGATATAGAGTATATAAAGAATGGTAATAAGGTAACGGGGTTAGAGACCTTTCAAGGCACATGGTCGAATCTAGGATTACTCTTTCTCCCTAAATATTTAGAGGGTTATTATATTCAAGTGAAAACTAATTCAGGGTTCTTACGTCGATTCTTTGGACGTAAATAATACGTTCTCTATTTATATCTGGTGGTGACATGAAAAGTACATTTTCGACTTACCGTTTTAATAGGATATTGCTTTTAGGGATTCTTTACTCTATCTTAATAGGTCAGTTAATTATAGCTTCCTTTCATTTTACTTGGCACAAGGATGTCAGGTGTATAATCAACCTTACTGACACATCAAAGGAAATCTATAATGTTGTAATACATGTCATGTATGACCTAGGTATAGATGATACTTGGATCCGAATAACACCTATAGAGGCTTTAGCGACGTTCGAGAGGCAAGGACCAGAGTATGACTGGACTCTTTATCAGGTGGAGATAGAGATACCAGCTTCTTTCGGGCCTCTTAAGGCTGATCTTTTAATGCCTTTGCTTAGAACCTTTGAAGAGATGGAGGATAGCGGTGTCCAAGTTATAGAGGCGAGGGAAGAAGGCGATAATACGACTAGGAAACTCGTGGCAAGGATTGGGCTAAAGGTCCTTGGCATACCTAACCTACAGGTATGTGAGGTACAAATGCGGCAAGAAGGGGTCTTGCCCTTTGCTGCTGTATCTGGAAAGCGTGGAAGATTGGGGATAATAATAGATGATATAGGATATGGCAGGGTTGGGGTTGAGGGCTTCGATAGATTGCAGTGCCCTCTTAATTTTGCTATTCTCCCTCATGCTCCAAGAGCTTTGCAAGAGGCAGAGGCTGCTGTAAAGGCAGGACACTTGATAATGCTACATCAACCAATGGAGCCTATTGACCCCTCTATTATAATGAAAGAGGACGCTATAACTGTAGATATGACTGATGAAGAGATACTCGCTCTTATAGATCATAACCTCTCTCTTATTCCAGGAGTAGAAGGGATTAATAATCATATGGGTTCTATGGCCACAGCTGATGAGCGTATTATGAGAAACGTTCTAAGTGTTGTAAAAGAGAGGGGACTATTCTTTATAGATAGTCGAACTTCCAGTAATTCTATTGGGTTTAAATTAGGGGAGGATATGGGAGTACCTGTAGGTAAGAACTCTTCTTTTATAGATAATGAGAGTGATGTGGAATATATAAAAGAGAGGATAAGGTATTTGGCTCGTAAGGCCTTAGAGTCAGGGAGTCTTATAGGTATAGGACATGATAGGCCAGCAACCTTTGAAGCGCTATCCCAGATGATAGAGGAGCTAGAAACAGCAGGAGTAGAGTTAATATACGTAAGAGAACTTTTAGAGGTGATAGAATGACCAAGGGATTTAAATTAGTATCAGATTACAAACCCAGAGGGGATCAACCTAAAGCCATATCCCAGTTGGTCCAAGGATTGGGAGATGGTGAGGCTCACCAAGTCCTTCTAGGTGTTACTGGTTCTGGTAAAACCTATACCATAGCCAATGTTATTCAGGAAGTACAAAGGC
The DNA here is from genome assembly GCA_002426645.1 of Firmicutes bacterium UBA5435. GTDB lineage: Bacteria > Bacillota > UBA5435 > UBA5435 > UBA5435 > UBA5435. Next base: position 2,227 of record DIRN01000113.1, on the reverse strand, counting down.
CTACGCTAGTTATAGCTCATAATAAGACTCTTGCGGCTCAACTCTGTAGTGAATTTAAGGAGTTCTTTCCTGAAAATGCAGTGGGGTACTTTGTTAGTTACTATGATTACTATCAACCTGAGGCATATATCCCCCAAACAGATCTTTATATAGAAAAGGATGCATCTATAAACGATGAATTAGAGAGGTTAAGACATGCTGCTACATCTGCTCTCTTTGAACGAAGAGATGTTATAATAGTGGCTAGTGTCTCGTGTATATATGGTCTGGGTTCTCCAGAAGATTACATAGGAATGACAATCTCAGTAGGGCAAGGAGAAATATGGGATAGGGACAAGATCCTTAAACATTTAGTTAAGATACAATATTCAAGGAATGATATTGGTTTTATGAGGGGTACCTTTAGGGTCAGAGGAGATGTTATAGAAGTATTCCCGGTTTATAGCGATAACGCTCTTCGTATTGAGCTCTTTGGAGACGAAGTTGATCGAATAGTGGAAGTGGATGTGCTCACTGGAGAAATTTTAGAGGATAAGGAACGGGTCCTCATTTATCCAGCGACTCATTATATAGCTACAGAAGAGAAGATAAAGATGGCTATAGCTTCCATAGAGGCAGAGTTAATAGAAAAGGTCAAAGACTTTGAAGCGCAAGGGAAACTATTAGAGGCTCAGCGCCTTAGGGAGCGGACAACCTATGACCTAGAGATGTTAAGGGAGGTAGGTTATTGCCAAGGTATAGAGAACTATTCAAGGCATATTGCTGGGAGAGGAGAAGGCGAGACACCAGCCTGCCTCCTTGATTACTTTCCAGATGATTTTCTTATGGTTATAGATGAATCTCACGTGACAATACCGCAATTACGCGCGATGTACGCAGGGGATAGATCTAGAAAGCAAAATCTCGTGACCCATGGATTTAGGTTGCCTTCTGCCTTTGATAATAGGCCTCTCTTCTTTGAGGAGATCGAAGAACATATGAATCAAGTGATCTATGTTTCTGCAACCCCTGGTCCATATGAACTAGATAAAGCTGGTCAGATAGTAGAGCAGATCATTCGTCCTACTGGGTTAGTAGATCCTGAGATAGTGGTAAGACCAACCAAGGGACAGATAGATGATTTGATAAGAGAGGTAAGGGAACGAGAAGATAGGGATGAGCGAGTCCTTGTGACAACCCTTACAAAGAAGATGTCAGAGGATCTATCAGATTACATGTCAGAGGCGGGGTTAAAGGTAAGGTACCTACATTCTGAGATAGATACTTTAGAGAGGGTTGAGATCTTAAGGGAACTACGCCAGGGTAAATTCACCTGCTTAGTGGGGATAAACCTTCTCAGAGAAGGTCTAGATCTGCCTGAGGTTTCTCTTGTAGCTATCCTTGATGCTGATAAAGAGGGGTTCTTACGTTCAGAGACATCTCTTATACAGACTATGGGTCGGGCAGCTAGAAATGTCAATGGGAAGGTGATAATGTATGCTGATGAGATAACTGATTCCATGAGACGAGCTATAGATGAGACGAATAGACGTCGTATGATACAGATGGAATATAACGAGAGAGAGGGGATAACCCCTGAGACTATAAGAAAGGAAATAAAGGATATAGCTCAGACTGTACAAGTTAGTGAAAAGACTAGTTCCTATGGTGCAAAAGAAGAGACTAGCTCAAGGATGTTTGCAAGGCTTTCAGATAAAGAAACCTTGGAGCTACTAAAGTCTTTAGAAGCCCAGATGTACGAAGCTGCAAAGAATTTAGAATTCGAGAAAGCAGCAGAACTGCGTGATGAGATAAGGGTGTTACGTGGTGAAAAGCCAGCGACTTTATGTTGATGCAAGCACCAATATTATCTAAGCTGTCTTGAGACTTGAATTTTCCGCGTATAGCGTACTTTAAGACCATTACGTTGACAGGGAGGGAATAGGTTGTAATGGTTGGGTTTGAGGCGTTTTAATTAAGTGTTTAGGTGTTTTCGGTCCCCTTCGCTTAGGTTTGAAGGATATTTTTGTTGAGGGATACTACTTCACCAAGAGACATGCTTTTATGCGGAAGTATAATTATTAACTGTAGATGCAGATGTATCAATTATTCTGATAAAATCTTTTGCCGTATTTATAATCCTTTTTGTGACAGCTAAAAAATATAAAAACCTTCAGACCCGGCTTAATTACTGGGTTTGAGGGTTCTTATATTTGTCAAAAAGCATAGCAGAATTCAACTCATTTTC
>DIRN01000074.1 GCA_002426645.1 Firmicutes bacterium UBA5435 | reverse complement strand
AAAACCGTTATGTAATCATCTATATACCTTTATCCGCTAGATATCGATTACCGGTGGAAACTTTGTCAATGTGCACAATAGTCATGCTAAAGGGCCGGGAACGTTAGAGTATGAAATCCTTTTTAAATTTGAGGGGGTAGTTATTTTGGGTACGAATTATGAAAAGGCCTTCTACAGAGATTATAAGCAGTTATACCAGCGGAATGAGAAATTAGCGGGGGAATTACGTTCGCTACAATATAATTACAACCTACTTTCAGGTAGGTATGCAATATCTGAGAAGAAGAAGCAGGAGCTCGCTGAGGAGAATGCTACAAAGGATGTCCTAATTATCAATCTGACGAAAGAAGTTGAGCGACTAAAGGCTCTTTTGAATATTGATGGAACAAATAGTGGTATTCCCACAAGCAATACGCCGATAAACAAGGAGAAGAAGATCCGCGGTCAACATGGGCATGCCAAGAAAAAGTTAGAACGCTTTGCTGATTCCGAAGTTAATACATATGTAGAGCACGTCCCCGAAGAATGCCCGGAATGCCATTGTACAGACCTTGAAGATACTGGTGAAGTAATCGAAAAGGTCCACGAAAGGATACCCACTGAGTTGAAGGAAGAGAATCAGTATGGTGTCCAAGTTCAAGCAACGGCCCTGACATTTATAAATCAAGGGAATGTGTCCCTGAATAAGATTCGTAAGATGATATATGGATTCACAGGGGGCGAGATACAGCTCTCTGAAGGATATCTGTGTAAACTGCAGGAGAGGGCTTCACGAAATGCATTAGACTTCTGCGAAGATATCAGAAGAGAAATATTGAAACAAGATGTTGTCTCCTGGGACGACACAGTCATAATGATTAACACAAAAAGAGCCTGCTTGAAGTTTTACGGGACGGATAAACTTGCTCTGTACAAGGCTCACATGCACAAGGATAAAGCAGGATTAGATGTGCTATGGTACCAGAGACAGCATGTGAAGAATTCAATAGATTTCTTGCTCTGTAATCCCTACATGAGAATAACGGAACAAACGTTCTATCGAGCCTTTTGTTATTGGACGGAATTATGTTCTCAAGCACATAAACGGAAGAATTGGCTCTTGGCTAACACCCTTAGAGATGTGAATGATAGAGCTGTTTGTTATAGTATCTTGGAAACAGCTAGGGAAAACGATCTTAACCCGTATACTTACCTATTCTTTACTATTATATATCCCGCAAATGGGCTAACCTCTTCGCTAGAACGAGATGGTGGGGCTAGAGTGCTCTCTTTTCGTAAAAATAGTCCTTGCAAAAAACTTAAAATAAGTGTTATACTTGTTTTGACCATAGACTATGCTCATTCCTTCAATATGTGTTCATAACATACAATTTAGTAGGGAATTTAAAACAGGTCTATGGTTTTTTATATCACCTAAATGGGAATTTATTTAAAAGGGTGATAAGCTCCTGGCTATTGATGAGTATAATGAAAGCAAGGACGAAGAATTTCAGATTAAAACTGGTAGGAGTCCGGAACATGTTAAGAAAGAACATCGTAAATATATAAGAAACACAGTGATACACGTAGAAAATAGAGAAAGCATGTATGTACTGCTGATGTTTTTGTAGATAGCGTGCGAGACTTACATGCAGCTATAAGGTGTATCTTTAACTGGACACCCTTTCGTGTGATTCTAGAGATGCAGCTTAGCCCTAAAGGGAAAAGAAGTACGTAATCAGGTATTACAGAAGATTCTAGCATTTCTATGGGTTGGTAAAATCGATAATGCAATTGGTGTACTTAGACAATATATCCCTTGTTATTCCTCAAGGAAGAAGCTCGGTTTGCGTAATTCTAGTAACGAAGAGGGAAAGGCAAACGATATTGCTGTTTCCAAACGCAACTAGTTGGTCAAGATAATTGGTTCAACAATAGAGATATCTTTTAAGCTAGCTTCTAATTAGTAATAAAATACGAGGCAACCTATTTTACAGTTCGTAAAATTCTTATGATTAATTTTCCGACATATATTGCATAACGTGGAAATAGCGTGGAGGATATCTTGCGTGGTGAGAGTGGCGAATAAAAAATGAAAGGGCAGTGGATTTATTATGACTTATAAAAAGGTAAAGAGAACACTAGACATTATTTTATCTTTAATTGGCTTAATTATTCTTTCTCCGCTTCTATTAATTGTAACTATAGCTATTAAATTAGAGTCCAAAGGTCCGGTGATTTATAGGCAGGACAGGCTAGGCTTGAATGGGAAAGTGTTTAAAATGTATAAATTTCGCTCAATGTATGTTGGAGCTGAAAAAGGTGGAGTATATGAAACTAAAGGTGACTCAAGGGTTACGAGGGTAGGTAAATTCACTCGTAAGACAAGCATTGATGAATTCCCTCAGTTTGTAAATATCTTAAAAGGTGACATGTCCATTATTGGTCCTCGTCCTACACTTACATATCATCCATGGCCGTTTAATGAATATACAGAGGAGCAAAAGAAGAGATTCAGCATTAGGCCAGGTGTTACTGGTTGGGCACAAATCAATGGGAGAAAAGATGTAGCATGGGATCAGAGACTTGCATATGATGTTGAGTATGTTGAAAACTTTTCATTCATCTTTGATTTGAAGATATTCTTTAAAACTATTATTAAAGTTTCAACTATGAAAGACAATGTAAATGTTGGAGAGACTGCCCAAAAGAAAGATCAAAGCATAAGTTTTTAGTCAAATTAATAGAGAAGTGAGGGGTAGACATGCCTCTAAAGTTAATGTATCTAACAAATAATGGAAATATCGCAAAGATAGCTGAAGAGAGCAGTGTTGATTGGATTTTTATTGATCTCGAAACTATCGGTAAAGAGGGAAGACAAGGACATTTAGATACTATCATTTCACGCCATCACATAGAAGATGTAAAAAAAATCAAGAGTGTACTTACTAAATCAGAATTATTAGTTCGAGTTAATCCAATTTATGAAGGTTCAAAAAATGAAATAGAAAAAGTAATTAATGATGGCGCTGACATTGTTATGCTTCCATTTTTTAAGGCTAAAGATGAGGTAAAAGTTGTTAGGCGTTTCTTTATTTGAG
>DIRN01000008.1 GCA_002426645.1 Firmicutes bacterium UBA5435 | reverse complement strand
AGAGTTGATGCACGAAATGGAGTCTTTAACGCGAATTCACTATTCAGGGAAATACGGAAAATTACTGACCGAAAAAACAAAGAGTCAACGTCAAATCTTAGAATCATTTGGTATTGAATTACCTACATAGTTACAATGAAGGCGGGATTTTAGGATTACATGTCTAAAGAAGCTAACCTTCTCCTTTTAATATAGCCTCTATTTCATGGGCTATCCTTCTGCTTCCACCTGAATCACCCATCCGGGCTCTACCAGCCTGGGACATAAAGTTATATTGTTCTTGCTGTGTAATAAGTTGGAATACCGCATTAGTCACCGACTCTTCATTCCCCTCAACTACTAATACTGCATCACCCAAAAGTTTCTTTTGTCCCATGACGAAACGAGCGTTTATCTGTTGACCCATGCCGGGGAAAGTGATAACAGGCTTACCTAAACCCGCAGCTTGTTCATTGGCTGTGCCAGTTAGTCCTATTACCATGTGAGATGTGGCTAACACATCCCCAAAGAGATCCCCTGTAACCAGTACCTGTGCAGGTGATAGCTGAAAAGACCAGAGTCCGGGCTTAACCTCTGAAAGGCGCCAACCATCTACGGTTAAATGATCTGCTAGTTCATATATTGAAAGGGTAGGGGCTAGAGCCAAGAGAAAACCTATGGCATCACATGCTTTTTGAGATAGACTATATACGACTTTTAATATAAAACGTGCATTCTCATAGGCATCTCCTCTGCTTCCAGGGAGTATACCTATAATAGTCTCTTTCGAGCCCATGCCAAAGTCTTCTCCAGTTATATCAAAGGTATCCATCATAGGATTTCCTACATATCGAGCAGCTACACCATTATCATTTAAATCTTGAGCAGTAGGTTCGTCCCGTACAAAGACCCCCTTACACCATTTACGCATAATCTTACGCTCTGGATTAGTGTATACCCGCCGTGTACCTGCGTAATACTTAGAGTCTGCTAAACCAACGAAAACCATAGGCTTCTTTGTAAACCAAGCATTTAAGAATAATATTACCTTATCACCTACTCCCACCACCAAATCCACATCTGATGATAAGGCCTTGAGGATACGTATTTGATCTCTAGCTACGCTGAGTAATCCTACCTGTATATCTCGTAGTAACGCTAAAGGTCGCCTCCAAATAAGGCCACCACTAGGCATAATAAGACGAGGTCCTACTATCTTTACACCTATAGCTTCGTAGGCCTTCCCTTCGCCTACCACAGGCATGGCAATTACATCTATATAAGGTGCTATTCCCATTAACTCTTGAGCTATTTTAGCTCCTACAATATCTTCTCCATGTCCATTGCTAAGGAATAGCAAACGGCCTTCATTCATTAGTTTCTCCTCCATAGATAATAGGATGGCACTCCTAACTACATAAGCTCATTCATTAAAAAGATCCGCTGATGACATTTGCGTACCATCTATTATCTTAACTATAGATAGGGAACCATCCTCAGATAGATCTATCTCCTCATAAGAAAGCTCTCCCTCTTTTATCTGGTCTTTTAGAACCCTTACCAACGGACGTTCGGGAGCTCCCCTCTTCACTTTAACTACCATGCCTATCCTTCCATTATTTAATGCCACTAAGCTACCAACAGGATACTTTGCCACATTCATAAGGAAAAAAGGAACGACACGAGGATCAAATTCCGATCCGCTTCCCTTCTTTATAATATCTAATGCTTCATCTGGAGGATAACCCTTTCTATATATCCTATCCGCTATCAAAGCATCATACGTATCACCTATTGCAGTTAACCTAGCAAATTCGTCGATCTCATCTTCTTTATATGCAAAGGGGTATCCAGAGCCATTAAATCGCTCGTGATGCTGAAGTGCAACAATCGTCGATTCCATACTAATATCAGAGTTGTTTATAAGGGTTTCATAACCTTTGATAGTGTGCTTCTTTACCTCTTCAAATTCAAACGCAGTAAATATGCCAGGCTTATTAAGTATGCTCTTATCCACATATATTTTACCTACATCGTGCAAGAGAGCACCAATACCTAATTCCTGAAGGACTGCGCGAGGATAATCCATAGATATTCCTAATAGTATTGAAAGGACGCTAACATTTACAGAATGATTTAATGTATAGTCATCGTAACTAAATAAATTCGAAAAATTATATATAACATCCCTATTCAAAAAAATATCATCTATTATGTCTTTAACAGTATGTGTGAGCTCCTGAATATCTATACGTCCTGAAATACGAAGATTTTCCATGGACTTTGCCACGACTTGCATAGCTTGTTTCCTAGTATTTTTAGAGAGGAGATCAGGAGGCTCAACAGAACCAAACCTAGGATCTGCAATAACAAGGCTACTTATTCCTATACTCTCCAATCGTTTAAGGTAGCTATCCTTCAACGCTACTCCCGCAGCTATAAGTAGTCTACCATCTGAGGCATAGATAGGTTGTGCGACTATCATTCCGGCTTTTACCTGTTCTAATCTTACTCGTCTCACTCTATTCGCTCCTAATTATATACTGCCATATCCTCTTCCTCTAATTTTACTGTTATATACCTCTAATGTCAATATTATATCACTTTTTTAACTAAAACTCTGATATATCCCTTGACAGGTAAATTTCTTTATGATAAACTATACCCCGTAGGGTATAATAAACGCTATGTGGAAGTCAAAAACTAAGGGGGGATATAAATGTCCTCAAACCCGCTAACCTCTGAGATACAAGGGGACCTCATAACCCGATTAAAGCGGGTAGAAGGGCAAGCAAGAGGGGTACAGAAGATGATAATTGAAGGAAGGTCATGTGAAGAGATCGTCCTCCAAATTACTGCGCTTAAAGCTGGTGCAAATCAAGTTGCAGCACGCGTTCTAGTTCAATACCTCTCTGAATGTTTGTCAGAAAAGAACCGTGATACAGTTAATGGGCTTTCAGCCCAAGAAAAAATATCACGAATCTTGGGTAAACTCTTATAAAGAAAGGAGAATGAAGAATGAGTCAAAATACTATAAAACTAGATAAAGCCAACTTTAACGAAGAGGTATTAGCCGCAGAAATACCAGTACTAGTAGATTTTTGGGCACCATGGTGCGGTCCATGTAGAATGATTGGTCCGATAATAGACGAGTTAGCTGATGATTACCAAGGTAAAGTAAAGATAGGAAAAGTAAATGTAGATGATAATCCTGATCTAGCTGCAAGTTTTAGCATCTCAAGCATACCAACGCTTGTGCTCTTTAAAGACGGAAAAGAGATCCAAAAGATAATAGGAGTTACACCCAAGCCTCAGTTAAAAACCATATTAGACTCACTCATTTAACATAAAAAGGAGGGTGAAATGCCCTCCTTTAAATTTGTCCGACCAAAACCGTAACTGCAATTATAAAAAGCCATACGGCAAAGACAATACCCATCGTGAGAATACGATGGAAATCCTTCTTCTCACGAGGAACTATAATTTGCATCTGCTTCTTCTTCGTATTCAGCCTCCACCAAAGACGAAAGATCTTACCGACAAAGAATATGCTTAAGAGGAGAATAACTATAAGCAGCGCCTTCAACATATCCATAACACTTCCTCCCGTTGAAGCCGCTCCCCACTCTTTAAATGTGATGCCAGTCCACAACTGGACAAGCACGCCTTTATTTATTTGCACTCCCAACTATGAACTGGTACTATAAAGTGGTTCGGCAGCTGGCTATCATAGTCTTACGACCTTAGATCCATGGCTTTGCGTCCTTGCTTTTCAACAAGTTTGCCTATTATCGCCACTGAGCGTTTTTATTATAAAATCTTCGTTTCTCTGTTATATTTCGACATTATTCGTCTTTTCCCTTCTTCTATAAAAAAGATACACTTTAGATCACATATTTTTAAACGAAAAAATAACGCATTGAACCATTTAAGAAATGTAAGCATACAATGAGATAGGATATAATATAGGGAGTTGATAAGAATGGAGTACACAGTAAGACCCGGCGATACCCTATTTCAAATTGCTAAAAGGTTTGGGGTCACTGTCGATGCCATACTGGCAGCAAACCCTCAAATTACAAATGCTAATATGATTATGCCTGGTCAAGTTATAACTATCCCTACAGAAGAGGCACCACCTTCAGGTACTACCCAATATACAGTTAAACCTGGAGATACCCTATTTAAAATAGCGCAACAATTTGGTATTACTCTAAATGAATTATTACGGCTCAATCCACAGATATCAGATCCATCCCGAATAAGTCCAGGGCAAGTAATAAATGTTCCAGTACAAGCAGGACCTCCCCCTACAGGAAGAGTCTATATAGTACAACCAGGTGACACTATGTATGGAATAGCCCGCAGATTCGGAGTGAGTTTACAAGAGCTCATAGCTGCGAATCCGCAGATCTCGGATCCTTCTCGCCTTACTCCTGGACAAAGGATAAGCATACCTGGTGGAGAAGGAGTCCCTGGAGAGATAGTACGCACTAATATAACATACGGTCACGCAAATGTTATGGCGGATCTTATGGCACTTCGTCGAAGATACCCTTTTATAAGTTCAATGGTTATAGGAAATTCTGTGTTAGGAAGAGAATTGGTAGCTATAAGGTTAGGAACTGGGCCTAAAGAAATACATTATAATGGTGCTCATCATGCTAACGAATGGATAACAACACCTCTCTTAATGAAGTTCATAGAAGAGTTTGCTAGAAATTATGAGGAAGGCAGTTCGTGGAATGGATTTGATGTACGTGCTATCTTCAGGTCAACTAGTATATGGATAGTACCTATGGTTAACCCTGATGGAGTAGAACTAGTTCAACGCGGTCTTAGGCCAGGTCAACCTTTTTACAATGAGCTTCTGCGTTGGAATGGAGGGTCTACAAATTTCCGAGGTTGGAAGGCAAACATTCGCGGTGTTGATCTTAACAGGCAATATAGAGCAAACTGGGAACTAGCTCGTCGAGCTGGCCCCCCTGGACCAGCTCCTGCATTATATGCAGGCCCAGCTCCTGAATCAGAACCTGAAACAAAAGCTATAGCTAATTTCACCAGAGCCCATAATTTTAGATTAGTCATAGCTTATCATACCCAAGGTGAAATAATATTCTGGAATTATCTAAATCTTGCTCCAACAGAATCGAGAAGTATAGTCAATGAGTTCAGTCGTTTAAGTGGTTACAGAGCTGTTTCAGAGGCTCCTGAAGTAGCAGCACACGGAGGCTATAAAGACTGGTTTATCCTGGCATATAGACGCCCCGGATTTACCATAGAGGTAGGTAGAGGGGTAAATCCGTTACCAATAAGCCAGTTCCCTAGGATATGGAACTCTAACGTGAGAGTAATGCTCTATGCTGCCACAGTATAATTTCTATAATATAGTGACCCTAGGAACTCCCAAGGGTCACTTATATTTTCTCTCACTAAAAATAGTTCCAGGTTAGAAGAAGATCGTCTGATGCTGACATAGAACGAGTCTCATGTACAGATACTAACGAACTGGTTTGCTATAAGCTCCTATAGCAACATCAGGGAAAGTAGAACGAAGCTTATCGACAAATTCCTTAATCCCATGTATTTTACCTAAAGGCTCATCCATAACATCTAAAAAGAGTTCAGGATCAATGTTGAGATTTCGTAGTTGAACCATGTCCAAGTCTACGTGGGATATAAATTCGAAGAGTGCATCCACCTCTTCTTCTCTATCAGTAAACCCTGGAAAGACCAAAAGGTTTATAGAACGATATACTCCATAATCCCGAGCCAAAACAAGACTATTCTTTACGTCTTCCAAGGTATACCCTATGGGTCTGTAATAAGATTCATAAGAGGAGTTCCGTGCGCTGATAAGACTCACTCGCATGGAATCGAGTCCAGCTTCACAGATGGACTGAATATTCTCGGTTGAACCAGCATTGGTGTTAATATTTATCGTCCCTTTATTAGTTTGCCGCCTTATCTCTCTTATGGATTCCTGTAAAAGATTTGCCTGTAGAGAGGGCTCTCCCTCACATCCCTGTCCAAAACTTATAATAGCCTCTTCTGCAGTATCCAGGTGGGATACTGCCAATTCAATGACTTCTTTTGCTGTGGGAACCTCTTTTATTCGCGATTGAGGTGATGGACAACACTCTGCTGGCTGAAGGGATATACAACCTAGACACCTAGCATTACAGTAAGGAGAGACAGGGATCCCGCCTTCCCAACGGCCATAAAATATATTCTGAGCTGTGCAACAATGATACTCTAGGGAACATTTAGCCAGCTGTTCTATGATCCTATTATCAGGTAGCTCCCGATTCTTCTTTTCTACTAATTCTTTAAGTTCAGGGCCGTTAAATTTGAGAGGATTCCATTTCTCAGGATCGTCGATCTTTATAGCAGCTGCATAAAGACCCTCTTCGCTACTAGCAAGGGCCGTATAAGAGAAAAGTGGCAAAGCCTTCCGAAAATTATCATCAGCATCGCATGCGGGTAAAAAAGTCCTAAGATACCCTGGGGGAAGTATAGCGCCTACAGGCAACGCGTCTCTCTCATTACCATGCAATTCTAAGATAATCGATTGAACTTCATCGTCTTTGCAATCCATACCCAGGGCAATTGTTCCAGGTAGGGAAAGAATATCTGCTCCCTCTGGGAGTTTTATCATATCATCATCAGCTAAAACCCAAAGTTCTCGTCCTGAGCGACCTAAAGCTATTAATTGGGGATCTTCACATAGGATCCCATCTGGCGTGCAATACAGAAACCTGAACGTTTAAACCCCCTCCATCTATTACATGTTCTTTTCTTTAAGTGCATTCATTAATTTAGATTTTACTATCGTCTCACAGAACTGGGCGTTTGATGTAGTCTTCATTAGGTTCTCTATAAGAAGCTCTGTTGTCTCGCCAGTACCTAGGGTGTTAAGAGCTCTTCGAACCACCCAAATCATTTCCTTTTCGACTTCTGTTAAAAGAAGTTCTTCACGTCGCGTACCAGAACGATTTATATCTATAGCTGGGAAAATACGTTTCTCTGCCAGTGCTCTAGTAAGATGGATTTCCATATTACCTGTGCCCTTAAACTCCTCATAAATTACATCATCCATCTTGCTTCCAGTCTCTATAAGAGCAGTTGCAAGGATAGTTAGACTACCCCCTTCTTCGATATTGCGCGCAGCTCCAAAGAATCTCTTAGGACGGCTCATAGCATATGGATCTAATCCTCCTGTAAGGGTACGTCCACTTGGAGGAGTAGTTATATTGTACGCCCTGGCTAGACGCGTGATACTATCTAGCAGTATAACTACATCTCGCTTATATTCAACTAACCTCTTAGCACGTTCTAAAACCATTTCTGCGACTCTAATATGGTCTTCAGGAGGCTCATCAAAAGTCGAACTAACTACTTCTCCTCTTACTGAACGCTCCATATCTGTGACCTCTTCTGGTCTTTCATCAATAAGGAGAACTATTATATCTACATCTGGATAATTCTTGGATATACTGTTAGCCACTTGCTTTAATAAAGTAGTCTTTCCAGCTTTAGGAGGAGCCACGATAAGACCTCGCTGTCCCTTCCCTAATGGCGAAATTATATCTAAGAGCCTCATTGCTGTTTCGTTTGGCGATGTTTCTAAACGTATACGCTCGTCGGGGAATATAGGAACGAGATCATCAAAGTGAGAACGTCTTTCAGTATAATCCACTGATAAATGATTTATTACCTCAATTCTAAGGAGAGCAAAGTATCTCTCATTATCCTTTGGAGGTCTTACCTGACCGGCTACTAGATCGCCTGTTCTGAGATTGAATCTCTTGATCTGCGAAGGTGATACGTATATATCATCCGAGGTAGGAAGGTAATTCACCGTGCGTAAAAAGCCAAACCCCTCCTGCATAATCTCTAGTACCCCTTGGTTAAAGAGGAGTCCCTCCCTTTGTACCTGTTCTTTTAAAATTTCAAAGACAAGCTCCTTCTTTCGCAGTCTAGTAAACCCAGATATATTCAATGTTTTAGCAAGCTCATGAAGTTGAGCTAAGGTCATCTTTTGTAATTCTGACATATTGAGCTTCTCAATAATTGTAGTACTCATTTCATTTCACCCTTCCCGCTACTTCCGAATAATCTTATCTTTTCTCTTACCACTTTAGTCATCCCTTCTCTCGCTGGCCCTAATATTTTTCTAGGATCAATTTCGTCAGGATTCTGATGGAGAGTATCTGTTATACCTTTAACAAATGCTACCCTGAGTTCTGTATCGATATTGATCTTACGTATACCTAGGCTCACAGCTCTTCTGATGTCATCATCAGAGATGCCAGAAGCACCATGAAGAACTATTGGGATATCAACTAGTGAACTTATGACTTTGAGTCGTTCAAAGTCCAAAGCAGGTTTCCCTCTATATATACCATGTGCTGTTCCAATGGCAACAGCAAGAAGATCAACACCAGTTCGTTCTACGAACTCAGCAGCTTGGTCAGGAGGAGTAAGTAAAGCATCCTTTTCAGAGACAGATATATCATCTTCTGTTCCTGCTATCCTTCCCAATTCTCCCTCGACAGATACCCCTACTGAATGGGCCACATCTACTATCCTCTTTGTTAGTTCTACATTCTCCTCAAAGGAAAGTTTAGAGCCATCAATCATTACAGACGAAAAACCCGCTCTAATACACTTCATAGCTTGTTCAAAGCTGGTCCCATGATCTAGATTAAGAGCTATGGGCACAGAAGTCTGTTCTGCTGCCACCCTTGCCATAGCCACGATATATTCCACACCCGCATACTTTATAGCGCCTTGACTAGCTTGAAGAATCACAGGGGCTTTCTCTTCTTCTGCTGCTAATATAATGGCTTGCAATATCTCGAGATTATTGAGGTTAAAGGCCCCAATAGCATAGGATTCTTTCTGTGCTCGTTCCATTAAAACTTTTGCTGAAACTAATGGCATATGTACATTCCTCCATTGATTTTTTATGAATCTTGTATTACCGAAGACCCTATCTAAGTATAAATTATAGGGTTACTTTGCATGAAAAGGTCTCTCAAATTATGAGCAACAGGTAAAAAGAGAGTACTGTCATATAAATACCATGGCAATCCTGGTAAAAGAGTGACACGGGAAAGAGGGAAACTGAAACGTCCTAAATTTTTCTGCAGCTAAACTTACCTTATCCTCATCCTTCTTATATTTCCCAAGAGGAACTGAATTAATAACATATAAAATAAATAATTAACATCCATGGGCAACCTTTATGAAAGGTCGCCCGCTAGCGCTCACACAAACTATACTTAATGATATAATATGAAATAACACTGCTCTTTGTGATCTTACTTTAGGTGCTGAGCGAATTTGTAAACATAGTATATATCCTTAAGATAGAAGAGAAGCGCATTTCGTTTTAGACCTTATTTAAAGCTGCTTCGATGAAATCTCTAAATAAAGGATGAGGATCTATGGGTCTGGAGGTGAATTCCGGGTGAAACTGAGTCCCTACAAACCAGGGATGATCTACAAGTTCAATGACTTCTACAAGGTTCTTTTCCTCGTAGATTGCTCCCACCTTCATACCATTTTCTAATAAAATCTCAAGGTACTTATTGTTAACTTCAACTCTATGACGATGACGTTCTACTATCTCCTCGCGCTTGTATGCATCAAATGTCAATGAGCCCTTTGTAAGTTTACATGTATAATTGCCAAGACGCATGGTTCCGCCCATATTTACTATACGTTGTTGTTCTGGCGGAAGCCATATAACATCATAAGGGGTATTAGGATCAAATTCTACACTATTAGCCCCTTTCAGTCCACACTTATTACGCGCAAACTCAATAACAGCGCACTGCATACCAAGGCATATCCCAAAGAAAGGGATCTTCTTTTCTCTGGCATATTGAATTGCTCGAATCTTACCTTCAACTCCACGGCTACCAAATCCTCCTGGAACTAGTATACCATCTACATCGTTTAGGTAAGATTCCACATCAGAACTCTCAAGATCTTCTGAATTAATCCATTTTATATCTACTATAGCATCGTTAGCTATTCCTCCGTGCTTCAAAGATTCCACTACACTAAGATATGCATCAGGGAGAGCCACATATTTTCCAACTATAGCTATATTGACTCTTTCAGTAGCGTTCTTCATCCTTTGGAGCATCTGCCTCCACTCAGCGAGGTCATGCTCTCCAGCGTCTAAATTTAACCGTTGAATTACTAATTCGTCCAATTTTTCTTGCTCTAACATGATAGGAACTTCATAAATTGTACTTACATTAAGGTTAGGGATGACTGCGTCCTTCTCAATATCACAAAATAGAGCGATCTTAGACTTAATATCATCTGATAACGGATGTTCTGAGCGGCAAATAATAACATCAGGTTGGATCCCTATACTCCGTAACTCCTTAACGCTATGCTGAGTAGGCTTAGTCTTTAATTCTCCAGCTGCATTAATATAAGGTACTAAGGTAACATGGATATACATTGTATTCTCTCGTCCTACATCTGATCGGAGCTGTCTTATAGCCTCAAGAAAAGGAAGGCTCTCAATATCCCCTACTGTTCCCCCAATCTCTACTAATACAACATCTACGTTTTTATCATTTCCTACTTTATGAATCCTATTCTTAATTTCATTAGTAATGTGAGGAATAACCTGAATCGTACCGCCAAGAAACTCGCCTTTCCTCTCTTTTGATATAACAGACCAATAGATCTGACCAGTAGTGACATCATTATCTCTAGTTAGTTCCAGATCAATAAAACGTTCATAATGACCAAGGTCAAGATCAGTCTCAGCTCCATCTCCTGTAACAAAGACCTCACCGTGTTGAAATGGGCTCATTGTTCCAGGATCCACATTAATATATGGATCTAATTTCAAGACATTTACCCGTATACCCCTACTTTTAAGAAGTCGCCCCAGAGAAGCAGCGGTAATCCCCTTGCCCAAAGAAGAAACTACTCCTCCAGTAATAAATATATATTTTGCCATTATAAAATTGCCTCCCTACAACGATAGACGATGGCAGGTGATAGTTTTATAAATGAATTAGGCGTCCAAGCTTTGCTATTTTTGATAGATACGCCTGCCTGGAAGAAATGCCGGAGGCAACCCAAAAAGAACCGCAGTAACAACTGTGGCTCTGTCGCCCTAACGTGAGTTGCTGCCAAATGATATATCGTTCTACCACGAGTAATATAAAAAGTGTGTGCCTTATATATTATAGCATACCGTAAAAGAAAAATCTATAAAAACTTTATTCAAAGTCATAGAGGTCTTTCTGGAGTAACAGGGGTAAAATTATCTTTCTATGGAAGAGAGGGGCTTTAGCCTATAAGTGCGTAAGCCTTCGGTTCTTTTTAACCAGGCTTACGCTTTCTTTTAACCTCGAACATTCGATTGTTTGCCAGAATCCTTCTTTAAATCCTGTGCCTTCTTTGCATTATAGTTATCAGCAATAACTTTTGAAGCAAAGAACGAAACAATAAGTAGAACACCAGCAACTATGCAAACGGGTACTAGCCCTAAGGTCTCAGAGGCAAGTAAATATACGGCTAATACCGCTATAACGGTAAAGAACGCGAAAAATACAACGCCACTTTCCATCCTCCCCCCCCCTTCCCCCCTACTATACATGTATCACTATTCATATTCTTATGTATTATTCGACATATATATGTTTTCTCCTGCTTACCCGATATGCCCAAAAAAATATATCTAACCTAATGACTATAATCCATTACTATTATCCACCTATCATACTTTACTAGGTCTCTAATAGTTGTATTCCATACATAACCCGCCTTTTCCACCTTTTCTTTACCTTTAAGAAACTTATCCACTCCATCTATATCAAGATCGATTGCTGGAGTCTTATAATGCATAGGTACGGTAACACGTGGTTTAAGGAGTTCTATAATCTCATCTACACCCTGACTATCTACTGTATACGTCCCACCAATAGGAGCAAAGAGGATATCTACTTCTCCTATCTCACTTGCCTTTTCAAGACTTAGAGGCATACCTAGATCACCAAGGTGAACCATCTTGATTCCATCGACTTTAAAGACAAAGATAGTATTATAGCCTCTCTTAGCTCCATTAACATTATCGTGAAACGAAGAGACCCCAATAAAATCCAAACCAGCTGCCTCGTGTCTCCCTGCCCCTTTGATTATAATAGGGGTTCCCTGTACAGAGTCAACGGCATTGTGATCGTAGTGCTCGTGACTGACTGTAACTACATCACCTGCGATATTAGGAACATCATATCCAAGTGAATCATCGAACGGATCAGTTATTATTCTTGTGCCACTATCTGAAGTGATTTCAAAGAAAGAATGGCCAAACCATTTGATTCTCATCGAAAATCACCTCCCAAACTCACAAAAATTATTAACTATTTAGGTCCTTCACTAAACGATATGTATCCTTAGCAATCATTAGTTCTTCGTTAGTTGGGACCACCAATACCTTGATCTTGGACTCTGCAGTACTTAAAATAGCTTCTCTTGCCTGACCTGGCATCATGGCATCATTCTTCTTCTCATCCATATCAACACCTATACATTTCAAAGCTTTACAGACCTCTGCTCTAACACCACGATCGTTCTCTCCAATACCAGCAGTAAAGACTATAGCGTCCAAGCCACCCATAGCCACTGTGTATGCTCCTACATACTTAATGACTCGGTAAATAAAGAGTTGAAAAGCATCTTCTGCTCGCAGATTCCCTTCAGCCCTAGCTGCCTGGATATCTCTCATATCACTGGACATACCTGTTATACCCCAAAGTCCACTCTTCTTATTCATGAGATCATCTATCTCTTTATCACTTAAACCTACATTTTTTTCTAAGAATGGAACAATTGCAGGGTCTATGTCTCCACATCTTGTACCCATCACTAATCCCTCTAGCGGGGTATATCCCATACTAGTATCCACTACTTTGCCTTCTTTAATAGCAGCCGCGCTACACCCATTCCCTAGATGAAGTGTTATTAACTTTAACTCCGAGAGTGGTTTGCCAAGGATCTCAGCGCTTCTTTGGGAAACATATTTATGAGATGTACCATGGAAACCATAGCGACGCACACCATACTTCTCATAGAGCTCATAGGGAATGGCATAAAGAAAGGCGTGCCTTGGCATGGTCTGGTGAAAAGCTGTGTCAAAGACCGCTACCTGCGGAACGCCTGGCATCAAAGATATACATGCTTCGATCCCCATTATATTTGCTGGCATATGAAGAGGACCTATGTCTATGAATCCCCGTAATGTCTTTAAAACCTCTTCTGTTACTAATACTGAATCGCTAAAGGCTTCTTTACCATGTAGCACCCTATGTCCTACAGCCTTTATCTCATCTAGGGTACTTATAACCCCCTTCTCTGAGTCTTGCAATATACTTAATACTAATCGGAGGGCCTCCCTATGATCTGCTATATCAGCTTCGATCTGTGTCTTATCCCCTCCTGCATTACAATGGGTTAATACAGCTTTACCATTGTTCAACATACCTATCCGCTCAATATGTCCTGTTGCAGAAACAGATTCATTCTTCACATCGAATAATTTGTACTTCAAGGATGAGCTCCCACTATTTAATACAAGGATATTCATATACGCCTTGGCGCATAAAACCCCAGCCTAAGAGGAATGCGCCTTCTCTCCTCTCTACTAGTAAAATATATGGGGATTGTCGGCTCCCCTGAGCCTATTTGGCATTTAATTTTATCAAAGAACGAGTGAAAAACAACTCGGGTATCTTAATACAAGCATTAGCCATAGATATATTCACCATATAATTCAAAACTCCTCTTTTAAAATGAAAATAATATTGGTTTTTCCTATCTTTTTATATAAAATTTTTACGCTCAATACATCCATTTCTTTTATTTTGTTCTTAATCACAAAGTTAATCCATAATCTTTTAACTATTTCATCCCTCTACTAATATCCTTTATAAAGAGCTATAGAAGATAAGTTATAAACTTATAAGGTATCGTTCCTCATTATTATTTAAGAGATGAATATACTTAAGTATACGGGAATATATTTACATACTAAAGAAATCAACCTAGCTTTAAAAGGACTATAAAAAGGGGGTTGTTGAAATGTTCGAGGATAAGGAAGAAAGACTTCCTGATATACCAAAACAGGTAACCACTATGGAGGCAGTAACTACTCTTCTGACAGCACAGACTGAAGGGAAGATGGATAATCTAACCTTATTATGTACCTTGGGGCTCATTAATCTATTCAGCATATTGAATCTATTAAATAATCAGGGGGTTCCATTACAATCTCAAGGGGCATGGAGGGAGGGACCTAGCAGCGGCATGGACCCGATGTCCCTTCTCCTACCGCTCTTTAGTCAACTCCAGGCTCAACAGGGCAAAGGCGATGGAAGTCAAAAACCCAACCCTATGTCCTTACTCCTACCACTGCTTGCCACACAGATGGGAGGAGGCGGTAAGAAACCAAATATTAATGCTCTTATGCCCCTTCTTAAACTTATGGCTAGCCAGGCACCACAACCAGAGAAAACCGTTGATACAATTGAATCCACAGAATAAAGAGCTAGTAAGGCAGCGCTAGACTGTAAGTCTAGCGCTGCCCTTCTCTAGCGGTTATCCACGTAAGCGCTCTAAACTTGAGTATAATTTTTGTTTATATACTATTATTATTTTATATTGCCACGGGCTTCCGTCCTTTCTTTGTTTCTACTTAGTTAGGATGACTCTATGGCTTAACTCTTTGCAAGAACGTTTTTACTATGTCCGGTGGATTTGAAACATACCGTAATTTCTTAAGCGCATGTCAAATCCATTATTAAGTTGAGCTATAAAATTTAGCAGGAGGCGGAGTCACTCTGACGACCTCCCGCGCCTTGTAGGGTGCAGACCCATGCTACACGGTTTTTTAATTCTACGCTATATAGAAGCAGTTGATTCCCAGCGCGACCATATATTTGCCTATAGAATGCTTTCATCTTCGTTTTGCGTATTGCGAATTTTCATAGATACTAACAAATAACGAAGGTCTTAATACATCTTTTGTTGAAAATATCTTCTAAAACTCTACTTTGACATTCTTAAGTATTTTCTTTCGTGCGGTGTCGAGAACCTTATCGGAATCACCTTCTAGTTCCAAACACCTTGGTGCTCAGAAATGAAGACTTGGTAATGAATACCGTGTTATAGTATATCGTTCTAAAGTCGCGACTTAGTTCTTGAGGGGACTTCTTGCTGACTAGGTGATAGAAGGCCTTATATCATGGTCGCCCACATGGGCGACCATTTAACACCTCTTAATCTAATGGATCGGGGAACCTATCCCATACTATAGTGCCATACTTCTTCTCTTTAACATTCGAACTCTTTCCCTCTACAATTTTAGGCTTCTCTTCAATTACTACCTCTACCTTATGGGCCTCCTCTTCGCAACCTTCTTGGCTAGGCTCAACCTTTGAGGCCAGATCAGAGAAGATCTCAGGTTTCGGAACGCCTCCTAACTTAATAAATTCTTCCCATAGAGCCTCATCGCCGCCTTCAAAGAACTCTTTTAGCTGTGATGAAAGTTCCAAGAGAGCATCCTCGTTCCCAGACTCAATTACCTTTGCCAATTCTTTTAAAAGATCCTCAAACCCATCAGGTGGAGAGGGTTCTCTTACCTCATTCATGACCTCTACCTCCTCTTCTACCTTTGATTCATCCTCTTCATAGATATCTTTATTCTTACAAGAAGAAATGATAAAGGCAGATTTATCTTTAAATAGATCGGTCTCACCTATAGAATTATAGGTTTCAATTGTAAGAAAATTATCATCAAGATCTTTTTGAGCCTCTAGAAAACCAACAGCCTTAGCTGCAAGTTCCCTATGTAACTGTCCTTTCTCATAATATTGAAAAATGGTATCGCAAAAGAGGTGAGGGAATCTAAGGTAAGCCTGAACTAGCTCTATCTCCTCACGGGTTAAAGGATTTATCTTGTTGTACGTATCCAGGAACTTATCCACCTTATCCAGTTCCCATTTACCAATAAATATTAGTAGATCTCCAATGTCACGAACTGGAGTATCTCCTATTAACCCTTCCAGGTTTATAAGGGTTAACTCTTCAGAGCTGTTCTGAAGGATATTGCCCCACCTCAAGCTAGCATGGCAGAACCCGCCCTCACTACGCCTCCATCTACAGGTATCTTTATATACTGAGGATGATAGCATGTCAAATGTCCTATCACATTGAGAAAGAAAGTAATCGACATAATATAAAAACCACCGATCAAAATCGCTCTTACGCCACTTCTGTTCGACTAAAGCCTTATACTCCTTTAACCTCTCATACTGTCTTGCGAATCCTCCTTCCCAATCTCCCCAAACGTCCCTTACTCCATAAGAATCAAAGCCCTTGGAAGCCATATGAAATTCAGCTATTAGCCTAGCACCTTCTGTACAAAGCCTTTCAGCGTCAATCGGATCCACCTTCTGGACATCTGTCAAATAATAAAGGTTATCCCCATCTCGGACATAAGGAGAACCATCTCTAGTCAAGATAACCCTGCCACATCTGGTAAATCCATTTGAATGTAAATACTCTATAGCCCTAGTTACATATTCTAGCTCCTCATGGCTACATTGGAAGAGCCGTAAAGCTTTCATATCCTGGTCTGTCCAGACCGTATATCCCTTGCTCCATCTTTCCACACCCTGTACAGATAGGTCATAGGCCTCCAGGAGTTTCCCCACATCAACAATGCGGCTCCCTTGGATACCAGGATGAGCTCTGGGTCCAAACTTATTCATCTTATCTATCCCTCCTGTCCACTTCATTCAACCTATCTCCTCTTTAATCATAGTATGCATTTCATAGTTGGTATGTGACAAAAAAAAGATAAAAAAAGACCCTGCAATACAAATTGCAAGGTCCGATGATTCTACTACTTAGCTTTCTGACGAATAAGCTATAAGATATATCTTTCTCTTTTTACCGTTATTCAGCTTTTCTTCTACCTCTTTTAAAACCTTAAGTTCTTCTGGTTCTAAATCAGCTATACTAAGTTGAATATCTTTCATGGAAACCACCCCTAGAGATATTCTTTCTCTAAAAGTCTAGTCTATTCAACTTAAATTTCTTCAAGTTGAAATCTCTCATAGCCTTCTAATGAGAAGGGCTCTGTTCCTTTAGCCCATGGAACTCCTAGTTCAGAGAAGAGTTTTCTTTCTGATGCAGCGCGTAGTATTATCTCATCTAGATCTTTTACAATAGTTGATATAGAAACGCCTTCTTCTTTGCGAACTATATATTCATCAGGTATAGTAACAATCTTCTTGGAAGAATAGTAAGCACCATTCTGAGCACTTACCAACTTTTTAGATTCCGCCAAGGGAGAGTAAACCTCCTCAGCGTTTCCACTTAAAACATCAACTATATTTTGGAAGATCTTTTGACTACTCCCCTGACCGCTCGCATCTAAAAGCATCTCTTCATTCTCGCCATCATTGTACTCTATCTTTAAAGATTTATTGGTCCATATAGCCTTGCCATTCTCAGCCTCTACTTCTATCCATGGATCCTTATGCGTCTCTACACAGTAAGTAGGATAGAAGTAGATATCTACATCAGATTCAGTCTTCACATGTATAGAAGCAACATCCTCCATCTCTATCTGTGGATGAGCACGATATAATTCAGCCTTTACTTCTATAGGCTTTGCTAACTCATTCGGCCCCTCACACGCAAGGGACAATAAATTGTTATATATATGAGCTAAAGCATTATTAATTGGCCCATCAAGGACATATCTATCATCAACCTTAAATTTTCCTGCCCAACGAGATCTAGCAAAATATATATCCTGACGTTTCCATAGTCCAATACCTACTAAGGTCTTTGGCTTACCAAGGCGTCCATTAAAAAGAAGTTCCTTTAGCCTGCGAAAAGGGCGTCCTGTCAGAAGTTGAAAGTGTATTGCACAGAGCTTTCCTGACTCCTTCTGTGCTGCGATCATAGCATCGATCTCTTGAATAGTTGTTGTTGCTGACTTTTCACAAAGGACATTAAATCCTCTACGTAAAGCCTCTATAGTCATATCACTATGTAGATGCAGTGGAGTAGCTATAGTCACAACATCCAATCCCTTTTCAAAGTCCAACATCTGATGCCAATCAGAGTAATACTTTACACCCCTACTCCGTAGTTCCTCTATCTTATCTTTATTAGGATCATAATTTACTTCTGCCACAGCAGCTAATAAAGCGGAGCCATCGGCTTCTAATGTTGCTATAGAAGATAGATGTGTCCGACCAAATCCTCCGATTCCAATAGTACCAAATTTTAACATCTCTCTTTGCCTGGTTCTAAGAGTAGCAATTATAGTATATAAAACCAGGCACTTCCCTCCTTTATATTTCATGCGCTTTAAATGTGTTTACCCTAATCCCACTACTTCCCACACGAATATAGAATATCATTGTTTTATTCGACATCGGTCTCAATAATCCTGCATCCTTGCTATAGGCTTGTCAAATAACCTATACTCTGGTAAAATAAAATCATGCTTAGTAGACATATTGAAAGGGGGAAAGCCGTTCCACGGCTCATGCACTATGAATGTATTCTCTGTAAATGTAGGTAGTACTTCTCTTAAGTATAAGGTAATAGCTATGCCCGAGGAAAAGGTAATAGCCAATGGAAAAGTCGAACGGATCGGTTCTGAAGAGGCAGACCTAGTTTATCAATACGGCGATGAAGAACCTTTTAAAGAGACTCTAAGAGGCGATACAAGCTATACTGGTGCTATTAGGCGCGTCTCTGAACTGCTCTTTTCCGCCCCTGATCACTCTATTCCAGGCCATTCAGTGGCAGGTATTGGGTTTAAAACAGTTCATGGTGGTCCAGTAACTGGTACAGTACTAATAGATGAGAACGTTATAAAAGCTATGGAAGAATATTCGTTTGTGGCTCCTGCTCATAATCCTCCATATATAAAGGCTATTGGAGCATTTCAGGAGATGTTTCCTGAAACTCCTATGGTGGCCATCTTTGAGACTGGTTTTCATCGTACTATACCTGAATATGCTCGCATGTATAGTATACCTTACCAGTGGTATGAAAAATACGGTGTAAGACGATATGGCTTTCACGGTTCTTCCCATAGGTATATCGCAGGACGAACCCCTCAATTTCTCCAAAGAGATTCTAGAGGTCTTCGTATGATAAGCTGCCATTTAGGAGGAAGCTCATCTTTATGTGCAATAAAAGATGGTATATCAATAGATACTAGTATGGGATTCTCAGCCCAGGCAGGTGTACCACAAGGTGTTCGCAATGGAGACTTGGACGTCTTTGCCCTCCTTTATGTTATGAAAAAGGAAGGGCTCTCTATTGAAGAGGCACAAAAGATACTTGGTAGTCAAGGAGGATTAAAAGGTATCTCTGGTATCGGTGCTGATATGAGAGATTTAAGGGAGGCTGCAGCCTCAGGAGATGGCAAGGCTAAACTTGCTATAGATGTTTTTGTATATGAGGTCAAAAAATACATAGGTGCTTATAGCGCAGCATTAGGCGGTCTAGATGTTCTGGTCTTTACTGGCGGAATCGGTGAGAACAGCTCAGAGACTCGTGAAGAGATCTGTGCTAATATGGAGTATCTAGGTATAAGTTTAGACAACGATCGAAATCAAATACGCGGAGAGGAAGGTATCATCTCTTTTAACAGCTCTAAAGTCACTGTAGTTGTAATTCCTACAAATGAAGAATTAGTATTAGCTCGTGAGACTTGGTCTCTTGTAAAAGAAAACTAGACGTTATCGCCATGGCATCTGCCATGGCGACTCTCTTAAACCTTGACTTTCTTCCATTTGCCTGAACGAAATCTTCCATAGATAACTGCTGAACGCACACATTGATCTATTGCTATGGCAGTCCAAGCACCAAGGAGACCCATTCCTAAAACTGTAGTTAGCAGATAACCTATTACTACTCTGACTCCCCATATGCCTGCAATAGAAGCGTAAAGAGGCCATTTAGTATCGCCAGCTCCACGAAGTCCTCCAGAGAGAATAAACTGGGTGGACTGTGCAGGTTGTACAATGGCCACGATCTTTAAGGCCATTGCTCCTAAAGCCACTATTTCCTCGTCTGGTGTGTAGAGTCTAATTATCCATGGTCCAAAGAAAAAGAAGATAGCTGCAAGGACCCCTGAGACTATCATTCCCAACTTTCTAGTCTCTAAAGCGCATTCCTCTGCATGTTCAGGCTCGCCTGCTCCTAGCCCTTGCCCTACAAGGGTAGTAGCAGCTATAGCAAAGGCTTGCCCTGGCATAAATGAAAGTGATAAGATATTTAAAGATATTTGATGGGCTGCAAAAACTGCAGTTCCAAAACCAGATACTATCCTTACGAAGGTGATCTGTCCTGCTCTGAAGATGAATTGTTCCATAGCAGAAGGAAGTCCTACATTTATTATGCGTTTTATAA
Organism: Firmicutes bacterium UBA5435; assembly: GCA_002426645.1. GTDB lineage: Bacteria > Bacillota > UBA5435 > UBA5435 > UBA5435 > UBA5435. The sequence goes on along the minus strand of DIRN01000008.1, from coordinate 34,194 downwards.
TCTCTATATTAGGAAGAAAATTATCTTTTAAGGATATCTTTATGATCTTGCTTCCTTTGAATACTGTGTATAGAGCTAATGAAGCTGAGACAACTCTAGATATACTAGTAGATAAACCTGCACCAAAGACTCCTAAGCGTGGAAATCCGAACTTACCATATATCAATGTATAATTTCCTACTACATTCAGCAAGTTCGCAATTATATTTATAGTCATTGGTGTTTTAGTATCTCCCGCGCCTCTTAGTACAGCTATTATGCCTGTGGAAATGGTCATAAACACCAAGCCCCCGAAGATTGCTTTTGCGTAAAGAACTCCACCTGCTTCGAAGACCTCTGGTTCAGCGCCCATAAATTTTAATAGATCATGTGAGAAGTAGTACCCTAATAAACTCACTACCACTCCAATTATAATATTTAGCATTAGACCTTGCCTTGCTGTGTCGTTTGCTGACTTAGGATCATCAGCACCTATAAATCTAGCTACTAATGCTGTGGTTCCTACATTCAATGCTATGAAAACCGCCAATGCAAAGAAAAATACTTGGTTGGTAAGTCCTACTGCAGTTACTGCTTCTGCTCCCACTCTCCCAACCATAATCATATCTACCATGTTGACCAAACTTGATAGCATTAATTCTACCAATGCAGGGCCTGAGAGGTTCATTACTTGTTTCCTTATTTTACTTCTCTTGAATCCCGCCCCAAAGAGCCCACGCACGGGTTTGCCTTGTATATCTGGTCCTCCTGTATCACCACTATCCACTGAATAGCCCCCACTTCAATTATTTTGCAATACATATAGTTAGTATACCTAAGTATTTTATCAATTCCATCTTTATCTGTCAAGAGCTTTAAAATACATGAACTCCCCTAAATAATCTTAAAATCAGGCCCCTACTCATCCATCCTTACTAGTTCATAACCCTAAAAAAATCCCTTTCCATTACCCCTAAAGTTTTACAAATACCTGCCGATAAAATTATCAAGGGGATAACCCAATAACTATTATAAGGAGGATATAAAATGGCGAGTGGAGATTTTACAAGAATTAATAGTAATATTGCAGCGATGAACTCCCTAAATTCTCTCAGGAACATTAACACTAAGTTAGGCGTACACCAGATGAGACTAGCAACTGGTAAGCGTATAAATGAAGCAGCAGAAGATCCAGCAGGTTTGACAATTGCAACTAAGTTCCGCTATCGTTCTAGCGGTCTAGGCGTAGCCCTAGATAACATTGGAGATGCTAAGAACCTCTTAGCAGTAGCAGAAGGTGGATTAGCTAAGATCAATGATATTCTAATCGTTATGAGAGACAAAACACTACAGGCAGCATCTGATGCACTAGGTTCAGCAGAGCGAGATGCTATAAAGGCGCAGTTGGATTCATATGCAAAGCAGATAGACAATATTGTCGATGAGACCAAGTGGAATAATAACCAACTACTAGATGGCATGGCAACGTTTAAATCCTACGATGATTTAGGTGCCGAAGTTACAGGTGTTATGACATTCCAGACCGGTGCAGATTCAAATGAGATTACCACTTTCACGTTGAAAGAATTTGATGCTACTGGAGCTGAGCTCTTTGATGGTAAGCATGATTCAACGAGTTTAGGAGTCGATAGTTTAGATGTGTCTATACACGGAACTCCTGGTGACTATAGCGATCCAGATCCTCTTAATCATACTCCTGGAACTGGTGCTACTGGCGCCTTAGAGACATTGGATGCAGCTATTGCAAAGGTCTCCAAGAGCCTTAGCTCCATTGGTGCTCTCTCTGCTAGACTTACCTTTAAGGAAGAGACACTGTCTGTAGCTAGGGTTAACACTGAAGCAGCATTTAACCGTATCATGAATGCTGATATGGCTTCTGAGCAGTTAGAGGCAACAAAGCTTCAGATTCTGCAGCAGACTGCAACTGCTATGTTGGCACAAGCTAATATGGCTCCGCAGAGCGTATTGAGTCTTTTTAGATAAGTTACCTCTTCATACTATTAACAAACCGCGACTAGGAAGGAGGGGTTATTATAACCCCTCCCTCCTTATAATAAGCGGTAAGGAGAGATGGATATGTCAATAGACTTCTCAAGCACATCAGGAATAGATAGCCTCATATCAAAATATATGCAAATAGAAAGACAACCTGTAGTTACACTAGAGAAGAGACGATCAGACCTTAACGTAGAAAAAGCAATCTATGTAGATGTAGAAAACCACTTCAAAGCCTTATATAAGAGAGTAGAAGCTCTCTTAGAAGAAAAAGACTCAATATTCATGGGAAGAAGTATAACATCCACTGATGATAAAGTGGTAACAGCTAGTGCGGGGATAGAGGCTTTACTCAGTAACCATAGGATCTTCGTAGAACGTCTAGCCACTAGTGACAGAATAGTCTCAGATCGTCTAGAGACCTCAGGTGTAACCCTAGGACAGAGTACCGGGATTAAAAGCTTTACCTTAAAGGTAGGAGAAGACACAGAAAAGAGTATTGAGATCTCCATAGAAGAAGGAGACACAGATAGGATTATACTAGAAAAAATAGCAGAAGCCATTAATAATAGCGGTCTCAAGGTTAAAGCATCAGTAGTTAGCGAAGTAGACGGATACTCTAGACTCGTTATAACCAGTGAAGAGACAGGTTCCGCAAATGCCATCCAGTTAACAGATGACCATGGACTCCTCACTAATGCAGGAATCAATTCTAGTGTATTAGCTGGAGAGACTACAGGAGGATATCTCAGGTCGCGGGATGAGCTAGATGCACGTTTTATATTAGATGGCCTAACATTCGTAAGACCTAATAATACAGTGAACGATGCTATCACTGGCATAGAACTCAGACTTTTGCAGAGCCAGAGCATTGGAGAGAGTGAAGTAAAACTTGAAGTATCTCAAAACATGGAGGGTGCAAAAAAACGAGTTCAAGATATCCTAGATGAATATAACAGAGTCCTAGGATATCTGAGGGAAAAAACCAGAGTAGATGGAGACACTTATTATAGAGGACCGTTAGCCAATGAAACCACCATTAGAGGGTTTATCACGCAAATGAGGTATCTAACCCAGGATAGGATAGAAGAATCACCTTTCAAACGTCTAGAAGCCATAGGAATAACTACAGATGAAACAGGCAAACTCACCATATCAAATGAAAGTAAGTTCCGAGAAGCAGTAAAGTCAGACTCAGAAGGGGTAGAAGCACTCTTTACATCTGAAAAAGGCTTTGTAGTGAAATTACGTGACCTACTTGATCCAATGATAAATGGAGAAGGCAACTACGTAAGTAGGAAAAAGGAAACAATGAATTCCACCATAAAGTCTATAGATGATAGGATAAAGTCCTATGAAAAACGCTTAGCTATGAAAGAAGAAAGCCTAAGACGGGAATTCTCATCTATGCTCAGTGCCTTAACAATGCTTCAGCAACAACAAGCTACGTTAAGTTCCTTTATGAGTTCAAATTTCTTCGGACAATTTTAATAGAGGAGGGATTCTGTGGAGGAAGTAGAAAGACTCATAAAGTTCTATGAAGAGATATGCCAAGCCTATAATATACTTGGTTCCTATTTAGAGAAGGAAAATGAGATCATTAGATCAGGCAACTTAGAGAGTCTATCAGAAATTCTCCCAGAGAGAGCAAAATACTTCCTTCAAATCTCCTCTATAAAAGAAGAGATAACAAAGCTCCTTCAAGAGTTAAGTAATATCCCTCTTGAATGTAAAGTCAAAAATAGAATTAATGAGATTATAGAAAAAGCACAAGACGCCTTTGAAAGAGCTCTCAAAGAAAATTTAATGAATATAACTCTCTTGGAAGAGAGAAAAAAACGACTTAGAGCCCAGTTCTATGTGATTCCGTATGAAACAAATATTATCAAAATCTACGAAAAAACTTATATCGGGGAACGGTGGTGAGATAATGAATTTAACGAAAGAGGCGGCATTTAAAGCTTATAATAAAAGTAAAGAGCTGGATATACTCTCAGCCCCTCCAGAAAACCTGATCTTAAAAATATATGATTATATATTGAACGCTTGTAAAAAAGAAAAAGCAGATGAAGCATGTAAAGGCATCGCACTACTTATAGATTCCCTAAACTTTGAAGAAACGCTATCATTAAACCTCTTCCAACTCTATCGTTATACCATGGAAAAACTCAAAGCAGGCGAATTTGAAGAACCTATTAATATTATATCTGGTTTAAAGGAAGCATGGGAGACAGCTACCACTTAGTGTATATGAGCGCAATTCTTTTGAATTGCGCTCATATACATTACTATCGTAACTTATTAGCAAGCTCAAGAGCTGTATCAACAAGTATACCTTCTAAATCCGGAGTGAACGGAGAGTTGCTAGATTCATATCCACCCTCAGAAAAAGCCTTACTCGTTGGGAAATAACCATAAGAACCATTAGATAACTCAGAGATAAATGTATTTGGATAGGGAGAGCCGGCCTTTATGCTATTCCCTATATCAACAAAGACCTCACCTGGCAAGCCTATAAACGCTATATCCCCAAGAGCGAGAACTTGGAGTTCCATTTCCATAGAACCATCGTGTTTAGCAAGGCTTAAAGTCTGGTAGGCACGAGCCAAAGCAGCTGTTCCTCCCATATCCTTAGACTTCCACTCACCATTTTGCCACGCGGTTAAGAACTTATTTGCCTCATCCACTTCTTCCGTATTTACTCTCCTCAAGGGAACCTTTATTACCTTACTAGCACTACCTAGAGTTACATCAGAGACCTGCGTCATCCTTTGATAAACCTTTAAAACCTCAGCTGCTAGTATATTACCTACCTTCTGAGAATACTTGTATCCCTTAGATGATTTACCAGGCTCCATTGCATTTATATGATTTATATCACCAGCTGCTCCGTTTATAAAGAGAACATTACACGAAGGTAACTGCTTAGAGAGTGCACTCCTCATGCGTCCAGGATAATCCGCGGAGATAAGGGTCCCACCGATTATATCTGGGTGTAACGCAAAATTAACTATAAGGATTTCATCATCACTTTCTACGGACTTGAATCGAATAACACCTACAGAAGGATCTATCTCCCCTATAGGCTCTAGTATATTAAGATTACCGATACCAGGATTAGTCCTGACTGTACCATCTTTCATCCTGAACCTTCTTATAAATGATATGCTTCGTTCCTGTCCATAACCAACCTCTACACTTGCATCCTTCATATTATCAGCTGCCATTTGAGCCACATCAGCTAACTTACGTACTAACATAGCAATGTAAGCATCATCTCGATAAGATATAGCGAACTTCCCTTCTTCACGGGGATTCAATCGAGTTATAGGGCCAGTATGGATATGAGTAGCGTGTATCATAACACTCTCACCTGATAGCCCTAGCCTCTCTTCTATGAGTTTCCTAGCTTCTGCTACATAAGTATCTCCAATTGAAAGAAGATCGCAGCTTATAAAGATCCAACGATTATCACCATCAGAGACAGCTAAAGCTGAAGCATACAAAGGATCTAATATACCTGTAGCCTCTCTCTTCGAGAAGTATCCTGCCAAACACACCCCTAAAGGCGGCGTTATATCCACCTTAGAAAAACCAACCTTAACCGAATTCTCTTCCATTAGGTTACCCCTCCTGTTATTTAGCATTGCAAAATTGCAATATTAAGGAAGGTATTCGACAACTAAACACTCTATTCCTGCAGTTTTTTCTTAAAATGATTAATACCTCTACTTATGATACTTGCCCCCAGATAATATATTTAGAGCCCTATATATCTGTTCAACCATTATAAATGAGGCCATTTGATGCGGAAAGGTCATCTTTGAAAGAGAGAAAATAAGATCTGCTCGTTCACGGACTTTATCTGAAAGACCAAGAGGCCCTCCTATAACAAAATTAATCTCGCTTTTGCCTTCAAGCATGACATTTTTCAACATCTCAGCAAATTCTTGAGAGGTCATTTGCATACCCTTCATATCAAGGACTACAGTATATGCATTAGAACGAATATGTTTGAGAAGCCTCTCCCCTTCTAATAATCTTACCCTATCCTCATCACTTATAGTAGAAACCTTTGGTATCTTCTCGTACCCCACCTCTATAACCTTTAATTTAGAGCCAAGCCTCTTTATATATTCAGCCATACCTTCGCGTAAATACTTCTCTCGTATCTTACCAACAATGATTAAATTGATCTTCATAATCTTTACTGTTTCGTAAGAGCATCCATAAGAGAAAAAGGCATCTCATGGACTTTAACCGTAGTCTCCATCTCTTGCCCATCTCGCAGCAATAGAATGTGGATCTCGTCCCCTACATTTATATCTTTAAGTACCTCTTTTAGATCATCTATACTTCCGATGGTCTTCCCAGCCATCGCAATTATTATATCCCCTGGCTGAATACCCCCTTTGTCAGCGGGGCTCTCTGGTAAGACTTCCTTTACTCCTACTCCTCCTGTTAACGGTATCTTACCTTCCCGTAAGATCTCCTGAGTCAGCTCTACCCCAACAAGACCAAGCCAAGGCCTTACCACTCTACCACGTTCCATAATCTCTCCAGCGATATCTTCAGCTTTATTTATTGGAAGGGCAAAACCTATAGACTGAGCACCTCCAATTATTGCAGTATTGATCCCAATAACCTCAGCTCTATCGTTGAGGAGCGGACCACCGCTGTTGCCAGGATTTATCGGAGCATCAGTCTGGATTAAATCTCTAAGGATTATACCATACTCTTCATTCATTAGGAGAGGACGGCCAAGGGCACTAATTATCCCAGAGGTCACAGTATGATCAAGACCATATGGGTTACCTATAGCTACAGCCACTTCGCCAACGCTGAGAGCATCAGAATCACCAAGCACGGCCACTGGTAGATCTTCTCCAGTAATCTTGAGAACAGCCAAATCCGTTAGAGGGTCCCTCCCTACAAGCTGCACATCATCACCTGCAAACTCTCTGCCATCAGGAAGTACAACTGCTATAGCAATAGCCTCAGCTACTACATGATTATTCGTAAGGATATATCCTCTTTCATCAAAGATAACTCCTGAGCCCAAACCTTGTACCTGTTCTACCACTGTATCAAAGAAAAAGTCTATGGTTCTCCTCTCTGTAGTGGTAATCATAACCACTGCTGGTCCTGCCTTCTCTACTACTGATACAATGTCTGGTCCTTTAACGATAATCTGGGGTGGGCTTTCTTCTTCATTATTCTTTAAATCCTCTTGTAAGAGTTTAATGAGTATACCTTCTCCCCCGTCAAAAGGATATCCAGTTAAGAGCCATAGAAGTATAGCGCTACCTAGCAGGGCACCTATAAGCCCCACTATTAAATACGAGAAAAAACTACGTCCACGGGACCCGTAATACACATGTCTCATAGGGTTCCCTTCCTCCTTCCTCTATTCAAATTAAAGTTTGGAGAGTAGATTCTAGATTATCAAGATCCTTAGCTGTACTGCTCTCCATATATACTCGAATAAGTGGTTCTGTACCAGAAGGCCTTACCAAGAACCAACTTTCATCTTCAAGGAGGAACTTAACTCCATCAATAGTTGTAACCTTCTTTACAGCCTTGCCCCCTATACTCTTAGGAGGTGTCTCCTTAAGATTATTCATCAGACGCTCCTTCTTATCCTGAGGATATCTAATATCTAATCTTCTAGTGAAGAAGCCCCCTATATCTTTCATTAGATCCTCTAATACCCCAGAGAGCGGTTTACCTGAACTTGCTCTCATCTCAGCGGCTAAGAGACATGCAAGGATACCATCTTTCTCAGGTATGTGACCTCTGATACTTAGGCCACCACTCTCTTCACCACCTATGATTATATCATTTTCCCTCATTAATTTGCCTATATACTTAAACCCCACTGGAGTCTCATATACATCTAATCCATATCTCTCAGCGAGTCTATCTATCATATGAGTAGTAGCTACACTTCTCCCTACAGGGCCTTTAAGACCTTTCTTCTCAACTAAATGAGTGAGAAGAAGGGATATTACTTTATTAGGCGTAATATATCTTCCTGTATCATCTATTATACCGAAACGGTCTGCATCTCCATCTGTAGCTAATCCAAGATCAGCCTCTCTCTTTATTATAAGGTCTCTCATCTTCTGGAGACGTTCCTCCGAAGGTTCTGGAGATGAACCCCCAAATAAAGGGTCCCTATTATTATTAAGTACCACTGGAGTTATACCAGCCTCTATAAGAATTCTATCAAGGTATCCCCTACCAGATGAATACATGGGATCGTATACTATTCTTAAACCTGAATCCTTAATCTTCTTCAAGTCAATAAGGGTCTTAAGGTGTTTAATATAATCAGTGGATGGATCTATATATTTTATAAACCCTTCGGCCTCATCAAGTGAGAGATACTTTAAGGTCCCTTTCTCTAGGATCTTCGCTATATTAACCTCAATCTCCGTAGTTATCTCAGGATCAGCAGGCCCTGCATAATCTGGGATATACTTTATACCATTATATTCAGGCGGATTATGACTAGCTGTGAACATTATAGCACCTGCAGTATTTAACTGTACTATAGCATGGGCTACAACTGGAGTAGGTGCATCACGCTCTATGATATACGCAGCGATACCATTAGTAGCTAATACTTTTCCTGCTTCCTCTGCAAACTTCTCCGAAAGGAACCTAGCATCATATCCAATAATAAGACCTTTATCCTCTCCTTTATGGGCTTTAACATAATCAGCTATAGCCTGCACAACTATGTTTACATTTGAGAAGGTAAAATCATCGCACATAATTGCCCGCCATCCATCAGTCCCAAACTTAATCATTAAATCATGTCGCAACGGATACCCCAGTACCTGGGCATACCGCTGCTTCCTCCTTCCTATATAAAAATCTTCCTCTGCCATAGTATGTTCTACAGAAAGGAAGATATTCCTGAATTCAGTCTTTTCTAATACTCAATACCCCTTCTGCTCTTTATCCCTTTTTCAAAGGGGTGCTTTACCATATGCATCTCAGTAACAAGATCTGCCTTATCTAGAAGCTCCTTTGGAAAATCTCTACCTGTCATGACCAATTCAACTCCTTCATGTACTATCTCTAGAAGTTGGGTGGTTTCAATGAATCCATGGCGTATGGCATGGGATACTTCATCTAGGATAACAATACTATATTCTCCGCTATCTATAACATCTTTAGCTACTTTTAGAGCCATCTTCGCCTCTTCTTCCCCTGTTAGGAAACATTCGCCACAATTAGTACAGGACATAAAGCCATCCCTTATAAGTGGTGCATATCTACAATCCCTGCCAAACTGATATATTTTAAAGCTTGGAAAGAGGCGCTGAGCAGCGAAGAGTTCTCCAGTATATGAAGTACCTTTGAGAAACTGTATCATACAAACCTTAAAACCATGGCCAATTGCTCGGAAAGCAAGGCCTAACGCCGCTGTTGTCTTTCCTTTACCATCCCCAGTATAAATTTGTAGTAAACCCGTCTCCTTTATGTCCACGGCATAGACGACCTCCCTGAAGATATTTCATCTAGGACTTCTAATACTTTTTGCGGCTCTGAAACTACAATAGCCCCTTTCTCCTTTAATCTTTCATAATATTCACTAGCAGTACCTTCAGTATAATCTCTCTCATCTATAGGATGCTCTTCTATGATGATAACTGGAATACCCTTGTTAATACCATATTCAACTGCCTCTATATTCTTTAAGTTACCATGACCAAAGGGTATGCTAGCGAGGATTATAGCCTTGGCTTCGTTCATGGCCTCTATATTCCGTAAATGTGTTTCTTCGCTTATTGGAGAAAACGGGCGCTCCTCTATCACATCCATACCTAGAGACAAAGCCTCCTCCTGATCAGCATCGCGGATATTGAGAACGCCTACTACAGTAGGGTACTTATATAAAGATAAAAGGCGTAGGACTTCAATACCAGCACCACCACCTGCTACTAGATGAATACGCGCCCTCTTCTGGCTCCGGGTAGCTTTACGTTCTTCTCCAGGTATAAGGGTTATCCGTGGACGTTTAGTAAATTCGTCCTTTGTTACAAGGACATCAACACCATATACCGTCTTTATATTATCAAGAGTTAAGACTTCATATGGCGCCCCGCATGAGAATATACTTCCCTTATGCAACATTAAAAGAGAATCACAGTACTGTGAGGCTAAATTCAAATCGTGGAGAACTACTAATATGGTAATCCCTTTCTCCGTTTTCAAGCGTTTTAAGAGATCGAATACCTCTACCTGATGGTTTATATCCAAATGTGAAGTAGGTTCGTCTAAAAGGAGGATTTGTGGGTCTTGAGCCAATGCTCTGGCAATAAAGGCTCTCTGCCTTTCACCGCCGCTGAGTTCAGTTATGGGTCTTTCTACTAAATCAATTATACCTGTAGCTTCCATAGCATCTCTTGCTACCCTATAATCCTCTGCAGACTCCTTATGAAACCTTTGAATATAAGGATAGCGTCCCATAAGAACAAACTCTCCGACAGTGAATTCAAAGTCTGCCTGAGTGTCCTGAGAAACTAGAGCCATTTCCCGAGCAAGATCCCTATTCTTCATAGTAGAGACCTTACGTCCATCTAATAATACTGCACCGCCTCTAGGCTTTAATATATTACTTATAGTGCGTAAGAGAGTAGACTTGCCAGAGCCATTAGGACCCACTATACCTACGAATTCCCCTCGTCTTACAGAAAAGGTCACATTAGCGAGAACATCTACAGCTCCATATGAAAATGAAATCTCATCTATCTTTAGCTTCACTTTAGTTTTCAGTCCTTCACCAACCTTTACTAAAAGGTCTTACTCTGACAAATCTCTTCTTCTTATTTTCTCTCAAAGGCTACTTCGCCTTCAACAACTGTTAGATAAGGAACTATATCATCATTAAAGATAACTATATCTCCCTTCATTCCTGGAACTATCATGCCCCTTTCGGCACTTATCCCTATGACTTTAGCTGGATTAATTGTAGCCAATTTCACAGCATCAGGTATATTTAGTCCTACAAGATTAGTCATGGTCCTAACTACCTGGTCCATAGTTGCAACACTACCTGCAAAAGCAGATCTATCTGCTAACTTTGCAACATAATTACCTTCCTCTTCTTGGATCTCAAAAGATTCTGGGATATTCGTCTCTACCACTACATCCAGACCACCAAAGGTGTACTCTCCAGGCCCTAAGCCTGCTGAAGCCATGGAATCAGTTACAACGCAAACCTTATCCAGTCCCTTTGCTTTTAATATAAGCTTAAGGAGGCTAGGTGGAAGATGATGACCATCAGCTATAACCTCTGCAGTTAATTCATCCATGAGTAAAGTAGCTTCTACTACACCAGATACCCTATATGAATCAATTCGCCGCATCATGGACATACCAGAATATAAATGGGTTACATGAGTATAACCTGATTCTACAGCTTTTACTACTTCCTGATATGTGGCATTGGAATGAGCTATAGACGCCACCACTCCCCGTCTTTGTAGCTCTTTACCCATTTCAAGAGCACCTGGCAATTCAGGAGCTGCTGATATACGACGTAGTATCTTATATCTATCTAATAATCTCAAATACTCTTCTGCCTTTGGAGACTTAAGATACTTTGGGTTCTGAGCACCAGCTTGCTCTAGATTAAAGTAAGGACCTTCCATATGGCAACCTAAAACCCTAGCACCACCATGTATAGCTTCTTTAGAGACCTCCTCAATTGCACCGAAAGCCTTCTCTAATTCTTCAATAGGTGCAGTAAATGTAGTAGCTAAAAGGGAGGTAGTGCCCCCTGCAGCATGGGCTTTTGCCATTGTACGTATAGAATCACATGTCCCCTCTGAAGCGTCACCACCTCCACCTCCGTGGACGTGGATATCTATAAAGCCTGGGCTTATGTACTTACCCGCAGCATCATAGATTTTAGCGTTTTCTGGTATCTTAACTTCTCCAACAGAGCCAACCTCTAATATTGAATCGCCCTTTATCAGTACAGTTCCCTTATTTATAACACGTAGTGGTGTTAAGACCTTCCCATTAGTCAATGCAAAAATATTTTTACTACCCATGTATATCCCCTCCTCTGGGCAGAGATATTATTCTTCAAGTCCCTTTTCACCAGGTCTCCACGTCCCATCATCATCAGCTGCTTTCAGTCGCGTTAGGGCCCTCTGAAGAGAAGTCCGAGCGCGGAGGAGATCAAATTCTGTACTAGCAACTCCTCCATTTTCAAAGGTAGCTATCCTCTCCTCTGCCCGCTCTTTAGCGGCACGCGCTCTACTTATATCTATTTCATTACCCAGCTCAGCGGTGTTCGCTAAAATGATGATCTTATCAGGTTGGACTTCCATAAATCCACCGCCAATAGCCACCTTTATCTGCTCATCATTGTTCTTTATCCTAGCTATGCCTATACGCAAGCTAGTAATGAGAGGAGTATGACTAGGCAATATACCTAGAAAACCTTCGCTTCCAGGTGCAATGATCATATCTACTTGGCCCTGAAAAACCCTTCGCTCTGGGGTGACTATATCCAGATTTATTTGTCCCATGACTCTATTCACCAGCCTCGATCTTCTTTGCTCGCTCTACTACTTCATCTATGGTTCCAGCCATATGAAATGCTTCTTCAGGTACATCATCATGTTTACCCGCTATAATCTCCTTAAACCCTTTGATAGTTTCCTTTAGTGGTACATACCTGCCAGGTTGACCAGTGAATACCTCTGCAACAAAGAAAGGCTGCGTAAGGAATCTCTGTATCTTCCTCGCTCTAACCACTATTATTTTATCCGCATCTGAGAGTTCATCTATACCTAGAATAGCTATTATATCTTGGAGTTCTCTATACCTTTGGAGGATCTCCTGTACTCGTCTGGCAACTGAGTAATGCTCTTGTCCCACTATCCTAGGGTCAAGTATCCTAGATGTAGAATCCAAAGGATCAACAGCTGGATAAAGTCCCATAGCAGCTATATCCCTTGAGAGGACTGTAGTTGCATCTAAGTGAGCAAAGGTAGTAGCTGGCGCTGGGTCTGTAATATCATCAGCAGGTACAAAGATAGCCTGCACAGATGTGATAGAGCCTTTCTTGGTAGATGTGATCCGCTCTTGAAGCATACCAACTTCTACAGCTAGTGTGGGTTGATAACCTACTGCAGCTGGCATACGACCAAGGAGCGCTGATACCTCACCACCAGCTTGTATATATCTGAATATATTATCAATGAACAAGAGGATATCCTGTCCCTGCACATCTCTAAAATATTCAGCCATAGTCAGACCTGTAAGACCTACTCTAAACCTTGCTCCAGGTGGTTCATTCATCTGGCCAAAGACCATAGCAGTCTTATCAATGACCCCTGATTCCTTCATATCTAACCAAAGTTCATTACCTTCCCTAGTTCGCTCACCTATACCTGCGAAAACAGAGAATCCCCCATGTTCAGTGGCAATAGCCCTAATGAGTTCCATAATGAGAACTGTCTTACCTACTCCAGCACCACCAAAGAGACCTATTTTGCCTCCTTTAGGATATGGAGCTAAAAGATCTACTACTTTAATCCCTGTTTCAAATATCTCTGTAGTTGTCTCCTGCTCCTCAAGGGGCGGAGCGGGTTTGTGTATTGGTTCATATCTATCTGCCTTAACCTCTCCAAGACCATCTATAGGCTCCCCTAAGACATTAAAGATACGACCAAGAGTATCTTCACCAACAGGTACCTTTATTGATTCGCCAGTGTCTATAGCCTTCATTCCGCGTACTAAACCATCAGTAGATGACATGGCAACACACCTTACCATATCATCGCCAATATGATGCATGACTTCGGCTGTTATCTCTATAGATTCGTCATCAACTATCTTTATAGCATTATATATAGCTGGCAATTCATCAGATTTGAACTTTATATCAATAACAGGTCCTATAACCTGTGTCACATAACCTATCCTGGATACTTCAGTCAATCTATTCACCTTCCTTGACTGCCCAATATTATTTAAGGGCTTCTGCTCCACCAACGATCTCTGATATCTCCTGAGTGATCTCTGCTTGCCTGGCCCTATTAAAGTCTAATGTTAATTTCTCTATCATCTCGTCAGCATTATCTGTAGCTGTATCCATAGCCATCATCCTTGCTGCAAACTCACTTACCTTTGACTCTACTAACCCGCGATAAATCTGAATCTCTACATAGTGAGGAAGCAGCTTATTAAGGACACCTTCTACACCTGGCTCATATAGAAAGAGAGAACCTGCTTTACCATTCTTCATGAATATATTTTTATCTATAGGTAGAATTCTAAGAAGATGGGGTTTTCGCTCAACAGTAGTGATGAATTCTGTATATGCCACATACAGCTCGCTTATATCTCCACCTTCAAAGAGTTCAATGGCATTCTCTGATATCTCCTTAGCCTGTCTGATACCAGGCTCATCAGGAAGCCCAATATATTCAGCTCTAACATCATAACCGCGTTTAACAAAATAATCACGGCCTTTACGACCAACACATAAGAAGACTGGAGAATCTCCACCTTCTAGAGCCTTCTTTATGATATTGCTATTATGTCCTCCAGTAAGACCCCTGTCCCCAGTTATAACGATGATGCCAGACCTACCTGGTTCAGACTTCTGTCGAAAGAACTGGTGTCCCAAGTTACCATTTGCTTTAGTGATATCCCCAATTAGTTCCTCTATATTACTAACATACGGTTCTATAGCTGTTACCAGATGTTGAGTCTTTCTCAGCTTCGCAGCTGCTACCATATTCATTGCTCTGGTTATCTGTTGAGTACTATGTATGCTCCGTATGCGTCTCTTTATCTCACGTAATCCTTCCATATCCGTGAAACCACCTATCTGATGGATTATATCTTTGAGTCACTTACAAGGAAGCTTCCTCAAGAGAATTATCTTCACTAACGATAAAAACATCTTCCTTAAATTCAGAGATAGCAGCCTTTAACTTCTCCTCAACCTCTTTAGAAAGATCACCAGACTCCTTAATGGAGCCCCCTATATCAGGATGAACCTCCCTCATAAATTTCAAGAATTCCTTCTCAAACCTTTCTATGCTATTCACAGGGATGTCCATGATATAACCGTTAACTGCTGTATAAATCATCATTACCTGCTCTTCCACTGGTATTGGAGAATATTGCGCCTGCTTTAAGATCTCCACCATGCGTTCTCCTCTTTCCAGCCTTACCCTAGTAGAACGATCGAGGTCTGTTCCGAACTGAGCAAAGGCAGCTAGTTCCCTGTATTGAGCTAAATCAATACGTAACCTCCCTGCTACCTTTTTCATAGCTTTAATCTGAGCTGCGCTACCCACACGGGAAACAGAAAGACCAGCATTTATAGCAGGTCTAACCCCTGAAAAGAAAAGCTCCGTCTCTAGATATATCTGCCCATCAGTTATGGATATAACATTGGTGGGGATATAAGCTGAGACATCTCCGGCAAGTGTCTCAATTATCGGCAGAGCTGTAAGAGAACCTCCCCCTAATTCATCTGAGAGTTTAGCTGCTCGTTCTAGGAGACGTGAGTGAAGGTAGAAGACATCCCCCGGGAAAGCTTCTCTGCCTGGAGGTCGTCTTAATAACAAGGTCATGGCTCTATAAGCCACAGCGTGCTTAGAAAGGTCATCATATATAACCAAGGCATGACCTCCGTTGTACATAATCTCCTCGCCTATAGCACATCCAGCATACGGTGCTAAGTATTGCAAAGGTGCTGGGTCACTGGCTGTGGCTGCTACTACCACAGTATAATCCATAGCACCTGCATCTTCTAGAGTTCTAACGATCTGGGCTACAGTAGAATTCTTCTGTCCAATAGCCACATATATACATATAACATCACTGTCTTTTTGATTTAAGATAGTGTCAATGGCTATAGCAGTCTTACCAGTCTGTCTATCTCCGATTATCAATTCTCTCTGTCCACGGCCTATAGGTATCATAGAGTCTATAGCCTTCAACCCTGTTTGAAGTGGCTCTTTAACAGGTTGACGCTTCACAACACCGGGTGCAGAGGATTCAACAGCTCTATACGTATCAACCTTTATTGGACCTTTTCCGTCTATAGGCTGACCTAAGGCATTAACTACTCTACCCCTCATTGAATCGCCTACAGGTACCTGAACAACCCGGCCTGTCCTCTTTACCGTATCTCCTTCTTTGATATTTCTATCAGAACCAAGGAGCACAGCACCTACGTTATTCACCTCTAAGTTTAGAGCCATACCAAAGACACCATCTGGGAACTCCAAAAGCTCCCCTGCCATAGCTCCATCTAGACCGTAAATTCTAGCGATTCCATCACCTACTTCTAATACTGTACCTACATCTACAGATTGAAGTTTAACATCAAATCCCTCTATTTGCTGCCTGATGATTGAACTAATTTCTTCAGGTCGTAACTTCATTGGTCATTTCCACTTCCTTTGCCACCATATACATTAACCTTACATTTAGAGGCCCCAAGACCTACCAGCAGTGATATTCTCCTTTAATCCTTTAAGATATCCGCTTATGCTGCCATCAATGACTTGCCCTTCTATCTCCACCATTAGCCCCCCGATTAACTCCGAGTTAACCTCAGTATTAAGGAGAACTCTCTTGCCAGCAACCTTTGATAACTCATCCCTTAACCTCTCTTGATATTCCACTGAGAGGGGACGCGCAGTCTGTACCCGCGCGATTATCTCATTACGTTCCTCCCTAACCAATTCATTAAAGTCTTCTATAAGCGCAGGAAGGATCTCAATACGTTTCTTCTCTATAAGAAGGTTTAAGAGGTTAATGGTAATAAAGGAGACCCTATTTCCGAAGATAAGATCTACTACCCTCTTTTTCTCTTCTTCCGTTATTTGCTGGTGGTATAGGGCTTTCCTTAAATCTTCTTCTGAATTAAGGAGTTCTAAGATCTCATGAAGTTCTTTCCCTACCACATCTAAGATACCTCTATCTTTTGCAGCATCATAAAGCCCTTCAGCGTACCTACGACTAACTATGCTTTGAACTGCCACTACCTGACCCCACCTCTCCGATGAACTTCTCAACTAAATCCCCATGTACTTCTTCGTCCATCTTCTCCTTTAGGATCTTCGAAGCTATTGTAACTGAGAGGTTGGCTACTTCCTCACGTAGTTCACTTAAGACTTTCTCTTTTTCGCGCTCTATTTCATCCCGCGCTCTATTCATTATCTTCTCGGATTCTTCTTTTGCTTCTTTTAGTATCTCTTCTCGAGTCGCTTCCCCCTGAGAACTGGCTCTTTCGATTATCTCCCTACCCTCTCTCTTTGCATTTGCCATTTCTTTTTTATATTCTTCATGCAAGTCAGTGGCATCTTTAAGTTTATTCTCTGCTTCCTTTAGAGAGTTCTGTACATACTCGTTCCTCTTATCCAAGTAATCCATGACTGGTTTAAAGAGGAATTTACGCAAGAGCAAGAAAAGAACGAGAAAGTTAATCATCTGAAAAAAATACGTAATGTCTAGGGTGACCATACCCAACCCTCCTCAATTTATAACCGGAAATGGCCAGATGCCTTCGCCCCATCTCCGGACCTTTATTCCTATATGTATTATAGCGCGGCCAGGAATGGATTAGCAACGACTAATATAAGCGCGATTATAAGCGAGTATATACCTGTAGTTTCTGCAACTGCTTGCCCTAAGAGCATAGTTCTTGTAATCTCGCCCTGCGCTTCTGGTTGACGCCCTACAGCCTCAGCACCTTTACCTGCTGCATAACCTTGTCCTATAGCAGGCCCTATACCTGCTATCATGGCTATACCTGCACCTAAAGCAGATGCTCCCATAACTATAGCTTTTGCTAATAACATATCATTCATAATGTAATTTCCTCCGTTCACTAATATATTTTCTATTACCTTTCAGGTAGGTAATAATCATTTAATCCATGGCTATGCTTATAAAAGTCATAGTCAACATGACAAAGATGAATGTTTGAATGACCCCAGAGAATATGTCAAAATACATATGAGGTAATATAGGTAGTAGAAGGGGCACTACATTATATATCATTGTCATTATTATGAGCCCTCCTATTATATTACCAAAGAGACGAAACCCCATTGAGATTAAAGGGGATATCTCACCCATAATATTCATAGGCAAGAAAAGCACAAAAGGCTCTAGATAACCCTTTAGATACCGTATTAGCCCTTTCTCTTTTAGACCATAATACTGTACAGCTGTGACCGTCAATGTACTAAGGCATAAAGTAGTATTAAGGTCTGCTGTAGGAGGGCGTATACCTATGAGCCCTATTAAATTGGCAATGAGCAAGTATAGAACAAGGGTACCCATGTAAGGTGTAAAACCACGTCGTTCCTTCCCCATGGTGCTCTCAACCAAATTTACAAGACTTTCAACAAGGAGTTCGAGAGCACCTCTACGACGGTCTGGAACCTCATGGATAGGTATATCCTTTAACTTCCTTGTAGCTAAACATGAAAAGATGACCAGCACTAACATGATCCCCCATGTAGTGGTCACCGTCTCTGAAATTTGTATCCCTGTTCCGGGGATAAAAAACCGTTTCGGTGCGAAATCCATAGCACTGCCGTGAAAATAACTACTCAATCCCGTTAAAGGTATGAGAAGTACCTCGGCAACCTCCTTTCGTATATTAAAATCATATGAAAGGTTCTTTCTATTTTCCTAAAAGCCCTTCCCAAAGGACAGCCAATTTGATTGTAAGGAGTCCTCCTGCAGTTGCTAGAAAGAACCCGAGTTCTCCTCGACGTGCTGCTGAGTAAAGTACTACACCCATAATAGCGTATCTAATAATATATCTTGAACCAGCATATAATTTAGCCTTATTAGCAGGCAAAGTAACAGCTCTAATTAATGCTATGGCCATTAATCTGAAATTGAGTATTCCCACTAAAGTGCCAAAGATAAGTCCCATAGCTACAGTGGGACGACGGAATAAAAGAGCTATAAGCACAATAACCCCACTGATAATAGCAGCTTTCTTAGTTACCCGTACCTGAGTTATAGTAACATCATCCATAAAACTACTTCCAATCGTTGAGAAATTATAGACCTACTCTTTTAATATTGTATCTTTTTACACGCTCTCGGTCAAGTGTATTACTGGAATACTTTAATCTATAGATTTCATAATAAGACGGTATGCGTTGAAGAGCCCTCCTATTAGTCCAAAAACTATTAAAATAATCGTCACAGAGCTGCCTATATCGAATTTTCGCTGTATATATCCTCCTATGAATGCTCCTCCTGCTACAGGTGTGATTATGCTAAGACCTAACTGCGTTATGAGAGCAAGGCTCTTTAAAAAATTTCCCACTGGCATCTTTCTAACCTCATTCCCGCTAGAAAACTAAGCACCTTAGAAATGGGGTAATGTTAACCCATATTCTATTCTACATCATCTCTCAAATTCCTTCATAATAATCCCTTATACGCAAGATTTACTATATAAATTTATTGAAATGTAAGAGGAGATCAGAATAAATAGTAGAATATATAGAATTTAAGGCCGATATTTCTCAATTAAATATACATCTTCTGAAAGGGGAAGGCACTCATGAAAGAAATAATCCTCGACTACCTTGTAACCTTTGCCATAGCTATAGTACTAACAGCGTTCATTATGACCTTTGTGGTACAATCTTTCGTAGTTGATGGACCATCTATGCAACCCACACTTTATACTGGAGAAAGATTACTAGTTAATAAATTTATATACCGTTTTAAGGAACCACAACGCGGTGATATAATCGTCTTTAGACCACCAGGAGAGCCTAACTATAGAAAGTTCATAAAAAGAGTTATAGGTCTACCTGGCGATGTAATAAACATAGAGAATGGCATAGTCTATGTTAATAATGAACCTGTACAAGCTGAATATACTTTTGAAAAGATCAGTTCTAGATGGTTCCCTGTAAATTTTCCTGTAAAAGTGCCAGAAGGCCATGTATTCGTATTAGGAGATAATAGGAACAATAGCAAAGATAGCCGACACTTAGGACCTATTCCTATGAAGAATATAACAGGAGAGGCATTTCTCCTTTATTGGCCTTTGACAAAAGGAGGGCTCATTCATTGAGCCCCCTCTTTTATTATTCTCCACGTACCTTTTTAAATTCTGTAATAAGAGCCGGGATGACCTGGAAAAGATCGCCTACTATGCTGTAAGTAGCTAGATTAAAAATAGGAGCATCTGGGTTTTTATTTATAGCTACTATAATATCTGAAGATCCTATCCCAGCAATATGCTGAACTGCTCCAGAGATTCCACAGGCTATATAAAGCTTAGGTGAAACTGTCTTTCCTGTCTGTCCAATCTGATGAGCATAGTCTATCCAACCATCATCTACAGCAGCCCTTGATGCGCCTACTGCACCGCCAAGAACATCAGCAAGTTCCTGAATAAGTTCGAAATTCTTAGCATCTCCTAGGCCGCGTCCTCCAGCCACTATTATATCTGCCTCTTGAATATTTACTTTATTTCCTACTCCCTTTACTACTTCTAAAATCTTTGTAACAAGTTCTTGGTCAGCAGACGCAAAATTCTCCCTTATTAGTTCTCCTGTTCTCTCAGGTTCACAGTCGGCTCGCTTCATGACCTTTGGACGCACCGTAGCCATTTGCGGCCTCTTTTCAGGGCAGACAATAGTAGCCATTATATTGCCTCCAAAGGCAGGCCTCGTCTGCAAGAGCAGCCCCTTTTCCTCATCAACATCAAGGCCTGTACAGTCAGCAGTAAGACCTGTCTTTATCCGCGCTGCTACACGTGGCGCTAAGGAGCGTCCTACAGTTGTAGCTCCTAGTAAGAGAATATTAGGCTTGTATCCTTCTATTAGCTGTGTTAAAGCGTCGGTATAGGGCTGATCCTGAAAATCCGCTAGAGATTCATCTTCCATGAGGTATACCTTATCAGCCCCGTGTTGGAAGAGTGATCCTGCCTTATCAGCAACTCCATTTCCAAGAAGGACAGCACAGAGCTCCTGACCTAATTTATCAGCAAGCTTTCGTCCTTCTCCTAAAAGTTCATAAACTACTGAAGCTACTTCTCCATCGCGCTGTTCAGCAAAGACCCATACGCCTACACCATCTTCTGCGCGAGAACTCTCTCCACTACGTTCTATATTAATGGCTTCAAACTTGCAAGCCTCTACGCATGCTCCGCATAGATTACACTTCTCTAGTAGGATCTTGGCCTTCTTCTCTACTACTTCAATGGCGTTAAACGGGCATTTTCGTACACAAAGCTTGCAGCCTATACATTTTTCCAATACTACAGTAATACTCATCTTCCACAGTCCCCCTAGAAAAGATCGGTTCTTATACGACCCTAGTCTGTAATAATTTGCTGACAAGTACAGCAGCTTGTTCTGTTGGTTCTCCCTCTAAGACCTCGCCTTTGCGCACTATCTCCGGAGTAAATTGTCTAATGACTTGAGTTGGTGAACCCTTTAGCCCAAGATTATCTGGATCTAAAGAGAGATCCTGTGCGTTCATTGTAATTATATTTGCCTTTTTAGCCTTCATCATACCTCTTAACGATGGAATTCTCGGTTCATTTATATCCTTAACCACAGTTATTAAGGCTGGAAGTTTCACTTCAATTACCTGATAACCATCTTCTATCATACGTTCTACTATCATCTTATCCTCTGATATTTCACGGATCTTTTGAACGTAAGTCACATGAGGGATGCCTAATCGTTCAGCAATTCCCGGGCCTGTTTGTCCTGTATCACCATCTATTGCTTCACGTCCACATATGATTAGATGATAATCTCCAACCTTATCAATAGCCGCAGCAAGTGCGGTAGCAGTAACGAGAGTATCAGAGCCAGCCAATGCCCTATCGCTTACTAGTATAGCTTCGTCTGCACCCATAGCTATAGCTTCTCTTAGACATTTTTCGCTCTGGGGAGGTCCCATACTAACAGCAGTTACTTTACCACCGTTCTTTTCCTTTATACGAACCCCCTCTTCTATGCCATACATATCAAAAGGATTAGTAATATTAGTAACTCCTTCACGCACTATAGTCTTAGTCTCTTTATCTATCTTAGCCTCAGCAGGGTCTGGTACCTGCTTAACGCAGACTATGACATTCATCTCCTAAATCTCCTGCCTTTCACTACTAGCTATCTCTTCCGAGCAGCCTCTTTTATCATTTCCAGAGCTATAATATTTCGTTGTATCTGGTTTGTCCCCTCATATATCTGGGTTATCTTCGCATCTCTCATCATCTTCTCTACTGGATATTCCTTCATGTAGCCATATCCACCAAATATCTGAACAGCATCTACAGTGACTTTCATTGCCACATCTGAAGCAAGGACTTTGCACATAGATGACTCCTTAGAATAATTCTTAGCCCCGCTATCTATCATCCTAGCTGTTGAGTAAAGAAGTGCCCTAGCTGCTTCTATCTGTATAGCCATATCAGCGAGCATATGCTGGATAGCTTGGAAAGAGGCTATTGGTTGCCCAAACTGTCGTCGCTCCCTAGCATAATTCAGAGCTGCTTCTAATGCACCACTTGCTATTCCCAATGCCTGAGCAGCTATACCAGGTCTGGTCACATCTAAGGTCTTCATAGCAACTATAAAGCCCATGCCCTCTCTACCCAGTAAATTCTCTTTTGGAATACGGCAATCCTGAAAAATAAGCTCGCGTGTAGTAGAAGCTCTGATACCCATCTTATTCTCCTTTTTGCCAAAGGTAAATCCTGGGGTACCCTTCTCCACTATAAAAGCACTATTTCCCCTGCTTCCTTTAGTCTTATCAGTTACAGCAATGACTGTATAGATATCAGCCTCGCCACCATTAGTGATCCACTGTTTTGTACCATTCAAAATATAATGGTCTCCATCTTTAACTGCAGTAGTTTCCATAGCTCCTGCATCGCTACCTGCATTTGCTTCAGTGAGACCAAAGGCTGCTAGACTCTTACCAGATGCCACCGATGGAATATACTTTTGCTTCTGTTCTTCAGTACCAAAGAGCAGGATGGGAAAGGATCCCAATCCACTTGCTGCATAACTCACAGCAACGCCTGAACAAGCCTTGCTCAATTCCTCTACTACAAGACATTGTTCAAGTACTCCACCGCCAAAACCTCCGTATTCCTCAGGGATATATACCCCACAAAGATCTGACTCAGCTAGAACGTTTAAGATCTCCCATGGAAACTCACCAGTCTCATCTAGTTCAGCAGCAACTGGTTCCACCTTCTCCTTTGCTATCTTTCTAGCTAAATCTCTTATCATTTCCTGTTCTTCTGTGAGAAAATACTCCATATAGCATCCCCTTTCTCAATAGCTCCATCATTAATGATAGACATTCCTCAACCTTAAGCAAGATATAACTCTTCTACTTTTTCTCAAGAAATAATTATATCGTTTAAGCCACAGAATCGCAAATATTTATATCTGTTATTAATAGCAGATATAAATTAAAATCATAAAGATTATATCGAGGAAAGCAGATTCCCTCCGAAACATATTATATCACATTAAAAAAGCCTTGTACATATAGATCTTTCTTTTGAGATAAACGCATCAGAGCCTATATATTAAAATTGGGGGTAATTCAACCGATAAACCCTAACCCTAAGAACCCTCTCAACCTTCCTATGATACCTGGATATACACTCATTAGAAGGCATAAGATTATTTAACGAATTATATAAATTTAAATCGCCCTATTAGTCTCAAAGAAGTAGCCGCTATGTAGCGCTTTCCTGATACAACATAGTAGAAAGTGCCTGTAAATGGCTGGTTCAGCAATGATTTAATCTCTCCTTACGTTCAAGTAGTCTATATCGTATAAAATATCATCAAAAGAAGAGCTAACGTATCACATCATGGAAAATATAGTTGATACCGTAGTTTTAAGGATTATATCAGGCGATATCCTATAATTCCGCTCCCTTCCTTATTTTACATCCTCACATAATTAATTTATAATGTAGGTAGAAATAAAGCAATTGGAGGAGGTTGGGGTAATTGATAGAAGCCGCTGCGATAGAATTTTACGTGAGAGATAAGGGCGGTGAATATAACAAACACGACAAAGGGTATAAGTATTTATAGAGGTAAAATAATCGGAGAAGAGGACCTATTCTTCGTTCTAATTAAGCTTCAATCCAGAGTCGATTTTACCATGCCATATAGGTTGCTCCTATATATGATGGAGATATGGCGAGACGTTTTCCGTAATACACCCAAGAAGATAAGAGAACGAAAAAACTTTAGATTGCCTCCTGTTATACCAATAGTCCTTTATAACGGAAAATACACATGGACTGCAGCTAAGTCTTTCAAAGATATGATAGCTCAAAATAGTCTCTTCTTAGAATATATACTAGTCGATATAAACAGGTTTAATGAAGAAGAGCTCTTAGAAGTAGGTAACTTGATAAGGACGATAAACAAACATTCAAGAACTGGCTGAAAGCCCTCGTCTCTCAAGGATTGTCAAAACATATGCGAAAGAAGGTCTCAGAGATAATCGAGAAGAACGAGGAGGTGGATTCTATGATTTCAAATCTGACTAAGACTATCATTGAGGACCGCAAAAAGAGTAAACAAGAAGGTATAGCTAAAGGCATGGTTAAAGGTGTGGCCAAAGGTAGAGCGAAAGTTTTGATAAAGTACCAGAAGATATGATAGACAAAATCAATGAGGCCAATGAATCTCAAATCGAAGCTATAATAGACAACATCTTTGAAATCCAATCCCTTGAAGAAATGAATAAATATTTTAAGTAAGACTCCACTTGAGTATAATTTTTGTTTATAGTACTACTATTATTTTATATTGCCACAGACTCCTATCCTTTCTTTGTTTTACTTAGTCAGGATGGCTCTGTGGCTAAATTCTCTATAGGAACGTTTTTACTATGTCAGGTGGGTTTGAAACATACCATAATTTCTTAAGCGTATATCAGATCAACCTTCGTTACGTTCTAGATATATCCCTCCCTATCTTAATACTATACTTCTTACAAATATAAGACCCTGGTAGATGTGAAGGCCACGTGGGTTGCACTAATATTTCGTCTGGCAAAAATTATATTGTAGCCATGTTCACCTTTATAATTCACCATTCTTTCCTAAAACCCTTTTAACCTTTTGTATTCTCATCTTTTATTATACCCTTACATCTAATAGATGTAAGATTGTCATGGTATTAACAAGATCTCGCCGTTAGATAAGATAGTAGCTACGTTAGGAGCAGAGGCAAGAAGGCAAAACTTCAGTAGGGAAGAGCTATATATACCAAACTCCCTAATTATATTAACGATCTATATACATTTCTCAACGATATACCACATACAAAAGTCCCTATAACCCTAGATGAAGAAGTATTAAAGTACCGAGATAGCATAGAGGATAAGAAGGATCTAGAGATTTTAGTGGCAGCTATTAAATATAAGGCTGACGCAATAATCGCTGGCGACGAGCACTTGTCATAATTCTAAGTGCTATTGATGTGCTAAAGAAATTCGAGTCACATATCCCGTAAACTTAGATATAAAAAAACTACAGCTATCGGATATGGAGCCAATAGCTGTAATTAATATTTCAGATAACATTATTATGAGCCTATACGTATTCTGATCTTACGGTTTTAATATCACTTCAAGGGCTTCATTAGGAGTTTGAATGAGTTTCTCATAGCCCTCTGCTACCCGATCTGGGGCGTACCTCTGTGTTATGAGGGATTCTACCTTTAGCTTACTAGCATCAATAAACCTTATCGCTTCTTCAAGGTTTCGCTGTATGGTCAATTGGACTATAGCTGGAGGATAATCTCTTCCGTATTCATATGCATCATCATGGTAACCAGGGCCTGTTCTGGAAGATGCCCTTATATCCATATTTCCTAAGGATGTTGGGAATGATTTAGAGATATGAGCACCGCCTAATATCATGATCCTTCCCATCCCATGTCCGTCTGGAGCTATCCTAGCCATATTTACCAGACTTTCTAATACTCGAGTTGTTCCGCCGCCAAAATAAATAAAGCCGCTGTTAATACCATAGCCTTTAGAGAACTCAACCATAACATGACAACCAGCTATTTGAGTAAGTTGCAGATCTGCTCTTCGTATAGCCCTGAAGGGCGGCAGCTCCCAAATGATTAGAGGCGCCTTCCTCATAGCTTACCCCATCAGGTATCTTTACACAGAGGTTACATGGAACTACATTACATTCGGTATGGGCTGCTCCTCCTCTCATAAAAGCCACTCGATCTCCAATGTTAAACTTGTCGCATCCTTCACCCTTATCCACGATGGTACCTGCATTTTGATAGCCTAAGCTTACAGATTCAAAGGGAGTATCTCTACATGCACGAATACGGCTTATTTGAATCCCAGCGCTTATTAGAGATGCTTCTACCTTCTATCCTTAGCTAATTGTCTTCATCTCTCCATATTCCTAATTGCTGCCTCTAATGTATTCTTCATTAACATGGCTATAGTCATAGGTCCTACCCCTCCAGGTACAGGAGTTATATGTCCAGCCACTTTAACAGCCTCATCAAAGTCTACATCCCCTACTAACTTCTTTTCGCCGACCCTATTTGTCCCTACGTCTATGACTATAGCGCCGGGTTTAATCATATCTCCAGTTATCATACGTGATTTCCCTATAGCAACTACAAGGATATCTGCGTGTTTACATTCAAAGGAGAGATCCTGAGTTTTAGAATGACATATTGTTACAGTTGCATTCTCAGCTAATAGTAAGGTAGCTGTTGGTTTGCCAACTATATTGCTCCTTCCAACGACTACAGCACGCTTCCCTTTGATATCTACACCTGTGGACTTTATTAATTCTATTATCCCTGCAGGCGTACATGGTGCGAAAGTCCGAGCCCCTATCGTGAGTGAACCTACGTTGACTGGATGAAATCCATCTACATCTTTTCCAGGATCTACAGCCCTTAGAATCTCTTTCTCATCTATATGATCTGGTAAAGGGAGTTGCACCAGTATACCGCTGATTCGTGAGTCTTTATTTAAAGTAGATATGAGTTCTAAGAGTTCCCTTTGGCTTGTAGCTGCTGGAAGTATATGTTCTTGTGAGTAAATTCCCACTGCGTCACATGCCTTCTTTTTCATACCCACATAAACCTTTGACGCAGGATCATCTCCTACAAGGACCACTGCCAGCCCAGGGATAATCCCTTTAAGCTGTTTTATTTCTTTAGCTACGTTTTCTCGTATCCCTGCAGCTATACTCCTTCCATCTATGATCTTTGCCGGCATAATCCTCCTCCTAACATACTATTTTAGCTACGACTCTTTATATATTCATGCATGGCTCTAGCCGCACGTTTGCCTGCTCCCATAGCAGCTATAACAGTAGCTGCGCCTGTTACTATGTCCCCTCCTGCGAAGATCCCCTCTATATTAGTTCTACCAGTCTCTTCGTCAGCCGCTATATTTCCTCGCTTAGTGAGTTCAAGGCCTGGTATCCTTCGAACCAAAAGGGGATTAGGGCCCTGACCTATAGCAACTATAACTGTATCTACATCCATCTTAAATTCAGAACCTTCTACAGGCACAGGTCTTCTTCTCCCACTTGAATCAGGTTCGCCAAGTTCCATTTGCATACATTCTATGGCCTTGACCCAACCCTTCTCACCTAAGATCCTAATGGGGTTTGTAAGGAGTTCTAATTGTACTCCCTCTTCTTCCGCGTTTTCTATCTCCTCTTGTCTAGCAGGCATCTCTTCACGGGAACGCCTGTAAACGATCTTCACCTCTTCAGCACCTAACCTTAGAGCTGTTCTAGCAGAGTCCATGGCAACATTGCCAGCCCCTACAACAGCTACCTTCTTTCCTATCTGGATAGGAGTATCTTGTTGAGGGAAGTCATAAGCTCTCATTAAATTAACCCTGGTTAAAAATTCATTGGCAGAGTAGACGCCATTTAAATTCTCACCAGGAATGTTTAAGAAATAGGGCAGACCTGCTCCTGTCCCTATGAATATAGCTTTATAACCATCTTTAAAGAGGTCTTCTATATCTATAGTCTGTCCTATAAGAATATTTACGTTTACCTCAACACCTAAAGACTTTATGTATTCCACTTCTTCTTCTAAGATGGCTTTTGGAAGTCGAAATTCAGGTATGCCATATCTTAAAACTCCACCAGTAGAATGCAAAGCTTCGAATAGAGTGACTTTGTATCCATACTTAGCAAGGTCAGCAGCTGCTGTGAGTCCTGCAGGACCAGAGCCAATTACAGCTACCTTGGGTCCATTTCCTTCTGGTTTTTGTGGCTCTTTTCGTGCCCAGTCTGCTGCGAAACGTTCTAGAGCACCTATTGCCACTGGATTCCCTCTCTTTCCTAAGACACACATTGATTCGCACTGAGACTCCTGTGGGCAAACCCTACCGCATATGGCAGGAAGACTATTCTTTTCTTTTATGGATTCAGCAGCTTCAGTAAATTTTCCTTCTGTAATAAGTTCTATAAAGTCCGGGATCCTTACCTCTACAGGACAGCCCTTGACGCATGCAGGCTTTTTACACTTAAGACATCTACCAGCTTCTAAGACTGCATCTTCCTGAGAATACCCTAGGGCCACTTCTGAAAAGTTCTTTGTACGTTCCTTCTCATCCTGTTTAGGCATGGGTCTTCTATCTATTTTTTGTGGCATCCACAAGTCCCTCCTTTCCCATGAAAGTGTTCCATGGCAGATCTTTCTTCTGTGAGGAACCGTCTTTGCCTCTCTATAAGTTCTGCGAAATCAACTAAATGTCCGTCAAAGGCAGGGCCATCTACGCAACTGAACTTTGTTTCTCCACCCACAGTCACTCTACAACTGCCGCACATACCTGTACCATCTACCATTATAGGGTTCAAACTTACTATAGTCTTTATCTCATATGGTCTTGTGACTTCGCATACAGCTCTCATCATTGGTAAGGGACCTATGGCAACGACTTCATCTATCTTCTCTCCCCGTTCTATGACATCTTTAAGGAGTTCAGTGACAAAACCATGATGGCCATAACTCCCATCATCTGTACTATAAGCTATCTCATGGCTTACACTGGATATCTTCTCTGTAAAAAAGAAGAGACTCTTTGACTGGGCCCCTATAAGTGATATCACTTTGTTTCCTATTTCATAGTGTGCCTTGGCCTTTGGGTACATAGGTGCTACGCCAACTCCTCCTGAGACACAGACTACACTCCCTATCTTCTCCACATCATATGGAGTTCCAAGAGGGCCAAGGAGATCATGTATGGTATCTCCTACTTCATAGGCTCCTAGTTCATAAGTAGTCTTTCCCACTTCTTGAAATACTATTGTAACGGTACCCGCGTCTTTATCGCTATCAGCAATGGTCAAAGGTATGCGCTCACCTTTATCATGAATACGAATAATTATGAAATGTCCGGGTTGAGCCTTTGCAGCTACGTATGGAGCACGTACCTTAAACATCTTTATCCTAGGAGAATATATCTCCTTCTCTACAATCTCAAACAAAAGTGTTACACCTCCGCTTCCCTCTCATTCCAATCTACCAGCTTTATAAGCTGCGATATAATCCATGCAAAACTCATCTTTATTCAAAAGGGCTCTGCTTGCTGCAACAAGGGCCATTAAATGGTTATCTAAAGGATCTAGGATAACAGCATCAAGTCCTGCAGTCATGCACATAATTAGAAATGCTTGATTCAATAGTTTACGCTCTGGCAACCCAAAGGAGACATTGCTTAATCCGCAAATAGTATGCACGCCATCAAAACCTTGCATTACTCTTCTTATAGTCTCTATTGCCACTAGCCCATTGTCTGAACCTGTACTTATAGGCCTAACTAATGGATCTATATATATATCCCTTTGAGGTATACCCATCTGAGCTAGTTGTTCTACTATGTTTTCAGCTATATTGAACCTCTCTTCGATATTCTCAGGCATCCCCCTATCATCCATGCAAAGAGCTACTACAGAAGCACCATATTCTTTAACTAAAGGAGCTATACTTTGGAACCGTTCCTTCTCTCCAGTTATAGAGTTAATTATTGCTTTACCTTTATGGACCTTTAAGGCGGCTCCAATAGCTATAGGATTAGGACTATCTATACAAAGAGGTACATCTATAGCAGATTGAACTGTCTGTACTAACCATTTTAATGCTTCCGGCTCGTCATCAACAAGGGTTCCTGCATTAACATCAATAAAGGTAGCACCGGCGGCGACCTGTTCTTTAGCTACCTTTTGTATAAACTCTGTATTACGCTCTCTCACTGCAGGCTCTATGGCCTTTCTACTAGTGTTTATCCTTTCACCTACAATTAACATGCTTTATGTATCTCCTTCCTGGCTTATATCTTCAGAAGAGACCCACAATATTCCCATCTTCATCTATATCGATCTTCTCTGCAGCAGGTACCTTAGGCAAACCAGGCATGGTGAGCATGGTTCCAGTCAATGGAACTAAGAATCCTGCGCCTAGTGAGGCTTTTATTCCTCGAACAGTCAATGTCCAACCTTTAGGAGCACCCTTTAAGTTAGGGTCATCTGATAAGGATGCTTGGGTCTTTGCCACACAAAGCGGTAACCTATCCCATGAGTTAGCATCTATAGTCTGTATATCTTTTTCTGCATCTTTTGTATAAACTACATCCACAGCACCATAGATCTCTTTAGCCAATATAGACATCTTTTCTTTTATAGGAAGGTCCAAATCATAGAGGAATCTAAAATCTGGTTTCTCTTTTTCAAGGGTAGATAGAAGCGCCTCAGCAAGTTCTAATCCTCCCTCTCCACCCTTTGCTACCACCTCAGAAGGAGCTGCCTTGACTCCTAAAGATGCACACTTCTCCTGAACAAGCTGGATCTCCTTATCTTCATCAGTTGGGAATCTATTTATAGCTACAACTATAGGTAAACCGAACTTTTTAATGTTCTCTATATGTTTCTCTAGATTAGCGAATCCCTCTTCAAGTGCTTTTAAATTAGTCTCTTTTACCTTATCTACAGGTACTCCACCATGCATATTTAAAGCCCGTACAGAGGCTACTATCATGACAACATCTGGCTTTAAATCAGTATAACGACAAACTATGTCAAAGAACTTTTCAGCGCCTAGATCTGCAGCAAAACCGCCTTCAGTAACTACATAGTCAGCTAATTTCAATGCCATCCGCGTTGCTATAATAGAATTATTCCCATGAGCTATGTTAGCAAAAGGTCCACCATGGACAAAAGCGGGTTGTCCTTCTAAAGTCTGGACTAAGTTAGGTTTAAGGGCATCCTTTAACAGTAAAGCCATAGCTCCTACTACCTTTAAGTCCTGAGCATACACAGGTTTGTTATCATAGGTATATGCAACTAGGAGTCTACCTAACCTCTCCTTTAGATCATGCATATTCTCGGCAAGACAGAGAATAGCCATTATCTCAGAGGCAACTGTGATATCGAATCCTGACTCTAGAGGAACACCATTTGCTTTACCACCAAGTCCTACTATAATATTTCTAAGCTGCCTATCACTTATATCCATGACCCTTCGCCATACTATGCGAGTAGGATCTATTCCAAGTTCATTCCCTTTGACAATATGATTATCAACTATGGCAGCTAAAAGGTTATGAGCAGCTCCTACCGCATGGATATCCCCAGTAAAGTGTAGGTTAATATCTTCCATGGGAACTACCTGAGAATATCCTCCACCAGCTGCTCCTCCTTTAATCCCAAAAGTCGGCCCTAAAGATGGCTCACGCAAGCACAACATCACATTCTTTCCTAGCTTTCCAAGGGCCTGTGTAACTCCCACAGCTGTACATGTCTTTCCCTCTCCTGCTGGCGTAGCTGTTATGGCTGTAGTATATATAAGTTTACCATATTTCTTATTCTTTAGCTGATCCCAAATCTTTAAATGAACCTTTGCTTTATATCTTCCGTATAATTCTATATACTCATCACTAATTCCTGCTTTCTTAGCAACTTCTGTGATATTATATAATTCCTTTGATTGAGCGATCTCTATATCACTTAACATTATATCGTCTCCTTTCCTCAATCATCTTGTACTCCCCTACGCAATATTGTACCACATCTTTAATAAAGTTAACATCTTAAATCGGAAAAAATATAATCAGACTATCTAAGATCAATTAAAGTGAAGGGGAGCTCTAACATATGAGTCTTATTCATATTGAAGAACAAATTCCAAATCAGGTCCATCATCGACCCTCACTCGCCAGTACTTTAGTCTTTCCAATACAAGGACTTTCCTCTGAGGTATGCGAACATCTTTTATATGCAAAGAGGCGTATTCTATCGTAAGTGTAAAGTAGACTTATCTCTCTTAAGTACAAAAGTTCTCTATACTGTATAGTATATACAGCACAGAAGATATTGCAGTCGATCAAATATCATTAAAGGAATATATAGACACGTTTACGGGTGAGTCGGTAAAGAAACGCAAAGGATAAAACCCTTTAGGGTTAGTAAGTAGAATACGTGTGATTGGTAAATCCATTCAGTACATCTTGAGATGTAGCTGGTAACAGCCCCTTATAGGGGCAGAACAAACCGCCGGCTAAGCCGGCGGTCCTGATTATATTATGCCTTTCAATTTCTCTCTTGAGTAAGCTTCGTTATCCGCTATTATTATCTTGAAATAATCCCAATCTTTTTCTTCAAGATGCCGTATTTCGTCCTGTAGCTTGCTGAGCATTTCCTCCTTTTCGTGCAATTTTTCTTTCGTCATATAGCTGTTGTTTTGCACAGATTCATATACCGCCATGTTTTGTTCCAGTAAGGCTTTACGACTTTTCAGAGCAAAATCATAATCGCCACTTTTTAACGCCATAAAGTACTTTGTGCTGTCCGAAAGATTGAGTTCTGCATTAGGACCTGCCTTATCTGCAATGTCACTTAACTTTAAACTTTCTATTCGATTTTCGTTAAAAAGTTTTTCCAAAGCGATTACTTCAGGTAAGGCAGCTTTACAGCTATTCGCTCGTTCGAAAAATGGGAGTAGATATTTGTTGATATAGATAAGTATTTCATTAATACAGGCGCTGATGTCTTCGGGTATACTCTTGTATCTCCAACGATCATCACCCTCTGCCCAATGACTAATCTCAAACTTTCTTAGATAGTATACTCCAAATCCACCTAATATCCGTTCAGCCTCAAGCTTTTGGCAAAGCGGAAGCACTGAAAATCCAACCCTGCACTCCCTTCCATAAGAGTATATGCTCAGTTTTTCAGTATAAAAGCTTTGTAAAACATCATTGACTACGCGTATAAATACGTTTTTCTTTCGTTTAAAACCATACGGTAAAACTTCGGTTTCACATCTATTCTTGTACTGCTTTAAAAAATCATCCATATCCATTTACCTCGTTTTTCTCCAGTCATGTGAGTAATGGGACCAAAACGGGTGCAGCTGCACCACCTGTTTGATAAATAAGGTATGCAGCTCCAGCAACTATAACTATACCCAATGCTGCTTCTCCAACCTTCTGCCAATCTGTAACAGAATGATAGTCATAGGCGATGATTCCTTGCCCTGCATATCGATACGTTACATAGTAAGTGGTTAAACCGCTCTGATACACAAATGAGCCTGGGTCGATAATTTCACCAACCGATAAGGGGGTGTTTGGATCATTTCTCCAAGTATTTGCAACATACTTTTGCACTTGGGCAACTCCTGTAGCAATTTGCCTGGGTTTATCTCGTTTTACATCCCATACTGCACCTGATGGGCCTATCAAATCAGCACGTCCCCAGCCAAAGCTATAGTCAATTCGTTGCTCTGTGTATAATCCATATTGTGCTGCAACACGATACATCACCTGATTATGAATTTCACCCGGCCACGCCAATTTCCCTGTTGGGTCAACATACCGAATCGGATTGTTCATGCCATACACATATAGATTCCCACTCTGCATAATTGCAGCGATATCCGGTACATAGGTGTATGTATTCAGGCCTAACGGGTCATTCGAGTCTGCTTGTTGCTCGTTCCATTTTACGGGGTTATCCCCGTAAATCATGTTATTTATATTCCAATGTGTATCCTCTACAAGGAAACGGCCTATTGTTGAATCGTAATATCTGGCTCGCAAGTAATACGTACCACTACTTATGTCGAAGTACTCTCCAGCGTACTTAAACGG
>DIRN01000033.1 GCA_002426645.1 Firmicutes bacterium UBA5435 | reverse complement strand
TGGTGCTAACTTCTAAAGACGGGATTCATTCTTTTACCCACTACCTCTTCTTATTTTTATTTTGAAATCTATAATTCTAAAAAATACTTATTGACATCGTCTTAATGGTATGGTAGAATAAATGTTGTCTAAAGATGTTATTACAGAGCGGTGCGGGTGTAACTCAGCTGGTAGAGTTCTAGCCTTCCAAGCTAGTTGTCGCGGGTTCGAGTCCCG
Organism: Firmicutes bacterium UBA5435; assembly: GCA_002426645.1. Classification (GTDB taxonomy): domain Bacteria; phylum Bacillota; class UBA5435; order UBA5435; family UBA5435; genus UBA5435. The sequence continues at coordinate 24,736 of DIRN01000033.1, read as the reverse complement.
TCGCCCGCTCCATTTTTTTAAGTAAAATCAAAGAAGCCCACCTTCCATTTATCTTTACCTTCTACCTAGGCTCCCAGTGATTTTATACCTACAAACGGGGAGCGAAATATATGAGTTCAATTATCAAACAAAAAGTTGGCAAGTATATTTATCTTTACGAATAAATATCGTATCGGAATAAAGAAGGTAAACCTAGAAACAAACGAACACCTATTGGTAAAATTGATCCTGAAACAGGCTTACCCGTTTATAACCTGGATTCCCGCTTTTTATAACGATGGTGGTTCAACGCCCATTGCTATATAGATATCAAGTTGCCTTTTCGTCATTTCACCTATGATAGGACTATAGCCGGGCGTCTCAAAGCACTCAATGACATCCAATTCGTCTAGTAATCCTTGCAGCGTCCACTGAGAAAATAAATTATGACCCTGCATCTTTTTCTTGATGTATGATAGATAAATCAAAGCAATAAATTCAACAAAAACCTTTCCGTTCAGCGAAGATTCAGAAGAAACTAAGGTTCTTTTGAAGTTTAAGCGTTCTTTTAAGTTGCCAAAAGCCTTCTCCACCAGGTCTTTATTGCGGTATAAGTCAAGCGCATCAATGGGGTCTTTCATTTCATTGCTGAGCAAAGCAAAGTATCCGTAGCCCCTAGTGGCCTTTTGGATGGCGTCATCAATAGGGACGACTATCCTGCCGCGAACCGGTGTGTCCTTCACGGTAAAATACTTTCGGTAATCCTTCTCATGTTCAGGTCGTTCCTGCTTCTTTTCTAATTCAATTCTAAGCTGAGTCAGGTAGTGGTTCATCCGTTTGGCATCATTAGAGGCCTTCTCGCTATTGAAGTATAGATGCAAGTAGCAACGTCTCTTTTCTTTGACAGCATCACCTTTGTAAGGACATTTATATTCGTAATCCCAGAGAATCGTATGAGAAACCGCATAGATTTCATGCTTCTCATTATAATTCGACCAGTTATGAAGAGCATCCTCAGATACCTCCAACTTCTCGCGTACATACTTCATCTTGTCATAGCCAATAGTTGTATTTCGCTAAGCAGATGCTTAACAGTCTTTAGATCTGGAATGTTACCAGGTAATTTCCGATGGTAGAAGGGTAGGTTCGATTTTTCACCAAAGAGCAAAACTAAATTCAGTTGAGGTAAGTCGTCGTTCTCTTTGTTTTTTCCTCACCGCACCTGATTCAATGCCTCCGAGTAGCTGGAGATAGATGTGATACTATAAGCCCAAATTCCTTTTCGGCTCGTCGCTTTCCCTGTTTTTGAAAGAAAGCCATCTTACTTTCTTCATCTATAGATTGAAAGAACTCACTACTTCGCTGAGAAGGGATGCTTTTCCCATAAGGGTGTTTATGAAGCTGAGCCCACTTAGAGAACCGTGACATAGCGTTGTTCTCTTCAAGGATCAGAAAATAGGCTAGTGATTGGATTTGTCGCCAGGAATCTGGGAAACAAGACTTTAGATCCGAGGTTAGCCCAATCTTCTCTCCGATCTGATCTAAAAGATACGTCGCACCGTAAAAGAATCTACGAACAGATGTCACAGGTACCGGACCTGGTTGGTTTTACAGTGGGGACCGTTTCTTCCTTGGATCTCTTACGATAAGGTCTGGTCGGAACAATTTCACCAGTTTCGGGATCCACCTTTCCTATGAGTTTACGCTTTGCTCGGGATTGCTTTTTCTCCTTATCCCAGTAGGGTTTGTTTTCATATGCGTAGGTTATACCTGTACGTTTATTTTTCTGAAAAATAATGGCCATAATCTAACCTCCCATCGTTATAGATTATAATGAAAAAGTCAAATATAAGAGTACCATAAAACTTGATTTTTTCAATTCTTTAGGCACTTTAAATAGTTATAAATAACGGGAATGCAGGTTGAAAGGCTTAAGATACAAACAATTAATGGAAAGTGAATATTATACCCATTAACCAAGGAACAGAAAACGATTTATATGGCATTTGGATTACCAGAACCGTTGTAGGTATAAATTTTAATGGGATTTTAGGCTTCTATATTAAGATCATCGCTATAATACTAAAGTTAGAGTTTATTAATTTATTAATTTATTAATTTATTAAGATATAATCTTGCAAAAACCTTACTATCCATGATATACTATAATAAGAGGGTGGAGTAATTTCGCTCAGATTTAAGAAATCTGTGAGGAGGTATTTGGAGCAAATGCGAGGTAAATTAGTAGTTAGCGTATGTTTATCTTTTCTTTTAGTGTTAGTAGGGGTTATTTCTGTCTTTGGTGCTGAGGCAGGAGGGTTCTTGGCTGTTGGTCCAGGGGGGAAAGTAGCTGGGAACGGTGGAGCATATGTGACTTCAATTGAGGACGCTACAGCTAGTTACTGGAATCCTGCAGGGTTAGCACGATTAGATTCTCCAGAGCTTGTAACTATTCTAGGTGAGTTACACAATGGGATACTTGAAACAACTGGTATCAGTGTTGCAGCCCCAACAAAGTTTGGTGTTCTGGGAGCAACTTGGGTACGTTTAGGCACTGAAAGCATTCCACGGACTACAGACGAAGATGGGTATATAGTACCTACAGGTGAGTTCTTTGAAGCTGGGGAATCAGCTATGACCTTAGCCTTTGCACGGGCTCTCACTGATAAATTGTCAGTGGGTGCTATCTTCAAAAATATTATTTATAATTTTGATGAGAAAATAGGAAGAGGCAATGGATGGGACTTAGGCTTAAGGTATGATATAAATGACATGTTTAGTGTTGGGCTCCTTGGACAACATATAAATACAACTGTTAAATGGACTTCTGGTACAGACACAAGTATTTCTCCTAAGGTGAGGATAGGGGCATTAGCTAAAGTTTATAAGAAGAGACTTACGCTAGCTGCTGACGTAGATATGAGTTCAGCGCAAGAACGTGAGATTTCATGGGGAGTCGCATATGCGCTAGGTGATAATATAGTAGTAAGGCTTTCTAGGGACTATAATGAATACTCACGAGGAATTGGATTTAACGCTGGAAACTGTGAGTTTAGTTACGACTGGATAGTTCGTGAGGGCATAGGATACGTTGGTTACTTCTCAACTCGTTATGAATTCTAATTAAACTTTAAATTAGATTCTAACGATAACGCCTTTACTTTATGCTTTTAGTGGAAAAAGATGCATAAGGTAAAGGCGTTATTATATATTTACCGGAAGTTTACTTACTTCTACACGCATTCCTCTGATTTATCATATAATCTAGTAAGAAAGCGCAGTACAGCATAGATATGAGATGTAGATAGGAGGAATATGTTGTGTGGAATGGGCTTTGGGATGGCTTCCAAAAATATGAGGTCAAATGGGAATCTGGTGTTAAAATCCCAAGAGTAGATAGGGCCATGAAGGTTTGGTCTGATTCTTCTGTTAAAGAGGTTAAATGGTCTAAAAAAGATGATGGAGGGCTAAAAGCTGAGATCCTATTGGATTTATTTATAAGAGTCGAGGGTGGAGAAGATAAAAGAGATATAGAGCTTACTCAAGAGGTTACAGTGATTGCAGAACCTTTTGCACCAGAGTTTGCCAAGAATATCACTGAGTTTGACAAAATTGTAGTAGAGGGAAGAATTGATGGAATAAGTATATTAAAAGATAAAATCCTTGTACAGGGGAGAGTTTTATTTCAACCCGAGGTGAATCGTCCCAGTATAGCATCTCCACCCTTTGCAAATCTTAGCGGTACTATTCTACATGGTGAAGGGTTAGTCCCTGCAAGAGATGTTGTTATAAGGGTATGCGATGAGAAAGAAGAATTAGTTATAGGTACTCTTACAGATCGTCAGGGTCACTTTAGTGTGTCTAGAGTCTTACCAGGTAGGTATAGAATTGAAGTATTGGGCGATAAAGGGAATATGGCTAGTAAAGACATCATAGTTGAACCTGGCGCTGATATTAAGATAGATATGTCCATTGAGGATAAGGATGATGGAGGGTGGCTTATGTTTTGTGCCTCTCCAGGCCGAATTGGATATATTAAGCGTAACGGACAGTCGTTTGATCCTCCATTGGATAGGCAATGGATAAGGAGGATGAAGGGCTTTATACTAGCTTCGCCTGTAACGTCTGGAGAGCGTGTTTACGTATGTACAATAACAGGAGATGGTGGAGAGATAATTTCTCTCTTTAGCCGGGATGGCTCAGTATCCTGGGAGAGGAATGAGAGGGATGAAATATTTGCTACTCCAGTAATGTCAAGGAATGTAGAGATCTCTGGTTCCTGTAGAGATGTTTTATATGTTGCTACTTTAGGTAGGAAGGTTTATAATGAGTACACTCCAGGAAGTGTAATGGCTTTAGATGCTTTAAATGGTACATTGCTTTGGAAGATCGATAGATTAGGGTATATGTATTCCTCTCCGCTTTTAATTAAAAATATATCTATTGGTTCTAAGAAAAAGGATATACTTTGCGTTGTTACTTATGCAGAAAAAGGTCTCTTTGGATTAGTTGAAGGTGGAGTACACGCATTTGATACAATGACAGGGGAACCAATATGGCAAGAACCCCAGATTGGGCTGGGCAATATATTCTCTTCTCCTGCATATTCCGATGGCCTTATTTATGTAGCATCACAGCAGGGTGTGGTCTATGCTTTTGATGTAGTTACTGGGCAAAAAAGATGGATAAAGAGTATAAATGGCTCCATTATAGCGACTCCCAGCGTTCTCCAGGGAAAGGTATATATCGGCGCAATAGGGGCTAATAACGGTTTTTCAAAGCAGGCTTCAGGTGTAGGAATAGTTACTTTAGATGCATTCACTGGAGATGAACTCTGGAATTTCAAGATCGGGGATGTAGTGACAACTCCTGCAATAGATGGTGAAAAAATTTATTTTACATCGGTCTCCAAAGAATTCCATGGTCTAAGACTCTCTGGCACAGCATTTGCTTTTGACATAGCAAATGGTAAAAAAGTATGGGGAACAGCGTTAGAAGATATACTTGCATCACCTGCACTTGTAGGGGAGCGACTAGTCATGGCTGGTGTTAAAGGTGAGCTCTTTCTACTAAATAGTATAAATGGTGAGAAGCTCTGGAGTACAGATATGGGAGGGCCCATCCTTGCTTCCCCCGCTATATCTGGTGAGTCTATTTTTATTGCTTCGGGTAGAAGGATAGCTGCCTTTGGTAGGAAAGACTACATTCAAAAGGGCATTGAAGAGGACTACCGAGAGACAAAAATAGAATTACTTCGTTTTGCAACCAACCTTTCTTTGAGGCTTCCAAAGAAACTTATAAGTCCACTATTCGATTTATTAATGAGGAGCGGTATTTTGCGTTAGCCACTCCTCATATATTACGAATTTTATAGAAATTGTCACATTTTCTCCTTTGCTTGCATATATTACTTATATGTAGTATTTTACTTTCGACCAGAAGGAGGGGAGCAGACGATGAATTTATCGTTGTCACGAAAAAGGCTCCAGGTTTATAGTGTAGTTGGAGAAGAGACTATACAAGTAATGGCTGAAGGAACTCTTGTAGTGCCTAGGCAGAGTCCTTCGGTGGAGAGAATATTAAGCTTGGACATACTCCCGAAAATAAACGAGGTGCAACAATTTATTGATTCAATTGAAGTTAATGGGAGCATGGATGTATCGCTGCTTTACGTCTCCAAAACAGAAGATGGAGAAGAATCAGTCCATTCTCTAGATGTTAAGGATGCTTTCTCTTTTGAGCGGGAGTTGGAGCTGCCTGGTGTTGATGAGAAAGTAGAGATTAGGACCAGCGTTTCTTTGACAGAATTAGATTTTGATCTAGCTAGCCCTACAGAATTAGACGTAGATGCTACTATAAGGGTGTCTGTGAGAGCTAATAAATTCCAAGAATTTAGAGCCGTAGTTGACGTAACCACTAAGAATGAAGAAGCCCTTGAGATCGTTAAGGATACTCTTCAAATCACCAAGACTATGCAGATTGAGCCTGGTATAGTAGAAGTTGAAAAAGTACTTGATGTTCCGTCGGATCAACCCTTAATAGAAAGGATGATAAAACTATATATAGATATTAAGGTTAATGGAGCTCAGGTATTAGGAAGCAAACTAGTTGTAAGGGGCATAGCTATTGCTCAGGTATTATATGGTGCAGATTCTGAAAGCGGCTTTGATTCCATTCAATATTTTGAAAGAGATTTAGGGGAATTTACTTGTGAAATGGAGCTTCCGGTGGGAAGTAGTGATGAGGGAATCTATGGAATCCCAAGAATACGAACGTATTTAGGAAAAAAACATGTTGAAGTACTGGGGGATGGAGAACGAGTACGTATAGCTGCTGAAATTAAGACAGAAGGAGAGATAGACAAGCTGGTAAAGGCCCAGGTATTAGCAGGACTTAAAAGCGAGGAAGGAGAGGGAGTAGAGGTAGAGACCACGCCTATCAACATAGAGAATTATGTAAATAGTGGTTCAACTAGAGTTACCGTGGAACGAGCTTTTGAAGTTGAAGATTATGCAGATTCGGTTGAACGAGTCCTCAGATGCGCAGCTGTTCCTTTTTTAACTAATTATAGGGTTCTAGATGATTTGGTTCTCTTTGAGGGTAATGTAATGCTAACTCTCATATGCCTAGGTGATTACGACGGAAGCCCCTATATTTATAGTATGAGTGGTCTTACACCATTCGAAGGAAGTATAAATATCTCCGGAGCAGAAGAAGGCATGTCAGTATTAACAGAAATAAAAGCAGATAGACCGAGTTTTCATATAATCGGTGGAGATAGGGTAGAGCTGGCCGTCGGAATTACTTTAAATGCCAGTATAAGTAGTAGGGATGAGGTTTATATAGTGACAGACGCTGTAGTAGTCCAACCCGTTAGAAAGGAACCAGGTCTCACAATTTATATGGTTCAGAGCGGCGATACTCTCTGGCGAATATCTCGTAAGTATGGTGTAGATTCCGATACTCTACTAGAGGTAAATGGATTGGGAGGACCAGATGATATAAAGCAAGGGAGAAAATTAATCATTCCCAGATATTAAATTATATGGGGATGACTACGTACATTGATTTAGAGAATATAAAATAGCCTGGGAATTTCTAGATATTTAGCGTTTTCTTTAATTTTCCAAATATTCATAGCCTCCGAAAAGAAGGAATTCATCTATCCGCGTCGAATAACTGTGTAGATATCCCTTAATTAAGGAGAAGAAAAGAAATTGTTAAAGGAGATGGTCGCGGATGGGCGCTTCGGCGCGGAAGATGATAATTGCGGCGGGCATAGTCCTTTTGGTGTTAGTTTTGGCATTTATATATGCCACCAATTTCTACACTGAATGGGCTTGGTTTAAGGTCGTAGAGTATACCCAAATTTTTTGGACCATTATCTTTTCGAAGGTCGGTATTAGATTAGTTACTGGGCTGATCTTCTTCATTATCATGCTTGTAAACTTGTCTATAACAAGGCCAGCCATTGTGCGGTATAGGGACACTTTTGAGGAGCCAGAACTTGTCCAGGCGGTAAGTGACCGCAGGATTACCCTTTTTTATATAGGGATAAGTTTGATAATAGCTATCCTCCTAAGTTCCTTGACTGCAACTTATTGGGGGACGGTATTACAATACTTTAATCGTACCCCATTTAATGTAGCTGACCCGTTCTTTGGTAAAGATGTGAGTTTCTATGTCTTTGATATGCCGTTTTACCGGATAGCATATAGCTCACTTATGGTCGCTTTGGTTATAGCCTTTATTGCGGTAGGTGTAATATATCTTATTACCAAAGCGGTGGATACTAAATGGGGAACTATATTGGTTGAGAAACCTGCTAAGGCTCATATTCCAGCTCTTATCGGCAGTATGCTGGTTTTAAAGGCCGTTGGTTACTATCTCAACATCTATCAGTTGGTATACTCTCCTAGAGGAGCTAGTTTTGGTTTGAGTTATACTGATGCGGCGGCACAACTTCCTGCCCTTAAGATACTAATTGCTGTATCTATCATAGCAGGCGTCATAGTCTTTGCGGATATGTCACGTCGGGGCTTGAAGTTGACAGCAGGGGGGATAGCGCTATTGGTAATCGCCTCCCTTCTTGTAGGTACTGCCTATCCATGGGTGGTACAAAAGTTTTCAGTTGAGCCTAACGAATTAGAAAAAGAGAGACCTTTCATTAGATACAATATAGACATGACACGAAAGGCTTATGCTTTAGACAAGATCGAAGAAAAGCCGTTCCCAGCGGGAGTAAAACTTACATGGGAAGATTTACAATCCAATAGAGAAACTCTAGATAATATTAGATTATGGGACGAGCGTCCGCTGTTGGACACTTATAATCAGCTACAGGCCTTGCGTCCATACTATAATTTCACCAGCGTAGATGTTTCTAGATTCCATATAAATGGTGATTATAGACAGGTTATGTTATCCGCAAGGGAGATAGACCTTAGTCAGGATCCCCAGATCGGGCAACGCTGGCAGAACCGTTATCTAATGTATACTCACGGATACGGAATTGTAGCAAGTCCTGTTACTGAAGTAGGACGAGAAGGGTTACCCGAGCTTTTAATAAGGGATATACCTCCTAAGACTCCAGCTGGTTTGCAGATCACACGGCCAGAGATATACTATGGCGAGCTTAGTGATGATTATGTGATAGTTAATACAAAAGTTAATGAGTTTGACTATCCTGCTGGGGAAACAAACGTATATACTAAGTATCAAGGAAAGGGCGGAATAGAGCTCTCATCTGCGTGGAGCAAACTAGCCTTTGCCATGCGCTTAGGGGATTATAGGATGTTAATATCAAAGGAAATAACTAGGGAAAGTAAAGTTATGCTGTATAGGAATGTCATGAAGAGGGTTAACAGAGTTGCTCCCTTCTTAAGATATGACCATGATCCATACCTTGCCATATCTGATGGGAGGCTCTATTGGATTATCGACGCCTATACTACTACTATGCTTTATCCATTCTCTCCACCTTATGATAGATACTTAGGTAATTACATACGTAATTCCGTGAAGGTTGCAGTAGATGCTTATGATGGTACGGTAACTTTCTACCTTACGGACGAAACAGATCCTATTGTACAGACCTGGGCTAAGATCTTCCCAGATCTCTTTACATCCTATTCTGAGATGCCTGTAAGCTTAAAGGAACAGGTCCGTTATCCAAGAGACCTCTTCTTCATCCAAGCGTTGGCATATAGGGACTATCATATGACAGATGTAAATGTCTTCTACAATAAAGAAGACAGATGGGAGATTCCTCAAGAGATATATGGAAGTGAAACTACTTATGTCTTGCCGTACTATATCATGATGAGACTCCCAGACTCGGATAAGCTAGAGTATATATTGATGATACCCTTTACTCCGAGAGATAAGAATAACATGATTGGTTGGCTGTCAGTAAGAAATGACGGCACAAATTACGGGAAGATGTTAGTCTATAGATTCCCCAAGCAGGAGATCGTATTTGGACCTATGCAGATAGAATCCAGGATAACCCAGGATACTGTAATATCACAGCAATTGACCTTGTGGAACCAGATGGGTTCAACAGTAATCAGGGGTAATCTACTAGCAATACCAATAGGTACATCTATGCTCTATGTGGAACCTCTCTTTATACAATCAGAGACAAGTAAATTCCCAGAATTAAAGAGGGTCATTGTAGCGCATGGAGACTCTGTTGTTATGGCAGAAACCATGGAAACGGCGTTGAATGAGATCTTTGGTAAGAGACCTACGGGGCTAGGTGTTCCAGATGTAAATATCGACGGTATGACAATAGCTGAATTGGCCCAGAAGGCTCTTGAACTGCATTTAAAGAATCAAGAACAATTTAGAAGCGGCGATTATGCAGGTTATGCTCAGAGTCTAAAAGAATTAGAAGACATACTAAATAAACTACAGAATTTAGATGATGAGCTTGCTGTAAATTAGACCGTTAAAGGATCATAGAGGAGGCAGTCAGTATGATGCCTCCTTTTTTGTTTATAATAAGAGGGATATCTTTGTTAAGAGGTGTACAGTTATGAAACTAATTACTTTGGCAGGTCGGACCTTATTCTTTTATGTAGTGGTTTTAGCTACAATGAGGATAATGGGGAAACGAGAAGTAGGAGAGCTTCAGCCGTTTGATATTGTTATTGCGATCCTTATAGCAGAACTAGCTGGGGATGCTATAGTTGATACTAAACTTTCAGTAATGGGCGGTCTGGTAACTATAAGTACCCTTTTAATAGCCCAATTATCTTTAGCGTATATATGTTTAAAAAGTGCTCGAGCACGGGCTTTTATAAGTGGCAGACCATCTATAATAATAAGGGATGGTCGGATAATAGAAGCTGAGCTTCTAAGGCTCCGTTATAATGTTAGTGATCTCCTTACACAGCTCCGAACAAAAGGGGTTCCAAATGTCTCTGACGTAGAGTTTGCTATACTAGAGAATAGCGGAGATCTAACAGTAATACCTAAATCGCAGAAACGTCCTCTTATGCCTAAAGATATGGGTATCTCAACAGAGTATGAAGGTTTGCCAGTACCCCTTATAATTGACGGTGCTCTTTACGAAGATAATTTTAAAGAGGTTGAATTAGATATCGAATGGCTTGAGAATGAATTACAAGCACGAGGGATTCAAGAGATAAAGGATGTTTTCTTTGCAAGTTTAGATACATCAGGCATTCTCTTTGTGCAGAGAAAAGGGGAGGGTTTTGAGAAGAAAGCAAAAGATCCACAGATAGAGTGAGACCATCCCAGACTAAGAGTCTGGGATGGTTGAGCCTTATTCTAATGCCTTGATGAGCTTATCTTAACAGGTCGAATTCGTCTGATAATACCCTTCATCACCTCTGAAGCTATTAATGGGAGAGCTGACAGAGATATTACTATCACCCAATTCCCTAAGGTAAGGGGAACCAGCTCAAAGATGAATTCTAAAGAAGGTATGTACATTACAGCTAAAAGAGATGTGAAGGATAGTAAAGTGGCACCTACCATGAATCTATTCTTGAATACCCCTATGCTAAAGAGGGAATATCTTTCAGATCTAGATGAATAAGCGCGCAGGAGCTCCGCAGAGATGAGTGTGGCAAAGGCCATACTTCTTCCAGCTCGCAGGGTACCATAGGTATTACCATAATAAAAAGCGAAGAGAGTAGCAAAGGTTATGAATATGCCTTGTACTATGATGCCAATTAGCATATCTTTGTTGATTATAGGTTCTTCTGGGTCACGTGGCGGAACACTCATAATATGAGGTTCGCCTTCTTCCATACCGAGAGCAAGGGCAGGGAACGCATCTGTTATAAGGTTAACCCATAGTATCTGAAGGGGGATTAGAGGAACAGGCCATCCAGCTAGCATTGATATGAATATTACTAATATCTCCCCTATATTACATGAGAGAAGGAAATATACAAATTTACGAATATTAGAGTATATGACTCTACCTTCCTCAACTGCCGATACTATGCTAGCAAAGTTGTCATCAGTCAGGATCATATCTGCTGTGCCTTTTGCCACATCTGTTCCTGTGATGCCCATTGCTATCCCTATATCTGCTCGTTTCAATGCTAACGCATCATTGACTCCATCGCCAGTCATTGCAACAATATGACCATGTTTTTTTAACGCCTCTACGATATTAACTTTATGAGCAGGTGAAACTCTAGCGTATACATTCACTTTTTGAACCATTGAAGCTAACTCTTCCTCATCCATTTGCTCTAGTTTTTCTCCTGTAAGCACCTTATCTCCTTCTCCTGCTATACCTAGAGACTTTGCTATTGCCATGGCAGTAGTTTTATAATCACCAGTTATCATTTTGGGGATAATTCCAGCCTGGCGACATTTAGCTATCGCCTCTATAGCCTCTGGTCTAGGTGGATCTATCATACCTATTAGTCCTAAAAAGACGAGGCCCTCCTCAGTATCCTGTAAATTCAAGTCTTCAGGTAAATCCTTTAAGGGTTTTGCAGCTATAGCAAGAACTCGTAACGCATCTTCTGCCATGGCCCCGTTTATCTCAAGGACCTTCTCCATATCTGCCTTACTAAAAGGTACGACTTTCCCATCCTTTAATATACGAGTACAAAGGGCCAAGGTAATATCAGGGGCTCCTTTAATATACGCGGTATATCCATCTGCTTCTTTATGTATTGTGGTCATACGTTTCCTATCAGAATCAAAAGGTATCTCTTCAACGCGAGGTAAAGTTTTTTCCAAGGTATCTTTATCTAGTCCTGCTTTTGCTGCAGCAACCACAAGAGCGCCTTCTGTGGGATCTCCCAGGATACCCCATGTTTTTCCGTCTGCGGATTCAGAATCTGATATTTCATGTAATCTTGCATCATTACATAGTGCTCCGCCTTTTAAGGTCTTCTTTAACTGTTCCTCACTAACAGGGTCTATGGAAGAAGTATCATCTACTAGAAACTTTCCCTTAGGCTCATAACCAGTTCCAGTCACCTTTATTAATTTTCCGTTGGTGAATATCTGAACAACTGTCATTTCGTTCTGTGTAAGAGTGCCAGTCTTATCTGAACAGATTACAGTTGTGGTACCTAGGGTCTCTACTGCTAGGAGACGCCTCATTATGGCATTTCGCTTGACCATTCTTTGCATTCCTAAAGCTAAAACAAGGGTTACTACAGCAGGTAGGCCTTCAGGGATGGCGGCAACTGCTAAACTTATAGCTACCATAAACGTCTCAAAGGCGGGTTCACCTCGTAAGATACCAGTTAAGAAGACCAGAGCACAAATGCCTAGTATACCAAGGCCAAGCCATCTTCCCATGTGATCTAATTTCTTTTGAAGGTGGGTTTTTTCTTCACCATATGACCTTATCATACCAGCTATCAATCCGATTTGCGTATCCATGCCTGTACCTACAACTATACCTTTACCTCTACCATATGTAGCTATTGTTCCCATAAAGGCTGAATTTTCTCTATCTCCAAGTGGGGTATCAGGGTCAAGTGTTCTTTGAGCATTCTTTCCAACTGGCACAGATTCGCCTGTAAGTGAGGACTCATCCATCTTTAAGTTAATAGATTCTATGAGCCGTAAGTCTGCAGGGATGAGGTTGCCTGCCTCAATGAAGACTATATCCCCTTTTACAAGATCTCGTGCTGGGATCTCATGGATATCCCCTCCACGGATGACAGTAGTATGAGGAGCTGACATTTCTCTAAGTGACTCCAAAGCCTTATCTGCCTTTGATTCTTGTATTATTCCCATTATAGCGTTGGCTATAATTATGGCGAGTATCACAAGTCCATCAACTGTTTCTCCTAAAGCTATAGATATTATAGATGCACCTACAAGTATTAGCACTAGGAAGTCATTGAGCTGCGCGAGGACTCTTTGAAGCAAAGTGATCTTGACTCCTTCAGGGAGTTCGTTTGGACCATCCTCTACCCTGCGTTTAATGACTTCATCCTCTGAAAGACCAGTCTGAGGAGGAACGTCTAATAGCTTGTACACTTCGTCAATTTCTAATGAAAACCAACTATGAGATTTATCAGTTTTATCCATGGTATAAGCTGTGTCTTATAATAATTAAGGCACAGCAACCTCCTTTCTTCTTAGCCACGCTATATGAGAAGAGTAAATACAGACCTATTTTACTTCTACCTTTATTCTACCACAGTGGGTTATATAATAAAAGTAATTTTTTTAGAGAGATACTTTTTTATAAAAATGGGGAAACTAATGATTGTAGCATCTTCAAGGCAGTTTTAGTTGAAAGAGCGAGAGGTGAACTATAGTGGATAGTATTTCGATGATATTAAACCTTTTGTGGCTCCTTTTCCTCTTTGCTACTATAACACCTATGATCCACCAAAGAAGAATAGAGAGTACAAGAATGCGTATGATAAAGACGTTAGAGAAGAAGCGAGGCTCTCGTGTCATAACTTTGATACATAGACAAGAGAAGATCGCGTTTCTCGGTATCCCATTAAGAGGATATATTAATATTGAGGATTCAGAGCATATACTTCGTGCTATACGTATGACACCTGATGATATGCCTATAGATATTCTCCTTCATACACCAGGAGGTCTTGTTCTAGCCTCTGAGCAGATAGCTAACGCTATAAAAAAGCATAAGGCTGACGTGACAGTCTATGTTCCACACTATGCCATGTCAGGAGGGACCTTAATAGCCCTTGCTGCAGATGAGATCATCCTTGATGAAAATGCAGTTCTTGGGCCTGTAGATCCGCAGATAGGCGAATATCCTGCAGTCTCAATCCTAAAAGTCTTAGAAAATAAAGATATAAATGAGATTAGGGATAAGACCTTGATCTTAGCAGATATAGCAAAGAAGGCAATAAACCAAATCCAGATATGGGTCAAGGAACTTTTAAGTGATAAGTTAGGTGACGAAAGGGCTGCCCAGATAGGAAAGACATTAACTGAAGGGCGTTGGACCCACGATTATCCCATTACCTTTGATATGCTTAGAGAAATGGGCTTACAAGTAAAAGTAGGCCTTCCAGTAGAGATATATTCATTAATGGAGCTATATCCCCAGACCCTAGCGCGGAGACCTTCGGTACAGTACATACCTATACCATATCAACAAGAAGATGAAGATGAAAGGAGGAAGAGGAGGAAATCGTAACGTGATAATTCATTTCTTTTAAAAATCGTGGATGGTCATGAATAGACGTTGTACCCTGATAAAACGGTATGGAAGTATCTTGCGTTTTTCTCTCTCATTTGTTATAATGTGATCAATTAAACTTTGGACAACATAGTGCTTTTTCCGAAGCTATAAAGGACTTTCCTTTATAAGAAATATGATGGAAACTTGGAAAGGAGGGGCGCTTTTCCTCTATGAATAGTACTCTTCTGTACTTTGTAATAGAGGTAAGTAGCGCGAGCTATTGTGAGAGTAATTGCCCGATTCTGGAAGTCCAGATGGGCCAGTTATATACTGGTTCTTTTAATTTTTTCTTTTTTTTGTGAAGGTTTAATCTTCAAAGATGTTAGTGCACAACCTAACTCTATAAGTGAGGTGGCTCCCTTAAAGATCCAAGCCCGTGCCGCTATACTCGTAAATGCTGACACGGGTCAGATTTTGTATGAATATAACATACATGAACGTTTCCCTCATGCTAGTCTTACAAAGATAATGACATTGCTCATAGCTATGGATGCACTTGATAACGGAGAAATAAATCTTACTAATGTAGTAACAATCAGTAAAGAGGCTTCTGATGTAGTTGGTTCGCGTATATGGTTAAGCGAAGGCGATAAGATAAGCGTAGAGGATCTTATGAAGGCAATAGCTGTTCCCTCCGCCAATGATGCCTCTTATGCTCTTGCTCAGCATATTGCTGGCTCTGAAGAAAATTTTGTTCGGATGATGAATGATAAGGCTAAGGCTATGGACCTTAAAGATACTCATTTTCAAGATTCTACTGGCCTTAGCTCATTAGATCACTATTCAAGTGCATACGATCTTTACCTTCAATCTCGTGAGCTGATCTTGAAACATCCCCTTATCCTGGATTGGACTTCCAGATGGCTCATTAAGATAGAGGCAAAGAATTATAGTTATGCAAATACCAACAGACTGGTTAATCCGTATGAGAGTTATGAGGGATTAGATGGATTGAAGACAGGACATACTGAGGAGGCTCAATGGTGTCTAGTGGCTACAGCCAAGAAGGCAAATGTACGACTTATAAGCGTTATATTAGGTGCAGATAGCGAAGAGACACGCATGTCTGAGACTCGACGCCTCTTAGATTATGGATTCTATAACTTTAGATCCATTTCATTTAAGGATGGTGAGGTTGTTGGAAGCGTCTCAATACCTTTAGGTCGTGAGGAGAAGGTAGATGCAGTAATGAAAGAGACAATGACCTTCCTGATTCCTAAAGGTAAGGATGATAGCGAGATCGTTAAAGAAATAGAACTAGTTAAAGGCCTGAAGGCACCAGTTGCAAAAGGCGAGAAAATAGGGGAGCTTGTGGTCTATGATGAAGGACGAGAGATAATTAGAGGTGAAGTAGTTGCTGCTGAAGACGTAGAAAGAGCTAATATCTTTGTGATTATTTTCAGGTGGATACGTGATTTTATTAAAGGCTTGATATCTAAGGAAGCAGCGTAACTAAGATTATATTTTCGGGAGGAGAAAAGATGGCAAAGAAGATAGGTGTCATGGTGGACTCCTTTAGATTGGGAATTAAAGAAGGCATTAGAAAGGCGCGTGAGGTTGGAGCATCAGGGATTCAAATATATGCTGTCTCTGGAGAAATGGATCCAGATAACCTCTCAAGTATAGCTCGTAGAGAACTCTTAAGCTTTATAAAAAGTCACGACTTGGTAGTAAGCGCTATCTGTGGAGACTTAGGGGGCCATGGTTTTGCCATTAAAGAGGATAATAAATGGAAGATCGAGAAGTCTAAACAGATAATGGATTTAGCATGTGACTTAGAGTCTAATGTTGTAACTACACATATCGGAGTAATACCTGAAGACGATGGCTCAGATGTATGGAAGATAATGTCCGAAGCCTGCAATGAGCTAGGTGAATACGGAGAAAAAGTAGGCGCTTACTTTGCTATTGAGACAGGACCGGAAAAAACTAAAACCTTAAAGAAATTTTTATCTAGCCTTGAGACTCAAGGAGTAGCAGTAAATTATGATCCAGCTAATCTGGTTATGGTGACTGGAGATGATCCAGTTGAAGGAGTTAGAGCCTTAGAAGGACATATAGTTCATACACATGCCAAGGACGGTATAATGAAGAAACAGGAAGACCCAAAGGTTATCTATGATTACTTTGCTCAAGGTGGCATAGGTGATTTAAGGTTGGAAGATTATTTTTGTGAGACTCCCTTAGGGAAAGGAGATGTAGACTTTCCTAGATATATAGAAGCACTTAGGGATATGGGTTATGATGGTTTCTACACCATAGAAAGGGAAGTAGGGGAAGACCCTGAAAAGGATATAAGGGAAGCTGTGAAATTCTTACAGGGCATCCTATAATAATTCGAATATTTGTTCGTGTCTGGAGGAACTTTGATAATGGGTTTAACATGTGGGATTATTGGGTTACCGGGGGTAGGTAAAAGCACAGTCTTTTCACTACTTACCGGTGAAGATACAAATAGCTATAAACGGAAGGATGCGAATTTAGGAATAGCACGTGTCCCAGATGAACGTTTAGACTTCTTAGTTGAGCTCTACAAACCGCGTAAGGTAGTTTACGCGCAAATGGACTTTACAGATATCCCTGGACTTGCAAGCAGTTCAGGAGGAAAGGCTAATCCTTTCCTACAGCATGTACGTGGTTCAGAACTCTTGATACAAGTAGTCAGAGCTTTTGAGGATGAAACATATCCTCATATTTACGAGTCTATAGATCCACTCAGGGATTATGATGAAACAAAGATGGAACTTATCTTCTCTGATTTGGATCTTGTAGAAAAGCGTATTCAAAGGATAGAGTCTGGTAAGAAAAAGAAGGAGAACCTAGAAGAATTACAAGTCCTTTTTAAGTGTAAGGAACGGTTAGAGGAAGAGCTGCCTATTGCTGGATTAGATTTAACCTCTGAGGAAGAACGGCTCATCTCAGGATTTGATTTTTTGACAGCCAGACCTATGATAGTGGTGATTAACGTAGATGAGTCACAATTTCGTCAGCAGGAATATCCAGGTAAAGAAGAATTTGAGGAACGATTAAATGCAGATCAGATGCATTATATAGTAATATCTGCTCAGATAGAGTCAGAGATAAATGCCTTAGAGGAAGGGGATAGGATGGTCTTTATGGAGGACCTTCGAATAGAGGAGTCTGGTATCTCTCGTCTTGCCAAGGCTGCTTATGCCCGATTAGGTCTTATATCCTTCTTCACAGTTGGCGAGGATGAAGTAAAGGCATGGACTATCACTGATGGTCTTGATGCCCGGCGTGCTGCTGGAAAGATTCATTCAGATATTGAGCGTGGATTCATCCGAGCTGAAGTCACAAGTTTTTCACATATAGCAGCTGAAGGTTTAATGTCTAAATGTAAAGAAAAGGGTCTGACCCGTCTGGAAGGCAAAGATTATATAGTTAAGGATGGAGATATAATCACGTTCCGGTTTAATGTTTGAAGGATTTTTTAGGAGTATGTAGAACTTCTAGATTAGAATACATTAATGAGGCGGTAAGTCTTTCCATGGTAGATATTAATGAGAGATATTTCAGGAAAGTTTTACGAGGAATAGTGGAATTCAATATGTTCACTGATGATGATCGTGTACTTATCGGGCTATCTGGTGGCAAAGATAGCCTTTTCCTTCTACAGGTTATGAAGCGCCTTGAAAAAGAACTGCCTTTCTTTATAAAATTAGCTGCTTTAACCGTTGATTTAGGTTTTCAAGGTGGCTCTTATGAAGAAGAGACCTTACTACATCTTAAGAATTATTGTCAGCACCTTGATATACCACATTACTTTATTCGAACTCACATAGCTGAACATGCCTTCAAGGGTGATGGAAGGAATCCTTGTGCCACTTGCTCTTACTTTAGAAGGGCAGTTATGAGTAAATTTGCGCAAGAAGAAGGATTTAATAAGATTGCCCTGGGTCATCACGTAGATGATGCTGTTGAGACTTTTCTATTGAATCTCTTCTATAATGGGAAACTTAAGACCATGGCGCCAGTAAGGTTTATGGATCGTAGCAGCATAACTATTGTTAGACCCCTTATTTATCTTCGCGAGAGTGAGATAGAAGAGACTTTATCTTCAATGGGGCTAAAACCTTTACGAAGTCCTTGCCCTATTGCAGGTACTACTAAACGCAGCGTTATAAAGGAATTCCTTAGAGGAGATGAAGATCTCGTCTCAAATATAGTAGGGGCCATGAGAACTCCTGAAGAACCCCTTGAGCTTTGGCCCAAAGAACCCCGGCGTCATCAAATTTGGCAATTATTTGAGGAATTTTGGAGCAAGTAGGAGTTGGTAGTAATATGGTACCTTCCTTTGTTCTCTATATAGCCAGCAAGTTTACATTCTCTTCATGGAGAAGCACCCTTGCATCTGTATTAGGCATTGCTGCAAGTGTACTACTTCTTATAGTTATAAGTTCCTTTGCAAATGGGCTAGATGAATTTTTAGTTGAACGTTTCCTAATAGCCTCCCCTCATATAATGGTAGAAGAAGGAGAAGGGAGCTTTATCCAGGATCATAAGTTTATCGAAGCAGAACTATATTCAATAGACGGCATACTTGCTACATCGCCATATCTTACGGGAAATGGGCTCATCTCCTATAATGATACCTCTTCTAATGTGATGATAAAAGGTGTGGATTGGGGACAGGAAACTCTAGTTACAGGTATAGGTTCGTATCTTGATGAAGGTGAATTTCAGGGAGCAGGTGTGGTTATAGGCAGCGCATTAGCGCGGGATATAAGGGCTAAGGTAGGCGATGAAGTAACCCTTCTTTCATACTCTGGTAATAAATTAGAGATAGTGGTAAAGGGTATCTTTTCTACAGGTTATTATTCCCATGATAGCACCCTAGTCTACATAAACCTTAATTTAGCTCAAAGTCTATTGGAGGCTCCAGGTGTTACTGGTATAGGCGCAAAGCTTAAGGATCCTGCCAAAGCCAGCCTTATGGCAGAAAGAATACAGGGAAGAGTGAAGATGTGGGTGCGGACTTGGTATGAGAAGAACCCATCTCTCCTTATATCGCTAGCCCTAGAGCGTAGGGTAATGCTAAGCATAGTCTTTTTCACCTTCGTGGTTGCAGGTTTTGGAGTGGCAAATCTTCTATATATTCAAGTTCTTCACAAGAAGGAATCTATAGGCATGTTGAAAGCATTAGGAGTTTCCAATGGTTCTCTTCAACGTATATTTCTCACGCAGGGCGCTATCTTAGGCTCTTTAGGTGGACTATTAGGTTGGATTTTCTCTTTTTTAGTTATTTCCGTCCTAATTAGGTATCCTGTTAGGATACCTGAAATATACTATACTGGGTATATCCCTATTACAATCCGGGCTAGGGATTTTTTCTTCGCATTGGTAGTGGCTGTTGTCTCTACTTCCCTAGCAAGCGTAATACCTGCATTAAAGGCAAGGCGACTAAGTCCAATGGAATCATTAAGACGTAATTAAGCGTATTTTAAAAGGAGGGATAAATTATGGCTTATAGGGTTAACTGGCCTAGGTGGATGAGGATAGTGGTTTTGTTAATTTCATTAACCTCACTCATTCTCCTCTCTGGCTGTATTGGTCCAATGGAGGCTATCATCGTTCCCCCTGAGGTCCCTGAAATGCAAAACGTTAAGAGTATAGCTGTACTTCGATTTAATGATTATACTTATAAAGGGCTTGGAATGATAATGACAGAGGCGGCAATTAAGTCTTTATCTCCGTGGTACTCGTGTCTTGATCCATTATATGCTCATGGGGTTCTTTCAAGCATGAGCCTGACTACAGACGAACTTATCATGCCCTCAGAAGCCAAGAAATATGGCAACAAGGTGGGTGCTGATGCCATATTTATAGGTGAGGTAATTGATTGTACTGAGAAAGTCGATAACAGAGTTATTCTCGTTAAAAAACACGAGGATGGTAAGATTGATTGGGCAGTGGAGCAGGTGACAACTGTTGAAGTGATAATAGAGGGAAGGGTAATAGATGCCAAAACAGGTCGAATGATATATAAAAGAAGGGCTACAGGCACATGGCAGGAAGTATCCCCTTCGTATCTTATTGATTATAAAGGGGCATATCCCGTACCATACTTCTATCTTCCACCTCCAAATCAAAAGATGGTGCCTTATGTTAGAGACAAGGCTATCCAAGATGCAGTTAGCACCTTTATTTCACCTTTAATTCCAACTCGTCAATGGGTACGTGTAAGTAAATAGATATGAGGAAGTGCCCCATTTGGGGCACTTCCTGATTCTGTAACGAAGGCGTCGCGGATCGTCGAATTTTTGAAGCGTCTTCTGCCACAGTACTATATCTTTTATTATTTATGTGGTGACTAAATTATCCCATCAATAAGTCCTATTGGTGATTTTTATTAATTCCAGACTCGAACTCTATATGGTACATAAGATTGCTCTAAGCCATAGATGGACAATTCGCCTACGTCTGAGCTGACTACTATATCGACTCGATCTTGAGGAGCTAGATTGCCCAGCTCAAACTCGTTTTCCGGATATACCGATTCCAATGTAATTGACGATTCTTCATCCAAGGCCTCAGATAATGTTAGTAAAGCCTTGAGTAACGCCTCTCTAGTCCTTTCTATGAATGTCATATTTTCCCTCTCCTTTCTTTTTGAAAAATGTTTTGCTTGAAGAGTTGATAGACTATTCTCTGTTAATCTGGACATAGCTCTTCCCTCCCCATTTTAGAAAGTCTCTCTTGACCTAGGCTGACAATTCGTTTCAGGCCCCACCTGCTCAAAAGAGCAGGTGGGGGTATCAAAAAAAGCGAACGTCAGCCGCTCATAACAGAGCGATACATTCGCTTTTTCAACGCCTGCGAGGTTAGCTTATGGTTCGGATCGAAAAAGTTAACCCTACGTGGTAACTATTGTTACTCACGATTCACCTTAATGGGTCCCCCGCTCTTTAGGGTAAGAAAGATTAGGCGTATACCGTCAAATCTTCTTTTGTCATCTTAATGATACTATAGCTTCGCTATAAAGTCAACAGAGTTGTAACCTTGTTAAAGCCCATTTACACCAGAAAATTATCCTTTATAGAGATTATGAATTTTGAGTTCCATGATGCTCCTTTTATCTCACTGTTTTACTATATTTCATTTAAAATGGTTTATAATACAAAAGTTTAAATTAAAACTTTGGAAACATCCCAAAGAAAGAAGGGTTTTGCGAAGCCGCGTCGAATACGTTAATATATAGAACGGTATTTATAATCTTTTCTATAAAACTAAAACTTTTTAAGGGGGCTGCTAACTATGGTATCTAAAGTCAAATTCGAGGAACTAGCTATCAATGGAGGACCAAAGGTGCGTACAACTCCTATGCCTGGTAGAGGACTTCTTGGGGAAGAAGAAAGGGCAGCAGTGAATTCTCTCTTTGATCGCGCCATTGAAAGCGGCAATGCTTTTGGATATAATGGGCCAGAGGAAGAGGCATATTGTAAAGAGTTTGCAGAGTTTATGGATGGAGGATATGTAGATGCAGTAAATTCCGGAACCACTGCTGTTTACGTAGCGTTGAGAGCACTAGATCTAGAACCATTTACTGAAGTCATTGTAAGTCCAATAACAGATCCAGGTGGAGTAATGCCTGTGGCTATGATAAACTGTATTCCTGTGGTTGCTGATGCAATGCCGTTTTCATATAACACAGGACCAGAAGAGATAGAGAAATTAATATCTCCTTTGACAAGTGCTATCCTTATTGGGCACATAGCTGGAGAACCATTAGATATTGAGGGAATAGTAGAAATAGCTAAGAAACATAATATTCCAGTGGTTGAGGATTGTGCACAAGCACATGGTGCTAAGATAAATGGGAAATTAGTGGGCTCTTTTGGAGATATAGCAGCATTTTCTACTATGTTTGGCAAGCATCACTGTACAGGAGGGCAAGGCGGCTTAGTGTATACTTCCAGTGAAGAGCTTTATTGGCGAGCTAGGCAGGCTTCAGATCGTGGGAAGCCCTTTGGTTTACCACAAGGCTCAACTAACTGTGTGGCTTCTTTGAACTATAACTTAAATGATTTACAAGCAGCCATTGGTAGAGTTCAATTGGCAAAACTACCTAAGATCGTTGAGAATAGAAGGGCTGTTGTAGAGAAAATTCGGGCTGGCTTGAAGGATTTAAAGTCTGTTTTCATTCCAGAACAAATTGAAGGCGTTGAACCTAGTTACTGGTTCTTGAGAATACAGGTAGCTGTAGATAAGATCAGCTGTGATAAGGAGACTTACTGCAGGTCCTTAGCAGCTGAAGGGATCCCTATAAATCCACGCTACGATGCTTTTCCTCATGAGAAGGATTGGTTTAAAAACCGTCGGGTCTTCGGTACTAGTGGTTACCCATGGAATAGCCCTAAGTATAAAGGCGATCCCAATAGAGAATTTCCATGCCCTAATGCCCATGAAGCAGTTTCAGTTCAGTTTAATCTAAGTATCCATGAAAGCTGGGGCGATGAAGAGATAGATGATACACTAAGAGCATTTAGAAAGCTTGAAGGAGCTTACCTAAAGTAAGATAAATGATAGTTTTATTTTGACCCCATCTGATTTTGTCAGATGGGGTTTATGTTTTCAATACATCAAGAACTTGTTTATCGAGAAAAGTCTTCCAATCTTTTGAAAATTATGTTATACTTAAGACATGCTAAACCAAAGAATTTGAGCACTAAGATAACGAGGCCGGTATATACAGAAGATCTATAATCAAGACATTTCATGACTGCTATTATGAAAGGAGAGAAAGCGTTTCTTTTTCCCTTTAAAATAGGGAGTTCGCTGATTTTCTATGACTATAAGATTAGGAGTAATTGGATATGGGCGCAGAATACGCTCTGTAATTAATCACATAGATAAGTTTAAGGCAGGAACCAGATTAACAGCTATCACTGATATAAGAGCGGATGAGATTAGAGTGGAAATGGTAGAGAAGGGTATAGACACTAGTGGAGTGGGCTTCTATACTAATTCAGATCAGATGCTTGAAGAAGAAGAACTTCATGGTGTGCTCATAGGTACTAGGTGCTCGTTACACGCGGAAATGGCAGAAAAGGTTCTTAGTAGAAACTTACCTCTCTTCTTAGAGAAACCCATTGCTACGAATATGGATGATCTAAGGTTTCTAAAAGAAGCATATAATAAAAGTAAGAGTCAGGTAGTGGTGTCATTTCCTCTTAGAGTAACTCCCTTGGTTAGGATAGCTAAGGAAATAATCGATTCAGGTACTATTGGTACTATCGAACATGTGCAAGCGGTGAATAATGTACCTTATGGATCAATCTATTTTAAGGGCTGGTATAGAGATGAATCTGAGACTGGTGGGCTCTTTCTTCAAAAAGCTACTCATGACTTTGATTATATAAACTACTTGTTAGGCATTGAACCTATAAGGATAGCAGCAATGAAGTCAAAGCAGATCTTCAAAGGTGATAAACCAGCTAACCTCAGATGTGAGGACTGTCAGGAACAAGAAGAATGTTTAGAAAGTCCTTTCCACGCATATTACACTAGGGGCGAAACAAAAGGGATCATCATTGATACTAATCGTCCATGGTGCTGTTTTGCTGAGGATACAGGTAACGAGGATTCATCGAGTGCTCTTATTCAATACGAGACTGGCATGCATGTATCATACTCTCAGAATTTCTTCGCGCGTAAGGCCGCAGGTATGCGCGGAGCAAGGCTCCTAGGTTATAAAGGCACTTTAGAGTTTGATTGGCGAAAAAGTGAGCTAAAGGTTATGATGCATCATAGTCCAAGGGTAGATGTGCATAAGTTCGATACTTCATCTATGTCCCATGGTGGTGGTGATACTGTCTTGGCACGAAACTTCATACAAGTGATTAAGGGTGAGGCAGATTCAGTGGCACCCCTTGAGGCTGGTATCTTGAGCGTTGTAATGTGTTTAGCAGCCAAGGAGTCAGCAGAGACTGGGACTTTCCAAGACATACCTAAAGTGTAGGTTCTTTAAAAAGGAGCGAATATATTATGATTTCCACTAAGGATTTTGATAATATAATGAGGAAGCTCCAAAATTGAGTAGGTAAATGCTAGGTG